>NZ_JBFAJC010000063.1:0-59382 GCF_040655075.1 Actinoallomurus sp. NPDC050550 | reverse complement strand
GTTCAGTCGTGTGATATTAAGATGTTCGTGTTTGTGGAGTGGGTTGTGCTGCCGCGGTTCGGGGAGGCGCGGGGGGTGCGCGGCGGCCCCGCGCGCGCCCCCCCCCCCCCCCCCCCACGCCGATCTCCGACCGATGGAACGTCCGGGCGGAGCGCCGTCGGGATGTTCCCCTTGGCCTCACTGGGCCACCCACGTCTCGGTTCTGTCCAGATGCGAGGGATGGCCCAGTAACCTTTTCAGATATGGCGCGAACCTCCGATCCGAGCTGGCCGACGACCGGGCCTGGCGGATGGGGGGCATGGCACGGGCCGGACGAGCCTCCGCCCGAACCGGTGCCCTGGTACGCCCGTCGCCGCCTGTGGCTGGTGGTGGCGGCGGTGACCACGATCGGCTATCTCGTCGTCGGAGTCCTCTCCACCGCCCGGGTCTACTGGGAGTTCCACCGCAAGCCGACCCAGTGGGAGCTGTACCGCGCGGCCGGTGAGGAGGTCCGGAACCGCTGGCGCGCCTGGCCGACCGAGAAGATCTTCCCGGCCTCCGTCCCGTACACCTCCGAACAGGGCGGGATCGAGCACGCGAGCCGGGTCGGCATCGCCCCCGAGATGGGATGCGCCACCGGCATCGACCCCGCCCCCGCCGCCGTCCTCGCGAAGTACGGCTGCCGCGCGCTGCTGCGGGCCACCTACGTCGACGAGATGCAGGGCATCGTCCTCACCGTGGGGATCGTCGCCCTGGACGATGAGCGGGCCGCCGGCCTGGCCGACGAGGCCCTCGCACCGCCGGACCCCGGCAAGCCGGGTCCGTTCCTGCACGCCCTGGCGTTCCCGCGGACGATCGCCGCCCGGTTCGACGACCCCGCGCGGCAGTTCGCCGCCACCGGACGGGCCGGGCCGTACGTCGTGCTCACGGTGGCCGGGCAGACCGACGGCCGGCCCGCCGCGGCCGTCCGCAAATCGCACACCGGCTGGTTCCTGCTCGCGCCGGAGATCGGCCGCAACATCGCCGGCGCCCTCGCGCTCCCCGTCCAGCCGGACTGCTCCGAGAAGCGAGAGTGGAAGTGCTGAGGGCCGCGGTGGCGGCCGCCGCGGCGCTGACGGTGGCCCTGCTCCCCGCCACCGGGCACGCCGACTCCGTACGCGACCGCGAGCAGTGGGTACTCGACGCCCTCGGTGCGCCGCAGGCATGGCAAACGACCAAGGGCAAGGGCGTCACCGTCGCCGTCCTCGACACCGGCGTCGACGGGTCCCACCACGACCTCACCGGCACCGTGAACGCGGGCCCCGACTTCATCAGCGCCGTGGCGCCCGACCCTGGCCGGCTCCACGGCACCTGGATGGCCTCCCTGATCGCCGGGCACGGGCACGGCTCGAACGCCGGGGTGATCGGGGTGGCCCCCGAGTCGCGCCTGCTCTCCCTGCGAGTGATCGCCGACCCGAGCGAGAAGGGCTACAAGTCGTTCCGTGACAGCCCGGAGTACCGCTCGGCGCTGCCCAAGGCGGTCCGCTACGCGGCGGATCACGGCGCCGACGTGATCAACATGTCCCTCGGCGGGCCGAGCGCCGGCCGCGAGGAACGCGACGCCATCGCCTACGCGATCTCCAAGGGCGTCGTCGTGGTCGCCTCGGCCGGCAACGACGGCGACCGCAAGACCGACAAGGACGGGTTCACCCGGCTGTCCTACCCCGCCGCGTTCCCCGGCGTGATCGCGGTCGCGGCGATGACGCGCGGTGGCGTCCCGGCGAAGTTCTCCGACCGCAACGCGAGCGTCCAGGTCGCGGCGCCCGGGGCCGACGTCGTCGGCGCCGGCCCCGGCGACAGCTACTGGATCGGCGAGGGCACGAGCCAGGCGGGGGCGCTGGTCTCGGGCGTCGTCGCGCTGATCAGGTCGCGCTACCACGACATGCCGCCCGCGCTCGTCGCCCAGGCGATCACCGCGAGCACCAAGGGCCGTCCGGCCGCCGGGTACGACCCGACGGTCGGCTTCGGCGAGGTCAACGCCGCGGCCGCGCTGGCCGCTGCGGACCGGCTGCAGAGTTACCAGCTCACCGGAGGCACCAAGACCGGCCGGTTCGGCGACGGGCCGACGCAGCCGGTGCAGGTCGAGCGGCATCCCCCCGGCCTGGTCATCCTGGGCGGCTGGATCGGCGTGGCCGCGATCTTCGGGTTCGCCGGCGCCCTGACGACCACGATGCTGTACGTCCGGCGCGCACGGGCCCGGCAGCAGTCGGAGGCGGATGGTGCACGGTGACCCCACGGACTTCGCCGAACGCGTCCTCGACGTCGTCGAGCGCATCCCGCCCGGCCGTGTCATGACGTACGGCGACATCGCCGAGTTCCTGGGCGAGGGCGGACCACGGCAGGTCGGCCGCGTGATGGCCCTGTGGGGCGGCGGCGTGCCCTGGTGGCGCGTCATCCGGGCCGACGGCTCATTCCTGCCCGGCCACGAACAGCGTGCCCTGAAGCACTACCGCGCCGAGGGCACACCGCTGCGCGGCAGCCGCGTCGACATGCGCCTCGCCCGCTGGACCGGCGAGCCCGCCGAGGCGAACTGACCGCTCGCGCTTGATCAACCGGTGGGTGCCGCGGGCGAGAGGTCGCTGGGCTGGGCGGCGCCGAACCATCGCCGTGCGGCGGCCTCCAGCGCGTCCATCTCCTCGGAGCCGAGATCGGCGGACTCCGACGCCCACGCCACATGGCAGTCCGGCCGCAGCAGCAGCACGGTGACGCCGGCGTGGGGGCCCGAAGGAGAGCCGGTGACGATATCGATCCGGGGCCGCCGGTGTGCCAGAGCCCGGGCCGCCGACGCGTGTTCGGTCAGGTCCACCAGCAGGGGCCGCGCGGTCCTGGTCAGCTCGGCCAGCCGCACCGTCCCATCGGGGGTGCGCACGTCGAGGCCGGGAGCGAGCCGGCCCACGAGCGGGTGGGGCGTCATACCACCCATGTCGGCTGTATCGCCCATGTCGTAAGGCATGTCGTCGCCGGCGATGAGACCGGCGACGCGGCCCACGGCGCCGGGGTCTCGCAGCAGTTCGGCGAACAGCCCGCGCAACGCGGTGACGTCGTCGCCCGGGGCGGTCAGCGCGCCCTGGGCCTGACCGGCCATGATCATGCGTTCGCACGCGGGACGCCGCTCGGTCTCGTACGTGCCCAGCAGCCCCTCCGGGGCCTCGCCGCGGATCTCGGCGGCGAGCTTCCAGGCGAGGTCGACCGCGTCCTGCAGGCCGAGATTGAGCCCCGAGCCACCGGAGGTGTTGATGTGCGCGGCGTCACCGGCGAGGAAGACGCGGCGGTCGCGGAAACGGGTGGCGACGCGATTGTGGCCGCCGTTCAACCGCCGCAGCACGTGCGGCCCGGGACCGGCGGGCGCGGCGAGCGGCACGTCGACGCCCAGGACGCGGCGGACGCTCGCGCGCAACTCGTCGAGGCTCATCGGATCGTCGTTCTCCGGTCGGTCCCATTCCGCGGTGCTCACCAGAGGCGGATGCCCGGGGAAGGGCGCGTAGGAGAACGTCCCATGGTCGGTCCGGTGGGCCAGGAACGGCGGGACCGCGCCGTGGCCGGGGATGTCGAGGCCGCCGGTCGCCGGATCCACCCACTCCTCCGGAACGGTGGCGTGGGCCGTCCGCGTGGTCACTCGGTCATAGGTGATCCCGGGGAAGCCGATGCCGGCCAGCTTGCGGGTCGCGCTGTGCGCTCCGTCCGCGCCGACCAGGTACCGGGCCCGCACCTGGTAGGTCCCGTCCGGGCCTGCCACGTCGGCGGTGACCGTGTCGTCGTCCTGAGTCAGTCCGACGAGCCGGTGCTCGCGCCGGATGTCCACGCCGAGTTCGGCGGCGCGCTTCTCGAGCACCTGCACGAGGCGGTGCTGCGTCACCGGCAGGCCGTAGACCGAGTGGTCCTCCAGCACGCTCAGGTCCAGGGGCAGCGCGGCGAACATGAAGGCGGGGCTCGGCCGCGGCGGTCCCGGTTGCCCCGACAGCGGCTCGTACAGGCCGCGGTGGTCGACCATCCGTACCACCTGGCCGAGCAGCCCGTTCGCCTTCGGCTCCGTGCTGGGCTCCGGCAGGACCTCCAGCACCACCGGACGGACCCCGGCCAGACTCAGCTCACAGGCGGCCATGAGTCCGGTGGGACCGCCGCCGACGATGACGACGTCGATGGACATGGGAGTACTCCTTCACATGCGAAAACAGGGTACGGTACGTACCGTACCCTATATTTCCCATTGCGAAGCCGACGTTGGGAACAGTTCGGGTGCCTCAGGGCCTCTGCTGTTTCAGGGGCCCGGATCGCCGAGGTCGTGCGCCGGCCCCGGCTGGTTCGAGTTGTCAACGCGTTGCCCGGCTCCGTCCCCTCGTCGGACCGGCCAACGCGGTTCGCGCCAGATCGCGGAGCCAGACATGTGCGGGGTCGGTGTCATAGCGCTGATGCCATGACAGGAACACCAGGGCCGGCGGAAGGTCGACCGGCAGTGGGAGCAGGACCAGACCGAGATCCGCGGCCACCGAGCGCGTCGTGGATTCGGGGGCCGTGACGAGGAGGTCGGAGCCTCTCACGAACTCGAGCGCGGCCCCTTCGGTAGGTGCGGTCGCCACCACACGTCGGGTGAGGCCGAGCCGCTGGAGGGCGTCGTCGAGGGCGTTGCCGAGCCTTCCGCGCCGCGAGACGGTGATGTGCTCGGCGGCGGCGTACTGCGCGGCGGTGACGGTCTTGACACGGGTGAGCGGGTGGCCCCTCCGTACGACGACGACGTGATGGCTCTCAGCCACCCGATCGGCGCGAATCTCGGGCGCGGTCGGGCGGTCCGCGTTCGCGGCGAGGTCGACCTCGCCGCGACGCAGCTCGGGGGTGTCGATGCTCGATTCCGCGATGAAGCGCAGACGCACCCCCGGCGCCTGCTTGCGCACGGCTGCGAGAAGCGAGGGGCCGCTGAGGGCGACGAGTGCATCGTGCCAGCGGAGTGTGAAGGTGCGCTCGAGCGTCGTCAGGTCGAGTTCGCGGCTCGGCGCCAGCACGCCCTGGACTTGCCGCAGCAGGTCGTGCACCTGTTCCCGGACGGCGATCGCGTACGGCGTCGGAGTCATCGTGCGCCCTGTGCGCACCAGAATCTGGTCCCCCGTCGTGCGCCGGATCCGGCCGAGGCTTCGGCTCATCGCGGGGGCGGTGACGTGCAGGCGCTCGGCCGCTCCGGCCACGCTGCCTTCCTCCAGGAGGGCGTCGAGCGCTGCGAGCAGATTCAAATCCAATTGCATGAGAGTCATCCTAGGCATGCTTTACATGCACTTGAAGTTAATGGTGGGTCCTCCTACCTTCGAGATGCGGATGCGAAAGGCCCACGGTTTCCCGTAGTTCGGCCTCATCCCCCCTGCTCAGATGGGAGTACCGCCATGCCCGAGTCGATTCAGAACCCCGGTATTGCCGCAGCCGCCGGGTCCGCGTCCGACGCCGACCTGCTCGCGCAGACCGCGAACGCCGTACGCGCGGCGGGTTCGGCGCTGCGGGAGCGCTTCGGCGACGTGGCCCGCCATCGGACCCGCGAAGAGCTGATGCGTGCGCTCGCCGCCAACGACGCCGTCGCCCTCGACATCCTGCGCCCCCGCCTCGCACCCCTGCGCCCGGACGCCCGCTGGGTGGACGAGGAGCTCGACGGCGGGGCCCTGCCCCCAGGCGAATGGTGGGTCGTGGATCCGGCAGAAGGCAACGTCAACCACCTACACGGCCTGCCGGAGTGGGCGGTGACCGCCACCCTCGTACGCGAGAACCAGCCGGTGCTCACCGCGGTCCACCTGCCGTTGACCGGCGAGACCTGCACTGCGCTCGCCGGCGGCGGCGCCCATCTCGACGGCCGGCCGCTGCGCGTGTCCCAGACCACTGACCTCGGCCTGGGCCTCGTGGCCACGAGCCAGGCCAGGCCGGACGAGGACGAGAAGGTCGTGCGGCGCATCGGCTCCTCGATCACCGCGATGCTCCTCGACGCGCTCGTGGTGCGCGCCTCTGTGCCCGCCACCCTGCACCTGCTGAACGTGGCCGCGGGCCGGATCGACGCCTTCTGGCAGTTCGCCGGGGCCCGTGCGGACCTGCTTCCCGGAGCACTGCTCGTCGCCGAGGCCGGCGGACGGATCTCCGACGCCGAGGGCCGCCCCTGGACCCCGCAGAGCGAGAGCTTCCTGGCTGCCGCGCCCGGCGTGCATGCCGACGCCGTCGCCACGCTCTCCCGATGACCACCCACGACGACCACACGCACCAGAAGGACTGAAGCAGCATGACCAAGATCACCGTCCTCGGCAACGGCCGCGTCGGCGGCAGCCTGGCCACAGCCCTCACCCGGGCGGGGCACGAGGTGACCGTGGCGGACCGCTCGCCGGGTTCTGCCGCCGACGCTGCCCGGACAGCGCAGCTCGTCATCAACGCCACGCCGGGCGCCGGCTCGCTGGAGCGGCTCGGCGCGCTGCGCGAGGAGCTGCAGGGCAAGATCCTCGTGGATGTCTCCAACGCCACCGTCGACGGACCGGACGGACTGCCCGCCGACCTGCTCTACCCCGGATCAAGCCTCGCGGAGCAACTCCAAGATGCGCTTCCCGGCACGCGCGTCGTCAAGACGCTGAACACGATGCTCTACCCGGTGATGACCGCGCCCGCCACGCTCGCCCAGACGCCGACCGCGTTCCTCTCGGGCAAGGATCCGGAGGCCAAGCAGGTCGTCCGCGAGCTTCTCACGGACCTCGGCTGGCGCCAGGAGTGGATCACGGACCTCGGCGGGATCGAGACGGCGCGGGCTGCCGAGGCCGTGATCCTCTTCGTACCGCACGTGATCCGATCCAGCGGATTCGCGCCCTTCGCCATCTCGATCGCCCGTTGATGGCCCGACGCGCCTCTTCATGACGCAGGACCGTATGACATGGCGAGCCAGTAGACCTGAACAACGTCGTGCGAGGGCTGGAGAGCCTCCCGATGGAAGGTGTCGAGGTCGGCTGACGAACAGCCGGAATCCCTTGTCCTAATGCAACCGTGCTCAGTCGGCCTCGCTGTGCAGGGCGGCCGCCCGGGATCGGGCGGACGCCATGGCCTCGTGGTAGCGCGTCTCCCAATCGGGAGCGTCCGCCGGGATCTCGGCGACGACCTGACGGCCCAGCTCCCGCCCGCCGGCGACCTGCCGGACGAGCACGACGGTGACGCCGTCCCGCAGTTCCGTCGCGGGCTCCCAGTCCGGTCCCCGATCCGGGTCGGGCCGGCGGAACGCGGCGATGAGAAGCGCGGCCAGCAGGACCGCGAGCAGGAGTACGACGGGGAGCGCCAGCACGCGCATCATGAGCCTCCTAGCCGGTCGGGATCGCCACCCGGTCGTTCCCCGGGGCGTACACCGTGATGCCCTTGGGCAGCGCCTTCAGCTTCTCGATGTCGGCGCACGTCGGGCACTTGTTGTAACCGTCCTGGCGGGCCCGGTTGGCCTCCGCCTCCGCGCGGGCCTGCGCGACCTGCGCCTGCGACTCGGTCACCTTCGCGAACGCCGCCTGCGCGCTGTCCACGGCCTGCTGCACCGAGGCGGGCAGCGTGATGCGCGCCAGGTTGAAGTGCAGGTTGGTCAGGAAGGGGAACCCGAGGGTCTGCTGCAGATCCTGCTCCAGGCTCGTGTTGATCGCGTCCTGCACCTTGGCGATGTTGGCGTTGTTGCTCTGCGCCCTGAGAGACGTCTGCTGCTGCTTGCCGCCCGAGTTGTTCTGCACGAGCGCGCAGGAGGACACCAGCTCGGCACAGCGGAAGCTGTTCACCTGCGTGCGCAGGTCGTTCTCGATCACGGGCCGGATGATCTGGTCGAGGAACGCCGACCACCCCTGATCGCCGTCATAGGCGTAGCGGGCCTTCCCGTCCGCGCCGGTGAACTTCCGGGTGCCGAACTTGTCGTCGAACTTCCGCAGCGTCGCGTGGTCGAGGTTCAGCGTGAAGTAGAGCGTGCCCTCGATCCCCATGTTGACGCCGTCGCTGCTGGGCACCGTCACGACGTCCACGCCCGTACGGTCCCCGCGCCCCGCGTCGGAGGTGATCGTGTAGAACCGCTGCTGTGCGGGGTACTTGTGCATGTGCGACCACCACCCGATCCACGTCAGGCCCGACCCTGGGTCGATGACCTGGCGGATCTTGTTGTTGTCGAACATCCCGCCGTTGCGGACGACCGCCACCTCGCCCCCGGAGGTGCGCTCGAACGCCCCGAAGAAGCCGTTCAGCGTCGGCACCGCGACGACGAGGAGCACCACCGCTGCCACGATCGCCTTCGGACGGCTGACGCGTCCGGAGGGCCGCGGAATCTTTTTCGAACCGGCCACCGACACTCCTGCACAAAGCTGGAAACGGAATAAATGCGCAACTAAGACGTCCCGCCCCAGAACGCGGTTCCGAAAGGTGCCCTCCAGCCGCCGGCGGGCAGGGGTGAGCAGGTGACCGCTTGTGGCCTGAGTCGGCCCGATCTACCTCGGGGTGTCTTAGGTGATCAACGGCTGGTGCGTTGGGAATCTGGCTACGGCATGTAGATCGAGAGACAGGGGCGTCATGGCGGTCACAGTTACCCGTGATGGTTTCACGCTGTGGTACGAGGTGAAGGGCGACGGCCCGGCCGTCATCTTCCCGTCGAGGATGCGCAGCGAGCACGTCACGCTCGCGGACGCGCTGGCGACAAGTGGGTATCGGGTGGTGCGCTACAAGCCCCGGCAGGTCGTCGGCGTGATGGAACCCGAGAGCGAGGCAGGCGGCCCGTGGGAGCCGACGAACTGGGACCGCTTCCCTACGGACGTCGAGATCGCTGACTTGCACGCCATGGCGGTCGCCCCACGACTGACGGCCGCGCTGGCTGCGGCAGCCTGGTGAGGCATCCGGCGCGGCCGGCCGTCGCCCCCGCCGGGTCACCTGCGCCGCCGGGACGGTCACCGTACGGCCATCACCTCGCCGTCGTTCTTGACGCCGCAATGCGGAGCCGACCGCGAGTGCCTGTCGCCGCGTGAACACCCCACCCTGTGCCGCGGCCAGCTCCGCCAGTTCCTCTCGCACGGTCACAGCATCACCTTGGCCGGCGGGCTCCGGGGGCGGAGAAGCGGAGATGTGGACAACCATCAGCCGGGCGCTCCGCGCCCGCCCGACGCCACCCTGCCGTCGGCATTGTCGTCACTATCCCGTCGAAACGGGCAGTGTGGGGTCCACCTCGACGGCAATGAGTCAACGCCGACGGCAAGGTGACCACAGCGACGGCGAAGGTGGGGAGCAAAGCAGGAGCGGCTGCTCCCCTCAGTGTGGTCGGCGGCTTAGAGGATCTTGGTGCCGTACATCTCGCCTAGCGGGTCGGCCAGCAGTTCGATGCGGGCGCCGTCGGGGTCGCGGAAGTAGAGGGACGACTCGCTCTCGGCCTGGTACGGGACGCCGGCGGCGTCGAGCCTGTCGCGGAGGCGTTCCCAGGTGGGGCGGTCGACCGAAATGGCGAGGTGGTGCAGGCCGCCCAGCACCTCGGCGTACGGGCCGACGTCGAGGCCGGGGAAGTCGAAGAAGGCCAGCAGGTTGCCGTTGCCCAGGTCGAAGAAGAAATGGGTCGAGCCCTGGTAGTCGCGGTTCTCGATGACCTCCGTCAGCGGGAACCCCAGGATCTCCTGATAGAAGCGGACGGTCGCTTCGACGTCCGAAGACAGCAGCGCGACGTGGTGCACGCCGGACGCCGCACTGGCCGCCCGGTCGGCGTGCAGGTACGCCTCGCGGATCCGCGCCCGTTCCGCCTCGATCGCGGCCAGGTCGACCATCGTCCACCTCACACGTTGAGAACTTCCACCATCGAGCGATCTACCCGGAGCCGTCCACCGGACACACGCCTTCGGGGTGTCTGGTGGATCTTGTTCGTGGCGCCGCCGGACGAAGATCCATCGGACACCCCCTAAAATCCGGCGTATGCGGCGGACGAGCAGCACTGTGGTCGTGGTCGCGGGGGAGGGCGCGGACAAGGTCGTGTCCGGGCTCGCGGCCCTGCACAACGTACGCGCCCTCGTCGCGGGGGACCGTTCACCCGCCGAGCTGGCCCAGGCCATCTCCGGCGCCGGGACGACGTATGTCGTGCACGACGCCGATCCGCTCGCCGAGGTCCGCGACGCGTGGGTGGACTTCTTCGATCAGGCCGCTCCGCACGGCGGTCTCGAAGTCGCCATCGAGTCCACGGTCAGCGGGCTGGCCGCCGAGCGGCTGCTGCTACCGGACTACTACATGGTCCTCGATCCCCAGGCGATGTCGCCGACCCGGCGGCACTGGTGGCTGGGCGTGCTCGCGGGCGCGGCGCCGAGCCGGGTGGTCCCGGCCGACGCGTCCGTCGCCGCGGTGAGCGACGCGCTGGCGCATCTGTCCACGGGCCGCTGGTGGCCCGCGGATGTTCCCGGGTGGCTGCGCGGCCTCCCGAAGGCCGTCCCCGACCGAGTGGGCCTGCCGTCCTCGCCGCCGACGTGAAGGTCGTCCCCGACTGAGTGGGCCTGCCGTCCTCGCCGCCGACGTGACGGACGACGGCCGGGCCGGTCACTCGGCGGTGGCGCCGGCCGGCTCCCGCAGGCACGGGCGGAGGTCGCGGGGTGATCTGACGCCGCCGAGGAACACCGAGAGGGCGGCGACGAGGAGCCCACACAGGGTGGCGAGCAGGTGGCCGAGGGCCCAGATGGTGTGGTTGGAGATCACCGGCCAGACCACTCCGACGGCCAGCGCCGTGATGCCGGCGACGAGCCACCAGCCGCGCATGAGCAGCACCGCCGCGACGCAGCCCGCCACCATCATGTAGCTGACCCCCACGTCGGTGGTGTGGGCCAGCCGATGCGGCGCCCGTCCCGACTCGATCGCGTGGAGCTCCACCAGGGCGGTGAGCAGGGTGCCGAGGACGTGGCCGGAAATGCCGATGAGGATGATGCGCGGCGGGCCGTACCGTCGTTCGGCCCAGGCGACCACGGTGGCGAACACCAGGACGTACAGCGAGAGTCCCGCGCCGCGGTTCGCGACCCACAGGGCGCTGTCGGCGAGCACCGACATCGGGGTGTGGCGCAGGCGGGACAGGCTGGTGCTGTTCACGCGGGTGAGCACGTCGATCAGGCGCGGCGGGGTCGTCTGCTGCACGAGCGTGAACGCGGTGAAGATCGCGATGTAGGTGAACGTCGCCGGCGCCGACAGGATCCAGGCGTGCAGCCATCGCGTGTACGGGGACAGGCGGGCCACGGCCCGGCGCGGGCCGTCCCCCAGCAGGCTCAGCCAGCACAGGAAGTACCAGGCCAGCGCCAGGATGAGCGCGACCAAGAGGATCATCGGTGCCTCCCGCGTACGTCCGCCGGGCCGCCGTGCCGTCGGCGGAACCCGTCTCCCGGCCCCAGCGTCTCGCAGGTGCGCGCGCCGTCCCGGGAGCGGGGTCGGCGGCGGGCCGGGAGCGCGGCCACATGCGCGACATGCCGCAACCCTGTCACGATCACCCCCGATGATCTGCTGCAATCACATATGTGTCAGCAGCGTCCTATCGCCTCGTGCGCCGCGCGGGTCCCGCGCAGTCGCCGCCCCCGGTGCTCGACGAGCACCAGCGGCGGGTCGTCGCGCACGCCGGCGGGCCGCTGCTCGTGCTGGCCGGGCCGGGCACCGGCAAGACGACCACGATCGTCGAGACCGTCGTCGACCGTATCGAGAACCGCGGGGTCGACCCGGAGCGCGTGCTGGTCCTGACGTTCGGGCGCAAGGCGGCGGGGGAGCTGCGGGAGCGCATGACGGGCCGGCTGCGGCGCACCACCCGGACGCCGCTGGCGCTGACCTTCCACTCCTACGCGTTCGCGCTGCTGCGCCGCCAGGCCGCTCTGGACGGCGATGAGCCGCCGCGGCTGCTGTCCGGCCCGGAGCACCTCCTCGAGGTCCGCCGGCTGCTCGGCGGCGAGGTCGCCGACGGCGCGCGGGACTGGCCGGCGCGCCTGCACGAGACGCTGAAGACGCGGGGGTTCGCCGAGGAGCTGCGCGACTTCATCCTGCGTGCCGCCGAGCGCGGTCTCGGACCGCAGGACCTGGTCACCCTGGGGCGCGGCCACCACCGCGACGACTGGTACGCGTCCGGGCGGTTCCTGCACCGGTACGAGCAGCGCTTCGACGTCGACCCGATCATCGCCTACGACTACGCGGAGCTGGTCCGGGCCGCCGCCGGGCTGCTCACCGACGAGGACGTACGACGGCGGGAGCGCGCGGCGTACGACGTCATCCTGGTCGACGAGTACCAGGACACCGACCCGGCGCAGGAGTACCTCCTCCAGCAGCTGGCCGGGGGCGGGCGGGACCTCATCGTCGTCGGCGACCCCGACCAGTCGATCTACGGCTTCCGGGGCGCGGACGTACGCGGCATCCTGGAGTTCCCCCAGCGGTTCCGTACGGTGACGGGGGAGGAGGCGCCGGTCGTCTCGCTGCGGACCTGCCGCCGGATGGGCCCGATGATCCTGGAGGCGTCCCGCCGGGTGGCCGGCCGGCTGCCGCTCGGCGCGCTGGCCGGCGAGCACCGCGAGCTGCTGCCGGTCGAGGCGGCCGACGACGAGGCCGCGGACGCGCGTGCGGTCCGGGTCGTCGAGGCCGACAGCGCCAGCCAGGAGGCCGCGCTGGTCGCCGACGAGCTCCGCCGCGCCCACCTGCTGGAGAACATCCCCTGGTCGCGGATGGCGGTCCTCGTACGGTCCGCCGTACGCCAGGTGCCGCCGCTGCGCCGCGCCCTGGCCGCCGCCGGCGTGCCCGTCGTCGTGGCCGGTGACGAGGTGCCGCTGATCAACGAGCCCGGCGCGCGGCCGTTCATCGTGCTCCTGCGGGCGGCACTGCGGCCCGCGCTGCTCGACGAGGAGGCCGCCGAGGAGCTCGTGCTCGGCCCGTTGGGCGGCGCGGACGCCCTGGGCCTGCGCCGGCTCCGCCGCGCCCTGCGCGACCTGAGCTCCCTGTCCGGTGAGGACACCGGCGACGGGCTGCTCGTCCGGGCGCTGAACGACCCGCGCGAGCTGCTGCTCATCAACCCGAAGGTCCGTGAGCCGGCCGAGCGGGTCGCCCGGCTCATCGCCCTCGCCCGCGAGACCGTCCAGGGCGGCGGCGGGGCCGAGGACGTGCTGTGGGCGGTATGGCAGGAGAGCGGCCTCGCCGACCGGCTCCTCGAACAGAGCGTCCGGGGCGGTGCCCGGGGCGCGGCGGCCGACCGCGACCTCGACGCCGTGGTCGCGCTGTTCGACATGGCCGCGCGGTTCACCGACCGGCTGCCGCAGGCGGGCCCGGAGGTCTTCCTCGACGACCTGGCCTCGCAGGAGATCCCCGGCGACAGCCTGGCCGAGCAGGCGCCCCAGGGCGAGGCGGTGCGCATCCTCACCGCGCATCGCTCCAAAGGGCTCGAATGGGACCTCGTCATCGTCACGGGCGTGCAGGAGGGCGTCTGGCCCGACCTGCGACTGCGCGGCTCGCTGCTGGGCAGCGAGGAGCTCATCGAGGCCGCGACCGGCCTCGCCGACCCGGACAACACCGGGGCGTCGCTGGCCGCCAAGATGATGGAGGAGGAACGGCGGCTGTTCTACGTCGCGGTGACTCGGGCCCGGCACCGCCTCATCGTGACCGCCGTCGGCGGGGAGGACACCGAGGATCGGCCGTCGCGGTTCATGCGGGAGCTGGTCCCGGACGCCGCCGAGCACGCCCAGCTCGACGAGCGCACGCGCTGGCTGTCCCTGCGGGCCCTCGTCGCGGACCTGCGCTCCGCGGTCAGCGACCCGAAGACGCCCGCGCCGCTGCGCCGGGCCGCGGCCGGGCACCTGGCCCGCCTGGCGCGCGCCGGGGTGCAGGGCGCCGACCCGCGCGACTGGTACGCCCTGACGGAGTTGTCCGATCCCGGCCCCGCCTTCCGCGAGGACGAGAAGCTCGTGCTCTCGCCCTCGCAGGTCGACACGTTCGAGAAGTGCGGGCTGCGCTGGCTGCTCGCCTCCTGCGTGGGCGCGGAGGACGGCGGCGCGGGGGAGTTCGCGACGATGGGCCGGGTCATCCACGCGGTCGCCGAGCTCGTCGGCACCGACGAGAACGTGAACGACATCGACATCGCCAAGCGGCTCGACGAGATCTGGGACGACCTGGACTTCCGCAGCGTCTGGTACTCCGAGAAACAGCGGAGACAGGCCGAGGAGATGGTCGCCAAGTTCATGGCCTGGCACGAACGCGCCGACGCCCGTGAGATCGTCTCGATCGAGGAGCCGTTCAGCATCGACCTGGGCCGGGTCGAGATCCGCGGCCGGATCGACCGGGCCGAGCGCGACGGCGACGGCAACGCCTGGATCGTCGACATCAAGACATCCAGCGCCGCCGTACGCGACGACGACCTGGCCCGCCACCCGCAGCTCGGCGTGTACCAGCTGGCCGTCATGCTCGGCGCGTTCGCCGACAAGGGCCTGATCGAGCCGGGCGGGGCCGAGCTCATCCAGGTCGGCAAGGCGTCCTTCGCGGCCCGGGTGCGCGTCCAGACACAGCCGCCGCCGTCGGCCGACGAGGACCCGCAGTGGCCGCGCAAGCTCGTCGACCGCGTCGCCGAGGGCATGGCGAGCCCGGTCTTCGAGGCCCGCCGCGACGACCACTGCCGCTCCTGCCCCGTACGCGGCTCCTGCCCCGCGCACGATGACGGCGGCCAGGTGACGCCGTGACCGCCCCGTACGACCTCGGCGCCGCGACTCCGCGCCGTCGGGAGGCTGCGACCGGCCCGTTCGGCGGCGGTGCCGTGACCCGGCGTCGCCGGGGTGCCGTGGGCGGCCCGTTCGGCGGCGGTGCCGCGACTCCGCGCCGTGGAGATGCCGTGATCGCCCCGTACGACGCTGGTGCCGTGATCCGGCGTCGCCCGGGTGCCGTGGGCGGCCCGTTCGGCGGTGGTGCTGCGACCGGGTGTCACCGAAGTGTCGTGGCCGGTCCGTACGGTGGCGGTGCCACGATCCCGCACCGCCGGGTGCCGTGACCGGACCGAGGGGCGGGGGTGTGCGGTGATCAGTCCGCAGGAGCTGGCACACCGGCTCGGTGTGCCCGAGCCGACTCCTGACCAGGCCGCCGTCATCGAGGCGCCGCTCGGCCCGATGGCGGTCATCGCCGGGGCGGGGTCCGGCAAGAGCGAGACCATGGCGGCCCGCGTCGTCTGGCTGGTCGCCAACGGGCTCATCCGGCCCGAGCGCGTGCTCGGCCTGACGTTCACCCGCAAGGCCGCGGCCGAGCTCGCCGACCGCGTACGCCGTCGGCTCGACCAGCTGCGCGAGCACGAGGATCTCATCGACCCGCAGATCCTCGACGGCGAGCCCACCGTGTCGACCTACCACGCGTACGCCGCGCGGCTGTTCGGCGACCACGCGCTGCGCGCCGCGCTGGAGCCCACGATGCGGCTCGTCACCCCGGCGGTGGCCTGGCAGATCGCGGCGCGCGCCGTCGACGCGTACGACGGGCCGATGGACGCCGTCGAGTGGGGGCCCGACACCGTCACCAAGGCCGTCATCGGGCTGTCCGGGGAGTTGTCGGAGCACCTGCGCACCCCCGACGACGTACGGCGGCTGGGTGGCTGGCTGAACGAGCGATACGCCGAGGTCAAGAAGCCGACCAAGAAGCACCAGGGCTCGATCACGACCGCGCAGGCGGTGCGCGAGCAGCTTATGCCGCTGGTCGAGGCGTACCAGCGGGCCAAGGCCAAGCGGGAGGTGCTCGACCATGGCGACCAGATGGCGCTCGCCGCGCGGATCGCGGCCGAGCACCCCGAGGTCGGCCAGATCGAGCGGTCCCGCTACGCCGCCGTGCTGCTCGACGAGTACCAGGACACCAGCCACGCCCAGCTCGTGCTGCTGAAGTCGCTGTTCGGCGGCGGGCATCCGGTCACGGCCGTCGGCGACCCCTGCCAGTCGATCTACGGCTGGCGTGGCGCGAGCGCCGGTAACCTCCTCGGCTTCGTCCGCGACTTCCCGTACGGCGAGCGGCCCGCGCCGATGCGGCAGCTGTCGACCAGCTTCCGCAACGGCGAACGGGTCCTCGACTCGGCCGCCCGAATCCAGGGCGAGTTGCGCGAGGAGGCCAAGGACGTGCCCCGGCTGTGGCCGGGTCCGGCACAGCAGGCGCGCGGGCGCGTCGAGTGCGGGCTGCTCGACACCGTCGAGGACGAGGCCGAGCGGCTGGCCGACCGCATCGTCCGCCTGCTGCGACAGCCGAAGGACCTCGCCCCGGACGGCGACGCCTGGGAGAAGACGAGCCGGCACGGGCCCGGTCTCCAGCCGTCCGACATCGCCGTCCTGGCCCGCAAGCGCGCGCAGTTCCCGCTGATCCGGGCGGCGCTGGAGGCCCGTGGCGTCCCCGTCGAGGTCGTCGGCCTCGGCGGGCTGCTCACCGTGCCGGAGGTGCAGGACGTCGTCGCCACCCTCAAGGTCGTGCACGACCCGACGGCCGGAGCGTCCCTGGCCCGCCTGCTCACCGGCCCGCGCTGGCGCCTCGGCCCGCACGACCTGGTCGCTCTCGGCCGCCGCTCCCGCGAACTCGCCCGCGAGGGCGCCCGCGACCTGGATCCCGATGCCGGGTCGCCACTGGACGCCGGGAACGGCGACCAGACGAGGGCGGAAGACGGCGCGTTGGGCGACCGCTCACAGCGCTCGGAGTTCGACACCGCCGACCCGCTCCGGCAGGTGGTCCAGGAGCTGAATGACGAGAACGGCAGCCTCGTCGACGCCCTCGACGACCCCGGCCCGGCCGAGAAGTACAGCGACGAGGGGTACGCCCGGCTCGAACGTCTCCGCGACGAGCTGCGGGTGCTGCGCCGCCACGTCGGCCTGCCACTGCCCGACCTGGTCACCGAGGTCGAGCGCACCCTCGGCCTCGACATCGAGGTCGCCTCCCGGCCCGGTCTGGACCCGGTGACCGCCCGCGCCGACCTCGACGCGTTCGTCGACGCCGCCGCGTCCTTCGCCGGCGACGCGGAGGATCCGACGCTCGGGGCGTTCCTCGCCTACCTGAAGGCCGCCGAGTCCGAGGAGTTCGGCCTGGAGGCGGGCCGCGTGGGCGAGACCAACAGCGTCAAGCTCCTGACCGTGCACGCCGCCAAGGGCCTGGAGTGGGACGTCGTCGCCATCCCCGGCCTCGTCTGGAGCCCGACGAAGGACGGTGCGCCCGGCGCCGGATCGGTCTTCCCCGCCCGGCCGCAGAACTCCTCCCGGTGGACCACGAACGCCCGCGTCCTGCCGTACCCGCTCCGCGGCGACCGCGCGGACCTGCCGCCGCTGAACGGCCTGCAGAAGGACGACGTCGAGGAGTTCAACGCCGCCACCGCCGACCGTGACCTGCGCGAGGAGCGCCGCCTCGGGTACGTCGCGGTGACCCGCGCTCGGCACCTGCTGATCGCGACGGGGTACCGCTGGGGCACCGCGAGCCGCCCGCTGCAGCCCTCGCCTTTCCTGGAGGAGATCCGGGAGGCGTGCGAGGCCGGCGCGGGCCAGGTCGGCTACTGGGCCGACGAACCGGTCGGCGAGGAGAACCCGCTGCTCGCCGAGCAGGACACCGCCTCATGGCCCGCCCTTCCAGAGGGGGAGCGGTACGACGCGGTCGCCGAGGGCGCCCGGATGGTCGACGACGCGATCCACGGCCGACTCCGCCTGGGCTACCTCCCGCTCGCGCCGCGCGACCGCCGCCGCGCCTCCGCGTGGGCCCGAGACGTGGAGCTCCTGCTGGCCGAGCGCGACCGGGCACGCGGCGTCGACGGTCTCGCCGTCGAGCTGCCCGCCCACCTGTCGGTGTCGTCGCTGGTCACGCTGGCCCGCGACCCGGCGGCGCTGGCCCGCCAGATCCGCCGGCCGCTGCCCCGGCCTCCGGCCCCGTACGCCCGGCGCGGCACCGCCTTCCACCGCTGGCTGGAGTCCCGCTGGGGCCAGCAGCGGCTGCTGGACCTCGACGACCTGCCCGGCGCCTCCGACGAGGGCGCGAGCGCCGACACCGAACTCGACACGCTGCAGGCCGCGTTCGAGCGCAGCGCCTGGGCCGACCGGGAGCCGCACGACGTGGAGGTGCCGTTCGAGACCATGGTCGGCGACCGGCTGATCCGGGGCCGGATGGACGCGGTGTTCCGCACGGACGACGGCGGCTACGAGGTCGTCGACTGGAAGACCGGCCGCCCGCCCACCGGCGAGGAGGCCCGAGTCGTGTCCGTGCAGCTCGCGGCCTACCGCATCGCCTGGGCACAGCTCGCGGACGTCCCGGTCGACAAGGTCAGCGCCGCGTTCCACTACGTCGCCGCGGACCGGACGATCCGCCCCGCAGACCTCCTCGACGCCGCCGGTCTCGCCGCCCTCCTGGAGAAGATCCCCACGGCCTGACGAGATCTCTTCCGTCCCACCTGTAGTCCGGGGTGACTCGCCGGACATAGGCGGGTGCGAGGCGATCCGACGCCGTGTGGAGGGAAGTGGTGATGGATCCGCATGACAGATTCGCCAGGGTTTACGACGAGCACTATCCGGCGGCCGCCGACGGCACCAGCGCTGGACGGTCGTCGCCGCGATGGTGCTGGTCCTGGCGGGCGCGGGAGCCGCCGCCGACGCCACCGGTCTCATCCCCACCGGTGTCGTTCAGCATCTCCGGAAGGGTAGCGGGGGGAACCTCCACGCGTACTCGGGCAAGGCCAGGATGCGCGCCGAGACCCGTACCGCCGACGGCGACATCGTCCAGTACTGGGACGCGCCGAACCGAAGCGGCGGCAGGTGCACCTACCTGCGGGTCGTGCCGCATGCCGGTTCACACGAGAAGGAGGACGGGGGCGTCGGATGCGCCATGCCCGACGACACGCCAGACAAGGACAAGACGCCGTGGGACCGCGTCGCGTTCTTCTCGTTCGAACCGGCCTTCGCCGATCGGATGCCCACCCGCGTCGTCGAGGCGGCGCCGACGGGCCGTCAGCGGAGGACGGGGCGCATGGCGTAGACCCGGTTCGGCTTGTTGTAGCCGAAGAAGACCCGGGTGCCGCGACCGGCGGGCGCGACGGCGAGGCCCTCGCTCTCACCGGTCAGCGGGATGTCGATCGTGTCCAGGATCCGGCCCCGCCGGTTCAACACGGTGATCTTGTTGTTCGTGTAGTAGAGGATCTTGTCACCGGCCATCTCGAGGCCCTGCGGCACGCCCTGATACGGCAGGTTGAAGGTCGATCGGACCCGGCCGTTCAAGTCGGTGAAGGCGAACACGAACGGTCCCTGGTCGCCCGGTCCCGCGTGGACGAGCAGGCCGTCGCGCCGTGGGTCGACGGCGACGAGCCCGGAGTTGCCCAGCGACGCGAAGTCGATCGTGCGGACGATCTTCGGGTCGCGGGCCGCGATGTTCACGACGTTGACCTTGGTGGGGTTGGTGCCGCCGCCGGTGGCGACGTACAGCATCCCGTCGGCGGGGCGGAAGCTGAGCTCCGCTGCGTGGCCGACGGCCAGCGGCCGGGTCTCCTTCAACTTGGTCCCGGAGCGGTCGTACTCCCGGATGACACCGTTGCCGCCGCCGACGTCGAACCCGACGTAGAAGCGGCCGCGCCGGTAGGCGAGCCCCTGAATGTTGCCGCTGTCGGGCACGTTGAAGACGAGGTCGAACGCGTACGCGCGGGCGGACGCCGGGCCGGCCTCGGCCACGAGCGCCGCGGCGCCGGCCAGCCCGACGCCTCCGGCGCTCGTGAGCAGCCTCCGGCGGGTCATGGATCGTTCGGGTCGCATGCTCCTCCTGTCCTTCGCCTGTCCCCCGATATCACGACGAGGCGCTTTATAACACTCTCATCTGATTAGTTAACAGATCTTGTAACAGAAGGCTCCTCGTCGTCAAGATCCACCAGACACCCCCTCAGGGCACGGTCCTGCCTCCAACGAACGGCAGCAGGCGCTCCGTCTCCTGCTCCAAGGCGGCCCGGTCGGTCGCGGACAGGGGGCGGAACGGAGTGAGGTGAAGGGTCGCGCCTTCGAGGGACCAGGTTCCGTGCACATGGCCGTCCACGAGGAAGGTGGGCCGTACTTGTGCCCGGCCGGGCATCACGCGCTTTCGGTCCTCGTGGCTGATGATGCGGGTCCGGTCGGCGTGGCCGAGCAGGGCGTTGTCGAAGGCGGGTAGCAGTCGCACGGGGGCGGGCGTGTCGGGGTCGGGTAGTTCGGCGTCTGGCAAGTCGATCAGTTCTCTGCCGTCGGGGTCGCGGTAGTGGCGCAGTTCGGCGCGCATGTCGGAGACGATCTCGCCGAGGCGGGTCAGCCCGGACCAGGCCTGCACGTCCATGATTCCGGCTGGGCCGAACGCTGCCAGATAGCGGCGGATGAGGTCCTTGGCGGTCGCCGGGGCCATGGGCCGGCCGAGCCAGGTCTCGGCGGGCGTGACGGAGACGGCCGATCGGGTGCCCCAGGAGCCCCATGTGCCGGTGGCCGGGCTGTGGATGAGGGGAGTTCTGAGCTCGACCTCTCCGGCGAGGATGCGCCCGTCGCGGCCTGGGTGGCGTTCGGCCAGCCGTCGGGCCAGCTCCTTTCGTGGTGTCGTCCCGCCCGCCAGCAGCTCGAGCCCGGTGGCGACCAGCGAGGCGGTGTCCAGGCCCGCGCTGTTGCGGGCAAAGTAGGCCGAGCGGGCGGTGCGGTCGAGCACGGGCTGCAGTAGCGGCCGCATCCGGCGGAAGTCGTCGGCCGCGGCGAGGTGCTGGGTGCTGCGGAGCAGGCCGGAGCGGACCACCTTCCGGTCTTGCAGCAGTGTGGTGAGCTGGGAGTGGGTGAAGCCGTGGATCCTGCTCCACAGCCCGACGTAGGGCCAGTTGGGCTCTTGCGCCTGCAGCGCGACCAGGTGCCCGATCACGTCCAGAGGGGTGTGATCGGTGCGGGCCAGCAGGAACTGCCGGCTCAGCAGGGCCCGGTTCAGGGCCCTGCTCGAGAGAGTCGTCATGACAGCCGCACCGAGACATTGCCCCGGTAGGAGCCCTGGAGCAGGGACAAGAACGCCTGCGGCACGTCTTCGACCTCGCCCTTGACGACCGTCTGCGGGTAGACGAAGCGGCCCTCGCCCAACCAGGTGCTGAAGTGTTCCCGCCAGGCGACGATCTGGTCGGGAGTGTGGTAGCAGGAGAACGGCAGCAGCTCGATGCCCCTGGCCCGGGCCGCGGCGTGGTCGGGCTCGGGGAAGCGCTCCGCCGCATCGCCGAGCTGGCTGGACAGCGAGCCGCACAGCGCGAAGCGGGCGCCGGTCCTGGCCGCCTGCAGCGCGGCCTGATACTGCTCGCCGCCCACGACGTCGAAGAACACTGAGATGCCTTCGGGCGCGAGCTCTCGGAGCCGGTCGGCCGCCGAGCCGTCGTGATAGTCGAAGGCGGCGTCGTAGCCGAGCTCGTTCACCAGATAGTCGACCTTGGCCGGGCTGCCGGCGCTGCCGATCACCCGCGCCGCGCCCAGGCACTTGGCGATCTGCCCGGCCAGCGAGCCCACCCCGCCCGCCGCACCGGAGACGAACACCACGTCGCCCTCGCCGACACCGGCCACGTCGGCCATCCCGTAGTAGGCGGTCGGCCCCTGACCGAGGTAGTAACCGGGATCCGCGATGGGATCGAGCTTGGTGTACTGGGCGGCCGGACCCGCCGAGTACTCGCTCCAGCCGGTCATCGACTGGACCAGGTCGCCGACCGCGAGCTCGGGGCTGTCGGACCGGACGACGGTGCCGATGGCGGCCACGCCCACCCGCTGGCCCGGCTGCCAGGACGGTACCGGGAGGGTGCAGTCCACACGCATCAACTCCAGGTAGGTCGCGGCGAGCCCTACCTGGTCGGTCCGCATCACAACCTCGCCGTCCACCTCGGTGGTGGCGACAGTGAAGTGGTCGAGCGTGGGGGTGCCGACGATCTGTGCGGTCAGCTGGATCTCACGGTTGATCATTTCTTAGTCCTTATGCCGGGAGGGCTGTTGAATCGACTCTAAGGAGGCTTCCGGCCAGTTCTTGACCGGAAGTCGGGCGAGGATGGCGGTATGGCGAACACCAGCTCCCGGACCCTCCGACTGCTCTCCCTGCTGCAGACCCACCGCCACTGGTCCGGCCTGGAATTGGCTGACCGGCTCGAGGTATCCGAGCGGACCCTGCGCCGCGACATCGACCGGCTGCGGGAGCTCGGCTATCCGGTCAGCGCGGCCCGGGGGACCGACGGCGGCTACCAGCTCGCGCCCGGCGCCGTCCTGCCGCCGCTGCTGCTGGACGACGAGGAGGCGGTGGCCCTCGCGGTGGGCATCGGCGACGCGGCGCAGAGCGGGATCGCCGGGATGCAGGAGGCGGCGCTGCGTGCGCTCACCAAGGTGATTCGGGTCCTACCGCCCCGGCTGCGGGCCAGGGTGGACGCCCTGCGGGAGACGACCCTCTCCGTCGCCGCGTCCGGGCCGGTCGTCGCGGCGGAGGTGCTCACCGCAGTCGCCCAGGCTTGCCGCGACCAGGAGCGGCTGCGCTTCTGCTACACCGCCAGAGGCTCCGCCCCCACCGAGCGCGAGGTCGAGCCGCACCGTGTGGTCGCCCTCGGCGGCCGCTGGTATCTCGTCGCCTACGACCTGACCCGGCACGACTGGCGCAGCTTCCGCCTCGACCGGCTGACCGGGCCGACCGGGACCGGCACACGATTTCGGCCGCGTCCGCTCCCGGCCGAGGATGCCGCGGCCTTCGTCCAGGCAGCCGGCGGAGCCCCGGCGTCGTACACGGTCGAGGCGCTCGTGCACGCCCCCGCGACCCGGGTACGGCAGGCGGTCGGCCAGTGGGGCACGATCGAACCGCTCGACCACGACACCTGCCGGATCACCATGACCTCGAACTCTTTCGACTGGCCGACCCAGGCGCTGGGCAATGTGGGCGCCGAGTTCGAGGTGCTGGGGCCGCCGGAGTTCGCCGCGCACGTCCAGGAGTGGGGCACCCGCTTCATCCGGGCCACCAGCGCACCCGACAGGCCGTCCCGGCCGTAGCCAGATCGCGAGCCCTCGGCAGTCGGCCTTCATCCCCCAGCACAGCGCGCCGGCCGCCGGCAGGGTTCGGCCGGAACGGACATCACAGATCGAAGCCGTCCGCCTCGTCGAGACGGCGGCGGAGGTCCTCGTCGAGTTCGAGGTCGGCCGCTGCCAGGGCATCGTCGAGCTGTTCGACGGAGCTGACGCCGATGACCGGGATGATCGGCGGGTCCCCGCCCATGAGCCAGGCCAGCACCACCTGGTTGACCGTGGCCCCGGTCTTGTCCGCCACCTCCTGGAGCGCGGCGAGCCGCGCCGGCGTCCCCGGGTGGTCGTACGACGGGTGCAGCGGCCGGTCCGGACGGGTGTAGGTGCCGCTCAGCAGCGGGCTGTAGGCCCACAGGCTCATGTCCGGCTCGCTGCGGACATAGTCGAGCGTCTCCGCGTCGACGTTCCCGAACAAGTGGAAGTCCGGGTCGGCGGCGTCGAGGCGGGGTCGCAGGTACGAGTGGCGGAGCTGGAGGCAGGTGTAGCCGGGGCGGTCCTGGTTCCGCGCCGTCGACCGGGCCCGCTCGACCTTCCACAGGGCGTGGTTGCTGGCCCCGAGCACGCCGACCTTGCCCTCCTCGACGAGCGACGCGAAGGCGTCGACGGTCTCATCGAGCGGTACGGTCCGGTCCTCGACGTGGGCCCAGTACACGTCGACGTGGTCGGTGCCCAGCCGGCGCAGGCTTTCCTCGATCGCCGACCGGATCGCCGCCGGCGAGAGTCCTTCGCCGCTCTCCCGCCAGCTCGTGCCGGGGACGGTCGGCTGCGCCCCGACCTTCGTGCTGATCACCACCTGGTCGCGGGCGCCGCGGTCGGCCAGCCATCGGCCGAGCACCGTCTCGCTCTCCCCGCCCGCGCCGCCCTCCTCCCAGAAGGCGTAGTTGTCGGCGGTGTCGATCAGTGTGCCGCCGGCCTCGACGAAACGGTCTAGGAGGGCGAACGCCGTCTTCTCGTCGGTCCGGGTGCCGAACAACATGGCGCCGAGGCACAGGGCGCTGACGCCGGTGCCGTCGGCGAGCGTGAGTCGTCGCATCGTCGTGTCCTCTCAAGGAGTCGTCGGGGGGACGCGTCCGACTCTGCATTCTGGAGCGCACTCCAGGTCAAGTAGGGAGCACCTGGAGCTTGACCTGGAGTGCGCTCCAGGTCAAGTAGGGAGCACCTGGAGCTTGACCTGGAGTGCGCTCCAGGTGTGATCATCGGTCCGTGACGTTCTACTCACCGGCGCAGGCGTCGGAGAAGACCGGCTTCAGCATCGACACGCTTCGCTACTACGAGAAGATCGGCCTGCTCGACCGGATCGACCGTACGGCCGCGGGCCGTCGCCGCTTCAGCAGCGACGACGTGGGTTTCCTCGGCGTCCTGCGCTGCCTGCGCGACACGGGCATGCCGATCGTGGAGATGCGGCGGTACGCCGAACTCGCGCGGGGCGGCGCGGAGACGGTCGGCGAGCGCGTCGCCGTGCTGGAGACCCACGACGAGCGCATCGACCGGCAGATTGAAGCGCTCCGCGCCCAGCAGCAGCACCTCCGCGACAAGATCCGCTATTACCGGGAGTCCTTCGACGTGGATTGACCGCGCCACCGGGCCCGTCCGCGCCACCGGGCCCGTCCGCGCCACCGGCCCGCCGTCCGTGTCACCGGCCCGCCGTCCGTGTCACCGGCCTCCGTCCGCGCGTTCGAGCGTCACCGTGCCGAGACCGCCGCTGCCGTCGTACGACCAGACCCCGAGTGCGATCGTGTTGACGCCGTTCGTCCGGAGCACGCCGGGCGGGAGGACGAAGTCGTGCTGCGGGCCGAGGTCGGCGACGTACTGGCCGAGGTTCCAGCCGTTGACGAAGATCAGCGCGCGGGCGGCCTGGCCTCCGGTGAACCGTAGGACGAGTGGCGTGTCCTGGCCCTTGGGCAGCGAGAGCCGCACCCGCGTCCGATACCAGGCGATCCCCGGCCCGTGCGCCCCACTGGGTGACGTCGCCCGCGGCCACGTACGGTCGGCGAAGGAGGGGAGCGTCCAGCCCGCCCGCTCGCCGTGCAGGCCGCCGTTGTTCAGCGGGCCGCGCACCTCGTCGTTCCCGCCGCCCTGGATCCGCCACGCGACGGCCGCGCCGGACCCGGTCAGGGCGGCCGACAGCAGGCCGCGCGGGTTCTTCTGAGCGTCGTTGCTTCCGCCGTCCTCGTTGTGGCCCATGTTCCGGACCAGGACGGAGACGACGTTGTGCGCGCCCAGCGCCTCCGGCGGGAAGGTGAAGTCCCGGCTGGAGTTCTGCCCGCCCGTCCCGGTCGACACCGTGCTGAGGAGCGTCCCGTTGAGCCACGCCGACCAGACCCCGGCCTTGCCGGTCCCGGCGGTCAGGGAGATGCCCGCCGCGGTGCCGTCGAAGTGCCCGCGGTACCAGACGTCGCCGTGGTGGAAGCCGTAGTCGTCGGCGTACAGGACGGGGAGCGTCTTCGGCTGCGTCGGATTGTCCGTCGCCTGGTGGTCGGCGGCCGCCCAACCCGAGTCGTCGAACCCGGGAGCGGCCTCGAGAGTGTCCTCGTGGAACCGCCACGAGTCCAGGGCGGGCAGGCTCACGGCGCGCGGCCCGGGCACCGTGGCCAGCAGCGACCCGGACGCCGTACGGGAGGCGCGCACCGGCCGGCCGTTCCACAGAACCGTGCGCACGCCGGGACCCGCGAACACCTCGAGCGGACCCGCCTGCTCGGTCTCGCCCGTGAGCCGCAGTGTCGCGCCGTCGAGCTCGGCCGTCTTCACGAGGTACGGCCCGCGTACGAGGACCTTCCCGCCGGGCCGCCAGAACGTCGACGCGGTGTCGTCGTCGGCCAGCAGCAGGTCGAGCGGGGCACGCCCGCCGCCGCTGATCCGCACCCGGGCGAGCCCGTCGTGCGTGTAGTTCAGCCGCAGGTCGGACCCGGACCACGTCGCCTGCACGTCGCCCGCCAGGACGTCGACGCGCGGCTGCGAGGCGTACCGCAGGACGGTCTCGCCCGCCTCTCCCTTACGGCCGTGCAGCAGCGCGACGTCCCGGTCGCCGAGATCCTCGTGGGTCATGATCTCGGACGTGGAGTAGACGAGGCGCTGATGGTCCATCGTGTACCCGGCGGTCAGGATCTTGTAGTCCGGCCCGTTCACGTGGATCGCCGTGCCCGGCTGCTGCGGCACCGTGTACGTCCCGTCGGAGGTCTCGACGCGCAGGGTGGTCGCCTCGTCGGTGGTCTGCTTGATGTCCTCGTGCCGGAGGAAGTAGAACGTCGTGCCGTCGTCGGGATTGCGGTCGGCGTCCACGTGGACCGCCGCTCCGGAGTGCTCCGGCTGACCGGGCAGGTCGTCGGTCTTGCGCAACGGCTCGACGGACTGCACGAAGTACCCCTGCTGCTTGAGCACCGGGATCTTGGCGGTGAGCCGCCGCGACTCGTCGAACGCCGCGCCGTAGTCGTACGAGGTGTAGACGACGTTCGGGTCGGCCTGCCAGCCCCAGTTCGTCCCGCCGTACAGCATGTAGAGGTTCTGCAGCGTGAAGTGGTTGTCGATGTTGTTCCCGTACGTGATGCGCTCGAACGACGGGCCGAACTTCGTCCGGTTCTCCTCGTACGACCCGCCGCCCCACGGCTGGAACCAGCCGCCCTGGAACTCCGCCCAGAACAGCGGCCGATTCGGCCCCGTGAAGCTCCGCATGAACGAGTAGTCGGTCACCGACGTGCCGGGGTAGGTGTCAGAGGCGTACAGGTCGGGCGCGCCCGCTCCGGAGGCCCACTTGCCCTGGCGTTTCTTGTCGTTATGGAAGATCGGGACCGTGATGCCGTCCGCCCTGGCCTGCTCGGCGAGCTGCGTCATGTACGCCGCGTCCGAGCCGTCGTACTCGTTCTCGACCTGGTAGAGGATGACGGACCCGGTCCCGTTCGTCAGCTGGTGCCGGGCGATGATCGGGTCGATGTGCGCGAGCCACTCGCGGTAGGCCGCCGTGTAGTCCGCGGCGGCGCTGCGCGCCCGGCCCTTCTGCGTCAGCAGCCACCCCGGGTACCCGCCGGCGTCCAGCTCCCCGTTGATGTACGGACCCGGCCGGGCGATGACGTACAACCCGGCCTGTTCGGCCATCCGCAGCAGCCGGTCCACGTCGCGGACGCCCGTGAAGTCGTAACGCCCCGGGGCGGGGGAGTTGTAGGCCCAGCTGAAGTAGAGGGAGACGGTGTTGAACCCGGACGCCTTGATCTTCTGCAGCATGTCCCGCCACAGCTCCGGGCTCGGCAGCCGGAAGTAGTGGAACTCCCCGGACCAGATGTACTGCCGCTTCCCGTCGATCAGCAGGGAGTAGTGGTCGTAGGTGATCGTGTGCCGGGTCGGCGTCGCGGTCGCGCTCGCCGTCGTGCTCGCTGGAGCCGGGCCGGACACGGACGCACGGGTCGCCGCCGAGCCTGCGGTCGTCGACGTCGCGCCGGCCGCCGTCGCCGAGAGGATCGTGGTCAGGAGGGCGGTCAGGGCGGCCAGAAGCGGCAGGGGTCTTCCGCGCATCGTGGTTTCTCCGCGGGTCGGGGGCTGGCTCGGAACCTAGATCGGAAAACCTTTTCCGTCAACGGTCGGGAGACGGCCACCGACGGCCGCCACGAACTCATCACCGCTTTCACCGCATGACCGCGCGGGAAAGATCCCGGGGGTATGTCAATTTCCGCATGGCGCCGGCGTTGAGTAGATCATTATTGACCTGTGAACGAATGGTCACTTCCTGGATACGTCACCCTTCGGGAGCTGGGACGAGGCGGTTTCGGCCGTGTCGTGCTCGCTCGGCATGAGGCCTCGGGCACGCATGTCGCCATCAAGTACCTGACCGTTACGGACGAGCGCTTCCGCATGGAGTTCCGAGAGGAAGCGCAAATCCTGCGCGGTCTCGACGACCCGAACGTGGTCCGCCTCTTCGAGTACGCCGAGGGGCCACAGGGGGCGGCGATCGTCATGGAGGCGATCGACGGGGTGTCGCTCAGGGCGCTGCTCGACGAGGGCGGCACGCTGGAACCGGAGGCCGCCCTGGCGGTGCTGAAGGGATCGCTGCTCGGCCTCTGGGCTGCGCACGACGTGGGTGTCGTCCACCGCGACTACAAACCCGCCAACGTCATGGTCGGCGGTGACGGCCACAGCAAGTTGATCGACTTCGGCATCGCGGTGCGCTCTGGCGTGGCAGGCCAGATCATCGGCACCCCGGCGTACATGGCACCGGAGCAGTGGTCCGGGGCACCCGCCTCGCCCTCCACCGATGTGTACGCCGCCACGTGCGTCTTCTTCGAATGCGTGATGGGCCGCAAGCCGTACCCGGGCGATACGACCGAGGCCTATCGCGCCCAGCACACGAGCGGCGAGATTCCCGCTGATCAGGCACCGCCGCCGATCCAGGCGCTGATCTACCGAGGCCTGGCCAAAGACCCGGCCGACCGGCCGCCGAGCGCGCTGAAGTTCGCCGAAGAGCTGGCTATGGCGGCGGCCGCCGAGTACGGGCCCGAATGGGAGTCCAACGGTTGGAGGCGGCTGGCCGAGGCCGCGGCCGGCCTCGCCGCGCTGTTCCCGTTCGCGGCTCTCGTCGCGGGTACGACCCCGGGCGCGGCCGGCCATGCGGGCGGCGCCGCAGCGGGCAAGGCCGCCGCGGCGGGGAAGGCCGGTGCAGCAGGCAAGGCCGCTGCGGCGGGTAAGGCCGGTGCGGCCGGC
Source organism: Actinoallomurus sp. NPDC050550 (assembly GCF_040655075.1). NCBI lineage: Bacteria > Bacillati > Actinomycetota > Actinomycetes > Streptosporangiales > Thermomonosporaceae > Actinoallomurus > Actinoallomurus sp. NPDC050550. The sequence goes on along the minus strand of NZ_JBFAJC010000063.1, from coordinate 30,712 downwards.
GGACGCGGCGCGCTCACCAAGGTCCTCGGCACGAACGCCGGGATGAAGGCGGCCGCCATCGCCACCGGCGTCGTGGTGGCAGGCTCGGTGACGACCGCCGCCATCGTTCTGAGCCAGCCGAAGAAGACGAAGACCGCCGCCGCCGCGCCCATCCGGGTCGAGCTGGCCTCCTACAACCGCCCCGTCACCGGCCTCGACCTGAGCGACGCGCGCTACGCCCACGTCAGCGGCGTCCGGGACGCCGCCGTGCAGCGCAAGATCGATCAGGGGCTGTTCGCTCCACTCGACTGGGCCATCACGGCGATGCGGCAGGCGTCCGCCCAGCATAAACCGCCGTGTACGAAGCCGACCGTCCTGCGCGCACGACCCGAGGTCGGGATGAGCGGGCCGCGCCTGGCATCGGTCCAGTACGCGCTGCCGATAACGTTCTGCGCCCCCCTCGACTTCCAGATGCCCCGGGTCAACGCCACCGTCGACCTGCGCACGGGGAAGGCGCTGACCGCCGACGACGTGTTCCGGCCCGAGACGCTCACCTCGAGCGGGCTGGCGACGCTGCTGAAGCGGGTGACTCCCCATGTCACCGACCAGGGTCTGTATCAGGTATGTGTTCAGCCGCCCCTGCGGCGCGAGGACTTCTACCCGGGTGCGCCGGTCTTTTCGTCACAGCCCCATCCGGCGCGCGTCTCGGCGTTCTTCACGGCCAAGGGAATGGTCCTCAGCTGGTCGCATGTGGGAAGCGAATGCCCCTACTACGGGATCACCTTGGCGTACTCCGAGGTGCGGGACCTGCTCACCCCACAGATCGCCGCGGTACTCCCCGGGTAGCCGCTCGGCCGCGGCGGTCGTATCGGTCGTGATCAGGCGCTCGGTGCCCGGCCGAAGGCGATCAGGTGTGAACTCGCAGGAAGGAGAGCGGGGTCGGAGTCGGCGATCCGCGCCGCCGCGACCGCGGACGCGACGTGCGCCGATCCGGTGAGGGACTCCCCGGTGTGGATGGTGATCCCCCTGAGGGCCGCCCATGCCGGGCCTTCCACCCCGAAGAGGCCGACGTCGGTGAAACCGGCCTCGGTCACCTCGGCCTGAAGCTCGTCAGCCGTGTGAAAGTAGGCGGTCGTGAAGCCGAGCTCGCGGCTGTGACATCCGGAGTCGAGCGACTGCCGGATGATCGAAGCGGTGCTCGGCGTGAGGCGAGCGGCCGCCGCCAGGTCGATCAGTGCCGCGTGCCTGCTGATCGCGGCCGCCGCCACCAGCGCGCCGGGTCGCAGGACCCGCCGTGCCTCCCGCAGCGCCTGGACGCGGTCGGCCCGCCGTACGAGGTGGTAGAGCGGACCGAGCAGGAGGACGACGTCGTAGGACCCGTCCTCGGCGCGCAGGGCGCGGGCGTCCCCGAGTTCGGTGGTGCAGTCGCACGCGGCGCGCGCCTGCCGCAGGTGCCGTTCGACCGGGTCGACCAGGCGGACGTCGTAGCCGTCGGCCACCAGCCAGCGCGCGTGGGTCCCCGGGCCACCGCCGACATCGAGCACCGAGGCCGGGGGAACGGGCAGATGCCGCCGGAGCAGCTCCTGCGTCCGGATGAACTCCAGCTCGCCCTGCCCTGTCGAGGACAGGCGGGCGGATTCGTCGTACGCCGATGCGTAGAAGTCGACGATCTCCGGCGCGACTTGATGTCCCTCCATATCTGGATACTGATGACCGCAGGCCTCGATCGCACGCGAATTATCGATCGCGCGAAGAGCCCGGAAGCTGCCACCCTGCGGACATGGATCGGGCGGAGGCACTGCTCATTGGAGGGCGCTCCGGCGCCGGGAAGACGACGATCGGGTGGGAGGTCTCGGCCCGGCTGCGGGCCGCGGCGGTCTCTCATGCGATCCTCGAGGGCGACTTCATGGGGCAGGTGCACCCGGCCCCAGAGGGAGATCCGGACCGTTCGTGGATCACCGCGCGCAACCTGGCGGCGGTCTGGGCCAACTTCGCCGAGCTCGGCTACCGCCGTCTCATCTACACGAACACGCTGAGCGTTCTTCCGGAGGCGGCGGGCATGTTCCAGCGCGCCATGGGAGCGGACGTGCGAATCGTACGGGTCCTGCTCACCGCCTCCGACGCCACGGCCGGTGAGCGATTGACAGGCCGGGAACTCGGCTCCGAGCTGGCGGAGGGGCTGAGGGCCAGCGCTCACAAGGCGCGGCTGCTCGACTCGCGAGTTCCTCCGGACACCGTGCGCGTCACGACCGACGGGCGGACCGTGACGGACATCGCCAGCGAGGTCGTCGCGGCCACCGGCTGGACCGGCGACCCCGCCGCCGACGCGTTGTGACGCCGCTGATCGCGGCCGGCGGGCGCCTTTCCCGGCGCTCCCGGCCGCGCGGGAAATGAGGTGCGTCGGCAGGGGAGACTTCGGTAGAACGGCGGGCATGCCGATGCTCGTCGCGCCCGCCGAGCGGGTCCACGCCTCCTTCCTCGCCGCGATGGCCGAGTTCCGTGCCGAGGGGCGCGGCGGCCCGGACGATGAGAGCATGGTCGGCCGCGAGATCCGGGAGTTCGGCGGTAGGTGGGAGACGCCCACGGGATTCGCGGAGTACGCACGGGCGCTCCGCGAGCAGGCGCTGGAGGACGCGCCGAGGCCGTCCGGTTTCGTGCCGTGCACGACGCTGTGGTGGGTCGACGGCGCGGAGTACCTCGGGCGGCTGGCGATCCGGCACCGGCTCACGCCGTATCTGCGCGAGATAGGCGGCCACATCGGATACGACGTTCGCCGGTCGGCCCGCCGGCGCGGGCACGCGACGCGGATGCTGCGGGCCGCGCTCCCGGTCGCCTGCGACCTCGGCATCGAGTCCGCGCTGATCACCTGTGACGAGGACAACGTCCCGTCGCGCAAGGTGATCGAGAAGAACGGCGGTGTGCTCGAGGACCAGCGGGGCGACGTGCTGCGGTTCTGGGTGCCGACGCGTCACGGTGCGGGCGACCGCCCGCGGGCCGAGGGTCAGGAGGCCCCCGGCTCGGCGGTGTAGGCGGCGATCGTCCGGGCTGCCGCGGCACGCGCCTCGGCCTCGTCGGCGCCCGCCGCGATGTACGCCTCGCACCACTTCTCGCTGCTGAGCGTCATGAACCGCCGGCCCTCCTCGGAACCGGCCCACGCCATGGCCTCCTGCGGGTCGACGGCCCGCCCGGCCGACAGGTGAAGCGTCAGTCCGATCAGGCCCATTTCCCAGCCGATGCCGACCGCGCCGGGGCCGAACTGCTCCCAGTGGTCGCCGACGTGCGAGGTGTGCTCCAGTTCGAAGCGCGTCCCGCCGTCGGACTCGGTCGTCAGGCGGGCCTCGATCCAGCTGACCTGCCCGCCGTACTCCCACGTCGCGGCGAAGCTCTTGGGCGGGTCGCAGCGCTCGATGGTGCCGCCCGCGTTGCCCTCCAGCTGGTAGCGGCCGCCGACGCGCAGGTCGCCCGAGACGGGCAGGAACCAGCGGGGGATGCGCTCGGGATTCGTGCAGGCGTCCCACACGTCGTCGAGGGTGGCGTCGTAGGTCTGGCCGATGACGACGGTGCGCGCTTCGCCGGCCTCGAGCGTGCGGCTGCCGACCTTCCGGCGGACCGAGTTGATCTGATGGGTGACGTCGATCATGGTGATTCGTCCTTCTCCTCGGAGTCGCGGAGGCGGCGCTCGCGCTTGCCGCGGGCCAGTTCGGTCGCGAGCGCGTCGAGCGGCGGTGCCCAGAACCGCCGGAACCGGTCGAGCCAGGCGTCGACCTCCTGGAGGGGGCCGGAGCTGACCGTGTAGAGGCGGCGGGCGCCGTCCGGGCGCACGGTGGCGAAGCCGGCGTCGCGCAGCACCTTGAGGTGCTGGGAGACGGCCGGCTGGGAGATGCCGAACTCCTCCTGGATCGCCGCGCAGACCGCACCGGAGGTCATCTCGCCGTCGGCGAGCAACTCGAGGATCCTGCGGCGCACCGGGTCGCCCAGCACATCGAACGCGTGCATCCGTGCACGATATCGGCGAAGGCTTATATAAGTCAACCCCTATATTCCCAGGTGCGAGGGGCCCGGGCTTCGGGTGCATCGGGAAGTCGTGGTGGGAGATGCTCCACGCGTACGCCCCGGCGAGATGGCCGAGCCGGTGCAGCGGGGCCCCGATCGTCCCGAAAGCGGCCGGAGTGTTGGAGTGGATCAGCGGAATCCGGTTGTAGATCGAGTCCGCGATGTCCTGGTGACCCCGGTGGCCCGGCCCGTTCCGGATGAGCGTTTCACCGAGATGGCGGGTCACATTACCGCCTACTTGATCAAGAGATTATCGGGCTATTCCTCATGCCGATCGTGGGGTATCAGAGCGCTGCCGTATCTGCGGTCACCCAAGAATTCCGATTCGTTCGGGATACGAGTAGATGTAAGGAAGTGCGTTGAAATCTCGCGGGAGTAAAGGGGCTTCAGGCTGGTTTGTCAGGGGGCGACTCTGGCTGTTTTCGGCCGCGATAGTCAGTGGCCTATCACTGCTTTATCGGCCGGCGCTGGCCAACGCCGAGCAGCCCTTCAAGGCCCCTCCTGACGGTCGGCTGGTACCCAGCGTGAAAGTCCTCAATGGCCTCGAATGTCTGCCTCACCGCCTTCACCGTCGTCACCACCATCTCTTTCACTGCCATCGCCACCTGTTCTGCCTGGACGGCTCCTGCTTCCGCGGTTTTCGAGGACCAGAAGGACCGGAAGGGGAGAAAGGAGAACAAGGAGAACAAGGCCCTATAGGGCCGCAGGGAGAACCGGGAGCTAGAGGTCTGCAGGGGGAACCGGGGGAGCTAGGTCCACAAGGAGAGCGGGGGGCGAAGGGAGATACCGGCGCGACCGGCGCCACTGGCGCGACTGGTGCGACGGGTCCCACGGGTCCGACTGGTGGTAATGGTCCGACGGGGTCCTCCGGCGCGACTGGAGCCATCGGCGCCACAGGTCCCACGGGTCCGACCGGTGGTATTGGCCCGACGGGGCCGACTGGCGCCACCGGTGCGACCGGCGCGACTGGAAGCACAGGTCCTACGGGTCCGACCGGTGGTACTGGTCCGACGGGGTCCTCCGGCGCCGCTGGCGAGCCCGGCGCGACCGGCGCCACAGGTCCTACTGGTCCCACGGGCCCCACAGGTCCGACCGGTCCAACTGGTGCTACCGGTCCTACCGGTGCGACGGCGCCGTCCGTGTGCGTCGCTACGGCGGCGGCTCAGGGCCAGACGAAGGCAGTCGTGGCCGTTCGTAACGGGAAGGTGTTCGGTCAAACGGTCAACGAGGCGACGACTCCACCTACGCCCACGCCGCTCACCGACTTCACCTCGGCTTTCGGCGCCGTGACGGTGGACTGTGCGTCGGTCGCGATCCAGGGCAACGCGAACGTGTTCGTCACCATCCGAACGAACACCAATCAGCTGCTAGAGGTCGGATGCACGCTGAACAACTTCCCGACCAGCTGTGGCGGCACGGTGACCAACCTCGGGACGATCCCCATGGCCGTTCAGGAGCAGGCGGATTTCCTCCGTCGGCTCAAGGCGAGACCGGCGGCCATTCCAGTTCCGGTCAAACCGTCGTCCACTGGACGTCGAGGTGCTCAGGGCGAGAAACACCCGACGGTCGACCAGCAGGCTGCGCGTAAGGAAGACGGGAATCATCCATATCTTCCACATCGGTAACCGTCTCGTCTTTGGCCTGGATTCCGCATGCAGGCCAAAGACGCGCGGCGGCCGTCAGGCCGTGTTCAGGGTCAGCGGCAGGTCTCGTCGTCGACGTACTCGAAGGCCGGTTTCGGGTGCATCAGGAAGTCATGGTGGGAGATGTTCCACGCGTATGCGCCGGCGAGGGCGAAGGCCACGACGTCGCCGAGGGCGATCCGATCCACCGGGACCTGCCGGGCGAACACGTCCTTCGGCGTGCACAGCTGCCCGACCAGCGTCACCGCGCCGGTCGCGACCGGCCCACAGCTTGCGATCGGCCTGTCGCCCGTGAGTCGCCCGCCGCTCGGGTCCGGCCCGCCGTGCGTGACCGGCCCGCCGTGCGTGACCGGCCCGCCGTGCGTGACCGGCCCGCCGCTCGGGTCCGGCCCGTCGCCCGCGTCCGGCCTACCGAGCGCGACCGGCCCACCAGCCGCCGCCGGTTCGCCGTTTACGACCGGCTCACCGCCCGCGTCCGGCCCGCCGCCCGCGAGCCGCCCACCGCCCGTGACCTGCCCGCCGTCCGCGGGCAGTACCGCGAACGGCTGGTCGTGGCCTTTCGTCACCGGGGTGCGCAGGTGATGCGTGCCGCCGCGCAGCACCGCGTACCACTCGCCGTGCGACCGTTTCACGTCGAGCACGTCCGTGACGTACCACCCGCAATACGCGGTCAGCGCGCGGCCCGGTTCGATCCGCAGCGTCTCCTCGGGGCGTCGCAGTGCCGCCAGGCCCGCGCCGTATTCCGCCCAGTCGAAGCGGGCGCCGGGGTTCCGGTAGTCAACGGCCATGCCGCCGCCCAGGTTGACCTCCTTGGGACCGTCCATCCAGGTCCGGGCCCAGCCGAGGATCTGGGCGGCGACCTCCAGCAGCGGCCCGGCCTCCAGCCCGGACGCCAGGTGCGCGTGCAGGCCGCGCAGGCGCAGCCAGGGCGCGTGCTCCAGGATGTCCAGGCAGGCGCCGAGCGCTTCGGGTTCCATGCCGAACGGGCCGCTCATCCGCAGGGCGGCCCCGCTGATCGCGACCGGCAGGTTGACGCGCAGCAGCACGTCCGTCTCCGCGCGCAGGGCGGCGAGGCGCCCCAGCTCGTGCGGGCTCTCGACATGGAGCCGGTCGACGCCCGCGTCGGTCGCGGACACGAGCTCCTCGTCCGTCTTGCCCGGGCCGCCGAACGCCAGGCGCGCGCCGGGCAGGGCCGCCCGCACGTGGGCGAGTTCGCCGCCGGAGGAGACCTCGACGCCGTCCATGTACGGGGCGAGCGCGGTGAGGATGCGCGCGTCGGGGTTGGCCTTCGCCGCGTAGAAGATCTCGACCGGGATCGCCGCGCGCACCGACGCCGCGTGGGCCCGCAGCGCCCCCAGGTCGTACACGTAGGCGGGCAGCCCCGCCGACAGGGCACGCCCGCCGACCGCCTCCGGCAGCGGCAGGCCGGTCATCGCCGGCTCCTCGGCGGGCGGGCCCAGCGACGGTCGTGCCGGTTGCCCGGTTCCGCAATGGTCATGTCGGCTCCTCGGCGAGCGGGCTCGGCGACGGTCGTGCCGGTTGCTTGGGGGCGGCGACGGTCGTGCCGGTTGCTTGGGGGCGGCGACGGTCGTGCCGGTTGCTTGGGGGCGGTGATGGGCGTGCCGGTGGCTTGGGGTCGGTGAGGGCCGTGCCGGTTCTTCGGGCCCGGTGACGGTCAGGTCGGTTCCTCGCGGTCGGTGACGGTCATGTCGGGATCTCGGCGAGCGGGTTGGGTACGGAGACGTAGGTCGCCTGCCGGTCGGGGTCGCGGGCCCACCGGGTGCGCAGGTTGGCCTTTGCCGGCAGCGGAACACCGGCCAGGAGCGCCCGCAGGCGGGCCGCGCCGTCCGTTCCCGGCGGTGTTTCGTCGGCGCAGCGGGCGACGTGCCGCCGTACCACCCGCCACAGCGCGGGTTCCAGCGACGGGGACAGGTCCGCGAGGGCGGCCGCGACCTCGGCCAGGTGGTTGACGAACAGGCAGTACACGACGCGGTTCCAGCCGTGTTCGGCATCGTACGTCAGGGCGCGGGCGACGGGGCCGGGCAGGCCGGCGAGGAACGCCGCCCACGGCTCGGGCACGAGCTTGGTGCCCTCCAGATCGCGGAAGACCGCCCGGATCGGCATGCCGTCGCCGTCGACCGCGACGAGGACGTTCTGCAGGTGGGGTTCGAGGACGACGCCGTGCCTCAGGTAGGCGTGCAGGACCGGGGGCGCCACGTGCCGTACGTAGGAGTCCCACCAGGCCAGCAGCCGGTCGGGCGACACGTCGTCCCCGAGGAGCGTCGCGACGGCAGCAGGGCTGTCGCCGTCGGGGTCGGCGATGGCGGCGGCCAGCAGCGGGGTGCCGGGCAGGCCGCGCACGCCCTCCCGGACGATGACGCCGAGCCCTTCCCGTAGGCGGGTGCCGCCGACGGACACCGTCCGGTAGCCGGGTTCGGTGAGCAGTTCGCAGGCGAGTCCGTCGAACACCGGCCGCAGCGCCCGCGTCAGCGCCACCGCACCGGACAGCTCGTACCAGGCGTTCTTGCGCACGCAGTTGGTGATGCGCACGTCGAGGCTGAACTTCAGGAACGCGTCCGGGACGTACACGGTCCGTACGGACGAGGTCGGCACCGCCTCCGGGCCGTACGGCCCGAGGTCGACGATCGCGTCGGACTCCGGCCGGAGCAGCGCGAGCTGCCAGGGGTGCGCCGGGAGGACGCGGTAGCCGGCGCGGACGGGCGGGCCCAGCCGGTCCAGGAGGGAGACGTCGCCCTCCTCGGCGACGGTGTCCTCCCGTACGGCGAGCCAGTGCAGCGGGAACCGGGCTCCGGTCTCGGGGGCGTACGCCGGCCAGTCGGCGCCCTGCCGCGACTTGGGGGAGGGATGGAAGCGGTGCCCGGCCATCAGAGACTGCTCCGACCGCAGGAAGGGGTCGGCGTCGCCCGGTCTCCGCTGCCGGGCGATTAGCTCCATGGCGTCGTGGCTGGCCGCCACCTGCGCGGCGAACTCCGGGTTCGCCGTCCCCGTCGTGAGCTCCAGCTCCCCGGCGATCAGGTCGGTGAGCCGCCGCCAGTCCACGGGCACCCAGCCGTCGCGCCGCTCCTCGATCGGGCCGGCCAGGCGGGGGCTCATCAGCGGGGGCCGGCGCAGGCGGGCGCGCAGGGTGACGCCGACGCGGGGCAGCCGGGCGGTGAGGTGCGCCTCGCCGACCCCGACCTGGTGCTCGGGCGCGCACAGCTCACGGACCGCGCAGTTGAGCAGGGCGAGGGCGGTGGCTTCGTTCGCGTTGATCCGTCGGGTCGCCGGATCGGAAGGGTCGGGGGTGGTGGCTTCGTTCGTGTCGATCCGTCGGGTCGCCGGGCCGGAAGGGTCGGGGGTGGTGGCTTCGTTCGTGTCGATCCGTCGGGCCGCCGGGCCGGAAGGGTCGGGGGTGGTGGCTTCGTTCGCGTCGTTCCGTCGGGTCGCCGGATCGGAAGAGTCGGAAGCGGTGGTCTCGTCCGCGTCGGCCTGCCGGGTCGCCGGGTCGGGCGAGCGGGGAGAGGCGGGGAGCGGGGCGAGCGATGTCACGTGGCGGACCTTTTCGCGTTGAGGTAGTTCGGCCCGGGCGGGCCGTAGTGCTTGTTGATGTCCTGGGCACCGGTGCGGTCCTTGCCGACGAGGGTCCCGGCGGTGATCATCGCCTTGACGGGCAGCCGGTCCGCGTCGAGCGTGCGCGCCCGCAGGAAGCCGGTGTCGTCGTACGCGTCGAGCGCCGCGCCGAGCCGCTCGCGGACGAGACCGAGGCCCGTGTCCAGGTCGAGGAGGCCGCGCTCGGCGAGGCCGAAGGCGAGCGCACCGGCGCACAGGTGCACGGTGATCGTGACGAAGACGCGGGCCAGGGCCTCCGGATCGGAGGTGAGCAGGCGCGGGTCGGCGAACTCCTCCGGGCCCGGGGCATGGCCCAGCGCGCGAGCGAGCCGGCCCAGGTCGATGAGCGCCCCGTCGTTGTCCTTGATGATCAGGTGCGGCGGGTCGCCGGGCACGATCGAGACGTTCTGCTGGTGGGCCTCCAGCGCGATGCCGTACCGCGTGGCGAGGAGAACGTTCCAGTCGAACAGCACGCCCAGGTACGCCCCGAAGAACCCGGCGACGTCGCCGGTCAGCTCCTCGATGACGTACGGGCCCTCCGGCGTCCGGGCGAGCAGCGCCGCGACCGGGACACCGTCGGCGGGCAGCCGCCGCACCAGGTATCCGCGCAGCGGGTCGTCGTCCGCGTGGCCGTACGTCTGCTCGTCGGCGAGCAGGATCGGAGCCTTCTCCCGCTCGGCAACGGCGCGCAGCACCCGCTCGACGAGCGCGCCGTCGGAGAGCGTGCCCGGCATGATCACCCGCCGGTTGCGCAGCCCGAGCGTGCTGATCGGCAGCGGGAGCTTCAGGTGCTCGTGGGCGTCCACCGCCACCGTGCGCATCGACAGCGTCGGGCGGACCGTGACGGCCGGCCCCGGCACGGTCGGGACCAGGCGGGCGGTCAGCGGATGGACGGGGAACACGTCGTGTCCCGCGGGCAGCCCCAGGTCGCCGGCGTCGGGCCACCACGCGGGCCGGTCGCCGTGCCGTTCCGAGCGGGCCACGGCGGTCCACGAGAGCCGGAACGACGGCCCGAACTCCGGCGCGTAGGCCAGCAGGTCGCGCTCGTCCAGGCCGAGACGGCACCGGGCGGTCGGATAGACCGGGTGATCGAGGGCCGCGGCGAGCGCGTCGTACCGGGTGATCCCGGCCGGGCGCGTGCGTACCGCCTCGTGCAGGCGCAGGGCCCGCAGCGTCTCCCGGCACTCGCGCTCGAACGCCGCGACGTCGTCGCGCGGATCGGCCAGCGCGCGTACGACGCCGAGCACCTCCTCCAGCCCGACGGCGTCGTCCACGACGCGCTCCGCGAGGAACCCGGGATACCGCCCCCACCGGCCCGGATCCCCCGGCGCCGCCGCGCGCAGCGCGACGGACCGGCCGCCGGGCAGAGTCAGCCGGTCGCCGTCGGCACGGCGGGCCATCCCGCCGTAGTCCTCGCGCAGCAGGGCGTCCAGCACTCGTGCCGCGAGATGGCCCTCCTCGGGAGAACGTCCCGCTGCGACGACACGGCTCGGCGCGGACGGGTGGCTCATGCGTCGATCTCCCAGCGATGCCGCGCGCGGAACCGCCGGATCGCGGCGTCGACACGGGCGGCGTCCGGGCCGACGGCGCGGATCGTACCGAGATAGTCCCGGTTGGTGCGGCTCCGCGCGATGACATCACCGGCCGCGTGGACCGGCCAGTAGGCCACCCGCACGCCGTCCTCCTCGAAGTCCTGCCGTTCGGGCGCCGCGGTGAGCGTGCCGGACCGGTCCGCGATCACGGAGTCGACCGCCGCGTGCCCGGTGGCGGCCGGCGGCTCGGGCGTCGGTTCGCCCAGGTGGGCACGGAGCACCCATTCGAAGACCGGCACGCCGAGCAGCTCGCCGAGCAGGAAGTCGCAGTGGTCGCCGATGATCCGGTAGTTCACCTCGACGATCCGCGCCCGGCCCTCCTGAGCGACGTACTCGGTGTGGCAGGCGCCGAAGCCGATCCCGAGTCGATGGAGCGCGTCCAGGACCTGGCCGGCGTACGGCGGCGGCGCCCACTCGAGGCGTTCCTCGATGAAGTGCGGCGGCGGCGACAGGGTCGTACGGAACCCGCCGAGGACCCTGCCGTTCAGCGTCTCCAGGGTGTGCAGGTCCCCCGGGAGGTACTCCTCGGCGACGAGTGCGCCCGGCCGCCGGTCCCAGATCTCGCGGCAGCGTACGGCGAGCTCGGCCGCGTCCCGGACGAGGAAGACGTCCTCGCTGGCGACACCCTCGCGCGGCTTGACCACCAGCGGGTACGGGGCGTCGGCGAGGGCGGGGGACTCCTGGCCGGGCAGGAGCTCGACGGCGAAGACGCCGCCCAGCGCGCGGCGCATGAGCGCCTTGTTCTTGGTGCGGAGCGCGGCACGCCAGTCCTTGCCCGGCAGCCCGAAGTACTCGGCGGCCAAGGCGGTGGGCGCCTGCAGGTGGTCGCTGTTGGAGAAGATCGCGGCCGGGGCCTCGCGCCGGGAGATGGCGTCGATGACGGCCCGGAAGTCGGTGACGTCGCACCGCACCGTCTCCTCCGGCCAGGGCCGGTCCGTGAGCAGGGTGACGTCGAGGCCGAGCGAGGCCGCCGCGGGCAGGAAGCCGTGAGTGACGGAGTCGGTCCGCTTGCCCGCCACGATGTAGAGCCGCACGAGTCTCCCGAACGGTGAGGTTAGGCTTACCTAAGTCGATCGAGTGACCATAGTGGCGCGGCCGGCCGCCGGGCGCAACAAGCCGCCCCCGCGCGTGTCGGCCTCCGGCGCAACGGCCGTCGGTCGTCCCCTCGCCAGGCGGGTCGCTTCGGGGTGCCGTACGCTCGCTCTCGATGACTCCTGTGCTGCGTGTGGAAGACGTGCGCTTCGTCCGGGATCACCGGGCGCTGCTCGACGACGTGTCGCTCACCGTCCACGAGGGCGAGCACTGGGCCCTCCTCGGCGCCAACGGCGCGGGGAAGTCCACGCTGCTCAGCCTCGTCGGCGCCTACCAGCATCCGACGAGTGGGCAGGTGGAGATCCTCGGCCACCGGCTCGGCCGGATCGACGTCCGCGAGCTGCGCGCCTGGATCGGCCACGTCAACCCGCACCACCCGCTCCGGTCCGCGCGCACGGTCCACGAGGTCGTCCTGACCGGCGCGACCGGTTCCATCGAGCTCGTGCCGCACTGGAAGCCCACGCCGGAGCAGTTCGACCGCGCGGACGAGCTGATCGACCTGCTCGGTCTCACCGCCCGCCGTGACGCCCGCTGGCCGACGCTCTCGCACGGTGAACGCGGGCGCACCCTGATCGCTCGGGCCCTCATGCCCCAGCCGAGCCTGCTCCTCCTCGACGAACCGGCCACCGGCCTCGACGTCGCCGCCCGCGAGCAGCTCCTGACCTCCATCGACCAGCTCCGCCGCGCGCAGCCGTCGCTGACCAGCGTCCTCGTCACCCACCACCTCGAGGAACTGCCCGCCAGCACCACCCATGCGATCCTCCTGCGGCAGGGGCGGGTGTTGGCCTCCGGACCCGCCGACGACGTGCTGACCACCGACCGGATCAGCGCGTGCTTCGACCACCCGATCACCATCGACAGGTCCGGCGGACGCTGGACCGCGAGGGCGGTGTGATGAACCTGCTCACCCGGTGGCTCGGCCCCGAGGTCCTCGGCGCGGACCTGATCCGTCGTTACGGGGAGCCGCACCGCCGCTACCACACCGCCGAGCACCTCACTGAGGTCCTCGACCGGATCGACGAGCTGGCCGGCGAGGCCGGCGATGCCGACGTCGTACGCCTCGCGGCGTGGTTCCACGACGCCGTCTACCAGCCCCTGCACGCCGACAACGAGGAGCGCAGCGCCGTACTCGCCGAGCGCATGCTCGCCGACACCGACCTGCCGGCCGAGACAGTGGCCGAGGTCGCCCGGCTGGTCCGGATGACCGCGGCGCACGATCCCGAGCCCGGGGACCGCAACGGCGCCGTCCTGAACGACGCCGACCTGGCGATCCTGGCCGCAGACCCGGAGCGCTACGCCGCGTACGCCGCGGCCGTGCGCGAGGAGTACGCCGCCATCCCAGACGAGGCGTTCCGGCAGGGCCGCGCCGACGTGCTGCGCGCCCTGCTCGACGCGCCCGCGCTGTTCCGTACGGCGCCGGGCCGCGAGCGCTGGGAGGCCGCCGCCCGCCACAACCTCAAAACCGAACTCATGCTGCTGGCGGCTCGCTAACTCTCAGAAGGACACGATGACCGACACCTCCTGGTTGGGGCCGTCCATCGACGTCCGGCCCGTGCTCGCCGAGCAGCAGGTCGCGTTCATCGACCACCTTCTATATCCCAAGCAGCACGTCAGCATCGATCCCGAGACCCAGGGCGGACAGCCGGTCATCACCGGTACCCGGGTCCCTTTCGACGTCGTCGCAGAACTCATGGAAGACGGCATCCCCCCAGAGAAAATCTCCGACTACTACCCTGGCGTCACCGCGGACGCCGCTCGTGACGCGGCATCCTTCGCGCTCTACGTTGACAGCTACGGCACGGGATCGCGTTCTGCGTGATGTGGATCCTCATCGACGAGAACGTCCCCGTACAGATGCTGGAAACGCTTACGTGGACACTTCCCGGGCACAAGATACGGCACGCCAGCGAGATCAAGTGGGCGGGAAAGAAGGATCTCGCGCTTCTCCCCGATGCGGCAAAGAAGGGCTTTTGCGCCTTCCTTACCAGGGACGCGCGTCAATTGGAGGATCCGTCGGAGACCGATGCCATCAAGAAGTCGGGGATGCATCACATCCGGTTTCAGTCAGGGACAGAGAGGTATGGCAGGGCTGGGCCTGGCAATGGGGGCTGTGGTCGCCGCCATGCCGCTGATAGTCGGTGAACTCGACGAGGCGGACAGTCAGCGCCTGGTCCACATCAAGGGTCTGAACCCGGGAAGCAAGCACCGATACGACCTGGTCGACCCGTGCCGGTCACACCCACGGTACTGACCACGATAACGGCGATTGACCGGCGTCGCGCCGGCCTGCTCGACGCGCCCACGCTGTTCCGAGCGGCGCCTGGGGTCGCCTATAAAGACATCTTCGTCTGTTAGGTTGTGGCTCGTGACACCTGAGGAGATGCTGCGCCTGGGGATCGAACGCAACAAGCAGGGCGATCTCTCCGAGGCGGAGAGGCTTTTCGGCGCAGCCGCCGAGGCGGGGAACGTCGAGGCGATGAACTGGTACGGCGTCCTGCTGGGCAAGCGGGATGACTCCGCGGGAGCCGAGGAGTGGTATCGCAAGGCCGCCGCCACGGGGGACGTCCTCGGCGCCTACAACGTCGCCTACACCTTGGGGCAGCGCGGGGACCATGCCGAGGCCGAGGAGTGGTATCGCAAGGCCGCCGATGGTGGCGACGAGGACGCGGTGTGGGGACTGGCCCGCACGCTGTCGGACCTGGGCAGGCCGAACGAGGCCGAGGGCCTCTACCACAGGGCGGCCAGGAGCGGGAACGTGCTCGCGATGAACCGCTACGGACGCTCGATGGAACGTCAGGGAGACGCGGAGAGGGCCGAGCACTGGTATCGCAAGGCGGCCGACGAAGGGAACGTCGACGCCATGTTCAACCTCGGGCTCCTGCTGCGGAAGGGAGGGGACGCGGCTAAGGCGGCGCAGTGGTTCCAGAAGGCCGCCGACACGGGCGACGAGCAGGCGCGAACCGAGCTCGCCCGCACGCGGGAGGCTCTGGAGCAGCGTTCTGCCCCGTCCGCTCCCGCCGGGTCCGCCCCCGTCATCACCTTCGACACGTCCGGGTTCGAGTCGCACGAGGAAGGCCGATGGTTCGACCCGAAAACGCGTGACGCCGTCGTGCTGAACGTCCGGGATGCGCTGCCACCCACCCCGGTCTGGCTTGAGGACCTGGATACGCTCCGCCGTGAACTGGCGCGCGCGCACGCCGCGACGGGGGACGGGCGGGGAAGCCGATCGCCGCGGCTGGTGGAGGCGGACGTCGTCTCCCTGGACGGGGTACGAACCCTGTACTCGCTCGTCGCCGAGCCCCTGCCTTCCTCTCCCACCGGACGGCTCTTCCGAGCGTCGTTCGTGCTGGCCAAGGCGTCTCGTACGGTGATCCTGCGGGGGCAGTTCGAGGAGTGGGACATCAGTGGCATACGTGAGACGACGGTGCTGATCCGGCGTGGCATCGCCACCGGCCGGATGCCGCATCCCTACGCCCCGGAACTCCCCTACGAGCCCAGCGACGCGTCCGAGTGGGATTCCCTGATTCCGAGCCACCCGCTGACGAAGGCGCGGGAATGGGTACGGAGCGTCATCGCGTCCGCGGTGGTCGACCGTGACTTCGCGGCGCTGGACGACTTCCGCGTCGCCTGACATGGGCGAGGTTCCGCCGGTCTGGCGAGTCGGGGACGTCATCGCGGACCAGTACGAGGTGACGCACGTCCACTCCAGCGGTGGGATGGGCCTGGTCTACCGGGTTCGGCACCTGCGATGGGACACGGACCTGGCGGTGAAGTGCCCCCGGCCCGAGATGTTCCGCTCCCCGGGAGGGCGGAACCTGTTCGTCACGGAGGCTGAGACCTGGGTGTCGCTGGGCCTGCACCCGAACGTGTGCTCCTGCCACTATGTGCGCGTGCTCGGCGGCATCCCACGAGTCTTCGCCGAATACGTCCCCGGCGGCAGCCTCCGGGACCGCATCGACGATCACAGCCTCTACACCGGTGACGATCGCCGGGCTCAGATCCGGATCCTGGACCTGGCGATCCAGACCGCATGGGGGCTGCAGCACGCACACGACCGTGGCCTGGTCCACCAGGACGTGAAGCCGGCCAACGTCCTCATCGACGATGACGGGACCGCGAAGGTCACCGACTTCGGGCTCGCCCGCGCCCGCACCGTGGCTGCGGGCACGGGCACGGGCGACGGACCGGCCCGCGCCGGTGCCAGCGTGCTCGTGTCGACAGGCGGGATGACCAGGGCGTACGCGTCGCCGGAGCAGGCCGAAGGGCTGCCGTTGAACCGGCGCACCGACGTCTACAGTTTCGCGGTCTCGGTGCTGGAGATGTTCACCGGCGGAGTGACCTGGATGATGGGGTCCGTCGCCGGTGAGGCGCTCGCCGCCTACCGGGCTGAGGGACCGGGGGAGTCAGGCCCGCCGCCGATGTGCGAGGGCGTCGCGGAGCTGCTCGAACGCTGCCTCGCGCAGCGGCCGGAGGATCGCCCCCGTTCGATGGCCGACGTCGCCACCGAGCTGCGGGCCCTCTACCGCCGGATCGCCGGTCACGACCACCCGCGCCCGGAACCACACCCCGCCGACCTGCGGGCGGGCGAGCTCAACAACCGCGCGTTGTCGCTGCTCGACCTCGGGCGGCCGGCCGAGGCCGAGGAGTCGTTCGCGGCGGCGTTGGCCGCCGACCCGCGACACCCCGAGGCCATCTACAACCTGGGCGTACTCCGATGGCGGCGCGGCGCCATCACCGACGAGGACCTCGTCGCCGACCTCGAGGCGGTCCACGCCGACACGGGTCGCTCCCGGCTGGATCTGCTCACCGAGGTTCGTCGCGAACGTGGCGAAACCCCGTCGGGTGGGCCCGAGATCCGCCGAATCCCCTGGTACGTCTACGAGCAGTGGGCGGAGTCGCGGCGGGGCGAGCGTGTTCGCCGGTCGCCGCCCGGCATTGAGATCCGTCTCACCCCTGACGGGCGACTGGCGCTGACGGCCTGCGACGGGACGGTGCGGCTGTGGGAGGTCGCGACCGGCCGATGCCTGCTGGAGCCGGCGGGGGCGACCCATGCCGTCGACATCAGCGCCGACGGTCGCTACGCGGCCGGCGTCGGCTCGGACCAGCTCGTCCGGCTCTGGGATCTGGGGAACGGCCGCGGCCTTCGGACCTTCACACCGCACTATCGCTCGGGCGGCACGGTCGTGCGGTCGCTGCGCCTGGCGCTGGACGCGGGCAGCGTCGCCGCGGGAACCAGCGACGGCACGGTCGTGGTGTGGGCCGTCGGCAACGGCCAGGCCCGGCACGTCGTCGAGGGCTATCTGAGGGGACCGGTCGAGGTGAGCTCCGACGGCGGCCTCATGCTCTTCCGCACCCAGGAGGGGATCGCCTGCGTGCCGGAGGCGGCCGCCGGCCACGACCGGCGGGTTCTGCCGGCCAACGATCAGCTGGACGTCCCGATCCACCTCGCCGCCGACCGGAGAACCGCCGCCACCGCCCACGTCGGGGAGGTTCGCGTGTGGGACGTGGAGAGCGGCGAGTGCGTCCGCGCCATCGCCTGCTCGGCGGAAAGCCTCGCGCTGAGCGACGATTCGCGGCTGCTGCTCACCGGGGGACGCGACGGCGTGGTCCGGCTGTGGGAGGTCGCGACCGGTCGGTGCCTGCGCAGCTACCGTGGCCACTCGGGCAGGGTGGCGGCCGTCGTGCTGCCGCCCGGCGGCGGCCGGGCGTTGTCGGCGGGTGAGGACGGCACGGCGCGGTGGTGGCGGCTGCCCGCCCCCTACACCGCACCGCCCCGGCTCAGTCGGCCACGCCGGCACGCCGAGCTCACCGATTCCCAGCGCAGGGTGACGGCGATGGTCGGCGAGGCCGAACGGGCCAGGGCCACAGGGCGCCTGAACGAGGCCCTCGACGTCCTGACCCGGGCGCGCGCGACACAGGGCCACGAGCGGACGCCGGAGGTTCTGGCGGCGTGGCGGGCCTTGGGGCGCGAACGCGGTGTCGTCCGCACCGCGCTGCGCGCCGGCTGGTCGCCGCGGATCGTCGCGTCCCATGACGCCGCCGTCGTCGGCCTCGCCTGCTCGGCCGACGGGACGGCGCTGGCGGTCAGACTGGGCGACCGCACCGGCCACGTCCTCGACGCCGGCACCGGCGAGAGCCACCTGATCATCGGCGATCTGCCGAACTCGTGGGGACCGGTCGAGCTGACCCCCGATGGACGGCGCCTGCTGCTGGCGAACCCGGACGGCTCCCTCGACGTGTGGTCGGTCACGACGGGCGACCGCCTCGCCTCGCTCCGGCTCACGCTCGGCGCCGGCTCGGCGCGCTTCACGGCGGATGGACGGCTGGCCCTGGTCAGGGGCGGCGACCACACCGTCCGGCTGTGGGACATGGAATCCGGCGAGTGCCTGAGATCCCTCGACGCCGACCACGACATGACCACCACGCTGTGGCTCGATCCGGATGGCCGCCTCGCCGCGACGAGCGGCTCCGACAACGCCATCCGGCTGTGGGACCTCGATGACCGGCGGTGCCTGCGGGTGTTCCGCGGGCACACGCACGCGATCCACGCGCTCCAGGCGAGCGCCGACCGGCGGTTCCTGCTCTCGACCGGCTGGTACGACGACCGGACGATCCGCGTCTGGGACACCGCGACGGGCGAGTGCGTCCGGGTGCTGGAATCCCCCGGCGGCAACGCGAGGGCGGCCCGGCCGACCGGCGACGGCCGCTTCGTCGTCTCGTGCGGGGACGATTCCGCCATCCGCGTGTGGGGGGTCACCGGTGGCCGATGCCTCCGCGCGCTCACCGGGCACACCGGGAGCGTCAACGACGTCGTGCTGGGCCCCGGCGGGAACGTCGCGTTCTCCGCCGGAGCCGACGGGACCGTCCGGGCGTGGGAGTTCGACTGGGACCTGGCCGTTCGCGGACCCTCCGGTGCCGGCCCGAAGACCGATTCCGACGGAAAGGGAGGCGGCCATGCCGTTGTTCCGTAAGCACGACGAGGCCGCGACCGACTCTGCCGCTGCCCCGGTCCCGAGCGTGCCGGGGATGGGACCGCTCATCCGGACCATCCTCGACATGACCGCGAACCCGCAGTTCGATACCGCCGCGGCGAAAGATCATCATGGGGCCGAGGCCGGCGACGCCGATGCCATGATCCGCCAGGGTGCGGGCCTCCTCGCGGAGGGGCGCACCGCCGAGGCCGTGGAGTCGTTCCGCCGCGCCGCCGACGCGGGCAGTGCGGTCGCGATGCACAACCTCGCCGTGCTCGCGGTGAAGGCGGGCGATCAGGAGGAGTCGCGGACGTGGCATCGGCAGGCCGCCGAGCGCGGCTATGCGCCCTCCATGGTCGCCGTGGCGTTCGCCGCGGTCGACAGGGACGACCTGCCTGAGGCCGAGAAGTGGCTCGGCGCCGCCGCGGATCAGGGCGATCCGACGGGCATGCTCGTGCTGGGCACGCTCCTGCTGCAGAGCGGCCGCACGGCCGAGGCCGAGCGGTGGCTTCGGCGTGCCGCCGACGCCGGCGATGCGAGCGCCATGTACAACCTCGCCCAGCTCACGGAGGCGGGCGGGCGTCTAGCGGAGGCGGAGCAGTGGTATCGCAGGGCCGCCGAGGCGGACAACCCCCAGGCGATGAACAACCTCGGCAACATCCTCTCCGACACCGGCCGCGCCGCCGACGCGCTTGAGTGGTACCGCCGTTCGGCCGAGGCCGGTGAGCCCATGGGGATGCTCAACCTCGGTGGAATGCTGGAGAACAGCGACCCTCGCCAGGCCGCCCAGTGGTACCGGCGCGCCGCAGACGCGGGTCTTTCCAGGGCCGGGGAGCGGCTGCGACGGCTCCAAGCACGCTGACCGGGCGGGCGCATGGCGAATCGGAGCACCGGTTTCCTGCTCGCGATCGAATTGGCCCGGCTGGAGGCCATGGCGGGCGGCTCGACGAAGATCGAGGCCGGGCATCTGCTGATGGGTCTGACGAAGCTGTGCCGCGCCGACATCGGCGAGGTTCTCCAGCGGCCGGGCACCGTGGCGCAACGCTCGGATCTTCGGGCCGTGGAAGAGGAGTCCCAGCGGCTGCGCCGGCGGTTCGCCACGGCCGGCGTGGACCCGGACCGGCTGCGCCGCCGGCTTCGCGCCGTCCATGTGGTGGGGCCGCGGCTGACCTCGCCCACCGACCTCCGGCTCGGCCGTACGGTGCTCCGCCGCGCGGACGATCTGGCAGGCCAGGACATCGTCGATGCCGTCGCGTTGCTGCGGGCGGTACTCGAGAACCTCACGTCCCCCAGCGAACAGGTTCTGGCCCACCTGGGCATCGACGATCCGCTCGCCGCCTTCTTCCCACGGCCTGGGCGGCGAGAGACGCCGTTCCTCGATGAGTACGGCCGGGACCTGACCGAACTGGCCCGCGCGGGCAGGCTTCCCCCATTGATCGGGCGGCGCGCGGAGCTGCGCGCCCTGGCCCGGGTGCTCGTGCGGCGGCACAAGACCAATGCGGTGTTGGTCGGCGAGGCCGGGGTGGGAAAGACCGGGATCGTCGAGGGGCTCGCACGGCGACTCGCCGCGCCCGACGCCCCCGCCGATCTGGCCGGAAGCCGAATCGTCGAACTGTCGATGACCACGCTGCTCGCCGGGGCCGGTTACCGGGGCGAGTTCGAGGAACGGGTCCAGGCGGTGCTGAGAGAGGCCGGCGAGAACCCGGAGCTGATTCTGTTCATCGACGAGCTTCACACGGTGCTCGGCGCCGGTGGCCGCGCCGCAAGTGACGCCGCCAACATTCTCAAGCCCGCGCTCGGCCGGGGCGAGATTCGCTGCATCGGTGCCACGACGCCCGGCGAGCATCGCCGTCACATCGAGAGCGACCCCGCGCTGGACCGCCGGTTCCAGGTGATCTGGGTGGAGGAACCGACACGCGCCGAGGCCGTGGAGATTCTCGCCGGGCTGCGGGAACGGCTCGCCGATCACCACGGAGTGGAGATCGCGCGGGAAGGCGTCGAGGCCGCAGTCGACCTCGCCATCCGGTTCCTCCCGGACCTACGGCTTCCGGACAAGGCCATCGATCTGCTGGATGAGGCGTGCGCGGCGGCCCGGATCCGTACTCTGAGCCCGGGAGCCCCTCCGGCTACAGAGGTAGACAGCGCCGCACTCGCCGCCGTCGTCGCCGAACGCGTCCGGCTTCCGGTGGAGCGGGTCGCGGCGAGCGAGGCGAAGCGGCTGCTCACGCTGGAGGAACGGCTGCGGCGGCGGGTGATCGGCCAGGACGAGGCGGTGGAGGTCGTCGCCGAGGCGGTCCGGACCTCCCGTGCGGGACTCGGCGATCCGCGGCGGCCGATCGGGGTGTTCCTCTTTGCGGGGCCGACCGGCACGGGCAAGACCGAGCTGGCCAAGGCGCTTGCGGCACTGCTCTTCGATGACGAGCGGCGGCTGATCCGCATCGACATGTCGGAGTACAAGGAGCGGCACGCGATTTCGCGACTGCTCGGAGCACCGCCCGGTTATCTCGGGCACGATCGGGAGGGGCAGCTCAGCGGCCCTCTCCGAAACCACCCGCACAGCGTCGTGCTCTTCGATGAGGTGGAGAAGGCCCATGAGGAGGTGCTCGACCTCTTCCTGCAGATCTTCGACGAGGGGTCGCTCACCGACGCGCGGGGCCGCCGCGTCTCGTTCACCGATGCGGTGGTCATCCTCACCTCCAACCTCGGCGCCATGCCCGTAGCGGCGCACAGAGCGATCGGGTTCGGAGCGGCGGGTGCGGAGGATCGGGCGCCTGCAACGGGCGACGATCCCACCGAACGGGTCATGGCGGCGCTGCGCACCACCTTGCGGCCCGAGCTGCTCGGCCGCATCGGGCGGGTCGTCGTCTTCAAGCCACTGCCCCCGGCGGCGGTGCGGCGGATCGTCGACACACTCGTGGACCGCGTCCAGGAACGTCTCGCCGATCGGGCGATCACAATCGTCCTGACCGGCGAGGCCTATGAGTTCCTGCTCTGGCACGCCGACACCGCGCGGTCGGGCGCCCGGGCGTTGGAGCAAACCGTCGAGCGGCTGCTCGTCCAGCCGCTCGGCAGAGCGTTGCTGGCCGGGCGGCTCACCGACGACACGACGGTGCGGGTCGGGGCCGCAGGCGATGCCCTCACCTTCGCACCCGTCGACGGGCCGAAAGGAGCGACGCCATCATGACGCGACCCGCGACCGTGACGCTGAGGGTGGTGAAGGGACGGAAGGAAGGGACCGAGCACGTCTTCGCCGAGCGCACCACATGTGTGCTCGGACGCGCGGCCGACTGCGACCCCCGGCTGCCCGACGACGAGCACCATCG
The DNA here is from genome assembly GCF_040655075.1 of Actinoallomurus sp. NPDC050550. Taxonomy (NCBI): domain Bacteria; kingdom Bacillati; phylum Actinomycetota; class Actinomycetes; order Streptosporangiales; family Thermomonosporaceae; genus Actinoallomurus; species Actinoallomurus sp. NPDC050550. Next base: position 8,450 of record NZ_JBFAJC010000063.1, on the reverse strand, counting down.
GACGGTTTCCCGGCACCACTGCCTCCTCGACATCAACCCGCCCGATGCGCGCGTCCGCGACCTCGGCAGTCTCAATGGGACCTATGTCAACGGCACGAAGATCGGCCAGCGTCAGGCGCATCAGACACCCACGGAGGGGATGGCGGAAAGCCATCCCGAACACGACCTGACCGACGGCGACGAGATCCGCATCGGCGAGACCGTTTTCCGCGTCGCGATCGACGCTCCCGCCCGGGACGGCGGAACCCGTCGGCTCGCCCGGTGCGCCCAGTGCGGCCGCAAGGTGGACGACGAGGTCGGGGAACGCGCCGGAGAATACGTGTGCGCCGCGTGTCAGTCCGACCCGTCCGCAGTGCTCCGCGTGCTGCTGGAGGTCGCGCGCAACGGTCGCACCGACCTCGCCGTCATCAGCGATTACGAGCCGCTCCGCGAGCTCGGCCGGGGTGGAATGGGCGCCGTCCATCTCGCGAGGCACCGGAGGACGGGCGAGGAGGTGGCGCTGAAGGTGATGCTGCCCAAGGTGGCGGCGAGCACGGACGCGTGTGCACGCTTCCTCCGAGAGATCGGGCTCACCCGGGCACTGCGGCATCCGAACATCGTGAGCCTGCGCGATTCCGGCTTCGCGGATGGGACGTTCTTCTTCACCCTGGAGTACTGCCCCGGTGGCGGGCTGGACGGGATGGTGCGCCGCCGGGGTGGCAGGCTGCCGGTCGAGGAGGCCGTTCCGATCTTCCTCCAGGCCCTGGACGGTCTCGCCCACGCGCACGAGCAGGGTGTCGTCCATCGTGACCTCAGCCCCTCCAACATCCTGTTGAGCGAGAACGAGGTCGGCTCACCGGTCGCCAAGGTGGCGGACTTCGGTCTCGCGAAGGCCTTCGACCAGGCAGGGTTGAGCGGCCTCACCCGCACCGGCACGGCCGCGGGCAAGCCGTGGTACATCCCGCGTCAGCAGGTGATCAACTTCCGCGCTGCCTCTCCCGCAGTGGACACCTGGGCGCTCGCCGCGTGCCTGTACCAGGTCATCAGCGGGCACTGGCCTCGGGAGTTCCCGCGCGGCAAGGATCCCTGGCGGGTCGTCCTGGAAACGCCGGCGACCCCGATCCGCCGACACGATCCTGGCATTCCGCGGGCACTCGCCGAGGTCATCGACCACGCGCTCCAGGAACGGCCCGCGATCGGCTTCCAAACCGCCGCCGAGCTGCGCGACGCCCTGAGCTCGTAACCCCAGGTGCTGCGGCTCGAGGCTCGGCGTGACACCCGGGGGAGGCCGCCGCCCGCCACGACCTCGAGACCTCATGCTGCTGGGCCGCGCCTGACCTGCGACTTCCGGAGGCGCAGCCCCGCCCCGATGAGGCGGGCCACCAGCTCCTGGGAGCCGATCGGCGTCGCGCCAAGGTCGATCGCGGCGTCGTACACCTCCGCCGGCACGTCGTAGTGATCCCGGTCGAACGCCCGGCGCGGCACGCCCAGCCGATCGGCGAACGCGTGCAGCTCGTCGTACGACGCGTCGCTGACCATGTGCGACCAGAGGCGACCACGCGCGGGCCAGAGGGGGCGATCGATGTAGACGGTCACCGGACTAGAGTGCCAGAGGACCTTTTCCCTGCGAGAAAGCTGCTCATGGACGTACGTGCTTACATCGATGCGAATGCGAGCGGGTTCTTCGACGCGCTGAAGGAGTGGCTGGCGATTCCGTCGATCTCCGGAGACCCGGAGCGGCGCGACGACGTACGGCGCTCCGCCGAGTGGCTGGCCGAGCACCTTCGCGACACCGGCTTCCCGACCGTGGAGATCTGGGAGACCGGGGGCCTGCCTACGGTGTTCGCCGAGTGGCCCGCCGAGGACGCCGGCGCGCCCACGGTCGTCGTGTACGGCCACCATGACGTGCAGCCGGTCGAGCCCCTCGCGGAGTGGGAGACCGCGCCGTTCTCCCCGGTGGAGAAGGGCGAGCAGCTGATCGGCCGGGGCGCGTCCGACGACAAGGGGCAGGTCCTCTTCCACACGCTCGGGCTGAGGGCGAACCTCGCGGCGAGTGGCCGTACCGCCCCGCCCGTCACGGTCAAGATGCTGATCGAGGGCGAGGAGGAGTCCGGCTCCCCGCACTTCGCCGACCTGCTGAAGGCGAAGAAGGACCGCCTGGCCTGCGACGCGATCGTCATCAGCGACACCACGATGTGGTCCGCGGACGTCCCGTCGATGTGCACCGGCATGCGCGGCCTCAGCGAGGTGGAGGTCTCGCTGTACGGCCCGTCGATCGACCTGCACTCCGGCTCCTTCGGCGGCGCGGTGCCGAACCCGCTGCACGCCATGACGGCGCTGCTCGCCGGCCTGCACGACGAGGGAGAGCGCGTGACCCTCGACGGCTTCTACGACGGCATCGTGGAGCTCACCGAGGAGGAGCGGGCGCTGTTCGCCAAGCTTCCGTTCGACGAGCAGGAGTGGCTCGCGACGGCGGGCGGGTCCGGCGCCGCGTACGGCGAGGAGGGCTTCACCACCCTGGAGCGCATCTGGGCCCGGCCTACCGCCGAGATCAACGGCATGTGGGGCGGCCACACCGGCCCCGGCGGCAAGACGATCGTGCCCCGCGAGGCGCACGCCAAGCTGTCCTTCCGGCTCGTCGGCGGGCAGGACCCGCGCCAGGTGCACGAGGCGTTCCGCGCGTACGTCGCCGAGCACACCCCGCCGGGCGTCCGCGCGGAGGTCCGCGTTCCGGGCCCGGGCGTGCGGCCGTGCTTCTCGCCGATCGACTCGCCCGGCGTGCTGGCGGCCAAGCGGGCGATGGAGAAGGCGTTCGCCACGGAGGTGCTGTTCACCCGCGAGGGCGGCAGCGGCCCGGAGGCCGACCTCGCCGACATCCTGGAAGCGCCGCTCGTGTTCGTCGCCGTCGGGCTGGACGACGACCGCATCCACGCGCCCAACGAGAAGGTCGAGATGCCGCTGCTGCTCAAGGGCGCGGAGGCCGCCGCGTACCTCTGGGACGAGTTCGCCACCAACCTCTGAGAGAGGGCCCGCTGTGACCGCACCGCTGGAAGCACTCGACTGGCTGGCGCTCTCCCGCAGCACGCTCGACCGCGTGGGGGAGCGCCGCCGCGACGATCCCTGGCTGGCCGCCGCATGGGCCGACCCGAGGACTCGCGTCCTGGTCGTCGAGCGCGGTACCGCGCTGGTCCGGCCGGGGCCCGCCCTGGTCCTCCTCGGCCCGGGGGAGGCCCCGGAGGGGGAGCGGTACCTGCTCGGGGCCGACGCGGACGGGGTCGCCCACTTCGCGGTGTCCGCCCCGCTGCCCGCGATCGAGGGCTCCGACCCCGCCGACCTGCGTCGCGTGGGGGCCGCGCTCAGCGACCGGGACGCCGGGCTGCTCACCCAGGCCGTCGCCCTGCAGAACTGGCACGCGACCCACACGCACTGCCCGCGCTGCGGGGCCCTTACGAGGCTCGCCTCGGCGGGCCACACCCGGATCTGCACGGTCGACGGATCCGAGCACTTCCCGCGTACGGACCCCGCCGTGATCATGCTGGTGCAGGACGGCGAACGGATCCTGCTCGCGAGCGGCACCCGGTGGCCGGCGGACCGCGTGTCGATCCTCGCCGGGTTCGTCGAGCCCGGCGAGTCGCTGGAGCAGGCGGTCGCCCGCGAGGTTCAGGAGGAGGTCGGCGTCGTCGTGCGCGACTGCCGCTACCTCGGCAGCCAGCCCTGGCCGCTGCCCCGCAGCCTGATGATCGGTTTCTTCGCGACGGCCGACCCCGGGCAGGAGATCCACATCGACGAGGACGAGATCAGCGGCGCCCGCTGGTACACCCGCGAGGAGCTGAAGGCCGCGACGGAGTCGGAGGAGATCCGTCTGCCCGGCCGGGTCTCGATCGCCCGTCAGCTCATCGAGCGCTGGTACGGCGGACGACTTCCCGGCGACTGGTGACCCACCGCTGTAGAGATCGAGGGACGGAAATCGTGAACCATCAGGACGACGCCGCGCTCGGAGACTGGATCACCACGCCCGTCACCGCGGAGCTCCTGCGCGGCGCGCTCGAGGTGGAGCGCACCGAGCACGGCGTGCTGCCACACCGGCTGCCCGCCCGGGCCCGCGCGCAGGGCGCCGACGGGCAGCTCGCCATGGCGGAGGCCCAGCCCTCCGGCGTACGGGTGGTGTTCCGCACCCGGGCCACCGTCGTCGAGCTGGACGCGCTCCGCACCAAGATGGCCTACGAGGGCGCCCCGCCACGTCCGGACGGCGTGTACGACCTGCTCGTCGACGGCCGCCTGGCGGGCCGGGCCGGTGTGACCGGCGGCAACGTCATGATGGTGGACATGGTCACCAGGTCCGCGGAGACCCGGCCCGGCCCGGTCGGCACCGTCCGGTTCACCGATCTGCCCGACCGGCTGAAGGACGTCGAGATCTGGCTGCCGTACAACGAGATCACCCAGCTGGTCGCCCTGCGCACCGACGCCCCCGTCGAGACCCTGCCGCAGGGCAGCCGCAGGGTATGGCTGCACCACGGCAGTTCGATCAGCCACGGCTCCGACGCCGAGAGCCCCACCACGACCTGGCCGGCGCTGGCCGCCTCCCTCGGCGACGCGGAGCTCATCAACCTGGGCTTCGGCGGCAGCGCCCTGCTCGACCCGTTCACCGCCCGCGCCATGCGCGATGTCTCCGCGGACCTGATCAGCGTCAAGCTCGGCATCAACCTGGTCAACACCGACCTGATGCGCCTGCGCGCGTTCACCCCGGCCGTGCACGGCTTCCTCGACACCATCCGCGAAGGCCACCCCAACACGCCTCTGCTCGTGGTCTCGCCGGTCCTCTGCCCCATCCACGAGGACACCCCCGGCCCCACCCTCCCGGACTTCAGCAGCCTCAGCGAGGGAAGGCTGCAGCTGCGGGCCGGCGGCGACCCCGCGGAGGTCGCGGCAGGCAAACTGACCCTGGGCGTCATCCGTGAGGAGCTCTCCCGCATCGTGAAGCAACGGGCGGCCGACGACCCTCACCTGCACTACCTCGACGGCCGCGAACTCTACGGCGAGGCGGACTCCGCCGAGCTGCCGCTGCCCGACCAGCTCCACCCGGACGCCGCCACGCACCACCGAATGGGCGAACGCTTCGCCGACCTGGCCTTCGGCGCAGGCGGGCCATTCGCCCCCCAGCGCACCTGAACCACACGCGTCGACCTGCCCGGCCGCACATGGCGACTCGCGCCCGGCGAGGCGCGAGCGCCGCCGCATGCGCTCCGGCCGCCGATCGGTCTAGATGAGGCCGCGCATCTCGTTCATGGAGAAGCAGCGCAACGTCTCGGTCTCGGCGAAGCCGCGACCAGCGACGAAGACCGCGAACTTGGCGGCGACCTCATCGTCGGGTGCCTCGATGAGGACGACCTGGTCGTACCGCCCCATGCTCAGGTAGGCGCCCAGGACCTTCCCGCCCGTCTCCTCGAAACTCTTGGTGACCTCGGTGACCCGGTCGGGCAGCGTCGCCACCTCACGGCGTCCCAGGTCCGTCCACTTACAGAGCAGCATGTACGTAGCCATGACGATGATCCCCCGATCAATGCCTCATCAGGTCACATTCCCGCCCCCAACGCCGTCAACCCGCTGGCGTAGCAGCAGGTCAGCGAGATCCGGAATAACGCCTGAATATCGCCAACGAGTAAGGGTCCACTGTTTCGTGGCGTACCCTCAGGCGGGAATTCCCGCGTGATGAAACAGCGCGGAACGAGGGCGGCCGCCTCGGACGGAAAGAGAGTCTGACCGGACGAGCGCAGAGCCGATGCCCCGCCCCTGGTGATCAGGCCGTACGGCCAGTGGGCTGAGCACCTGAACCTCGACCAGCCGCCGCGGAGCATCAAGCATTCTGCGGGTGAACATCACGTGCCCGGCGACCTCGCCTGCGCGTTCCGCGACGAGCGAGAATCCCTCGTTCGATTCGACAGTCGCCCGTAGCGCGCCGACCAGTTCGGCCACCGTCTTTCCGTGGTCGCCGAACGCGTGCAGATGAAGGTCACGCACGGCTTCTCGGTCGCCTGGCTGCTCTATGCGGATGGTCACGCCCCGCAGCGTAGATATGCGCTCCGCGGCATGCACGCCATTTTCTTCCTAGGACGTGGCCTATTCGGACGGGATGGTCCGCGCGGCTTGTACGGCGCGGCGCAGCCGGCCGTCGGCGGCCAGCTCGCCGAACAGGTAGATCTCGGTCCTGATGGTGCCGCCCTTGCGCAGCTCCGCGATCAGCCGGTATCGGGCGGCGACGTGGTCGCCGTCCACCAGTGCCTGCTCCACCTCGACGCGGAGACCGGCGGCCCGTTTGCGGGCCGGGCCGATGTGGTCCAGCAGCTGTTTCCGGTCCAGCGGCACACCGTCGTTGACCAGCACGTAGTCCGGCGTGTGGTAGCGGTCGAGCACGGTCGCCGGATCCTCGTCGCCCAGCCCTGCCTCCTGCGGGTAGCGGGCCAGATAGCCGGTCAGATCGGTACGGGGTGTCATCGGATCTCCCTCCGTCGGCCTTATCTTTGACACGGTGTCTACTTTAACGTCGGACGGTAGATTGGACAACGTGTCAGAGAAAACCGGTGAGCGGCGCCGACGACGACGTTCGGACGCCGAGCGCAGTGCCGCCGCCGTGCTCGACGCCGCCGTCCAGGTGCTCGGCCGGCATCCGGACGCCAAGGTGGAGCAGGTCGCAGAGGCGGCCGGTGTCACCCGCCAGACCGTGTACGCCCACTACCCGTCCCGGCCGCTGCTGGTCGCCGCGGTCGTCGACCGCATCACCGCCGAAGCCGTCGCCGCCCTCGACGCCGCCGATGCGGCCGGCGGTACCGTCACCGATGCGCTGCTGGGCTGGCTGGACGTCGCCTGGCGGCTGTTTGACCAGTACCCGCTGCTCCTGCACTCCTCGGTGACCGCCATTGGCGAGGCCGACTCCGATCGCCTGCATCTCCCGGTCGTCGAGCGACTGGAACGGCTGATCAGGAGCGGCCAGGACGCCGGCGAGTTCGACCGTGCCCTCGACCCGGCCTGGCTGGTCTCTGCGACCGTCGCGCTCGGTCACGCGGCGGGCGGCGAGGTCGCCGCGGGCCGCATGACCACCGAGCGGACGGCGGCGGCGCTCCGCCAGAGCATCCTCCGCGTGTACGGCGTCCGCGTGCGCTGATCGGCGCCGCCTCCCCGCTGCCCAACGCCGCCGCCTCCCCGCGCCCAACACTGCGGCCTCCGCGCTGCCCAACACCGCCGCTTCCGCGCAAACCGGCAGGTCGCGCGTCGTGTGTCCGATGCGCCGCCCGCTCGCCAAATCATCCCCACATAGGAAGACGTGTGCCCTGACCTCTTGACGACCCCACGCAGTTGGGCGTAAACACATGGAAACACAGACGAAACGGCGGTGAACCAACACGTGATCGTCACGCTGACGCTCAACCCGAGCCTGGACCGCACGATCGAGGTAGACCGCCTCGTCACCGGTGCGGTGATCCGTGCCACCTCCGTACGGCTCGACCCGGGCGGCAAGGGGGTCAACGTCTCCCGCGCGCTGCTCGCGAACGACGTGCCGACGGTCGCGGTCGTGACCGCGGGCGGGGCGGACGGAGACCAGCTCGTCCACCTGCTGGAAACCGACGGCATACCGCTCCGCGCGGTGCCGGTGGGCGGCCGGACCCGTTCGAACGTGACGATCGTCGAGCCCGACGGCGTCGTCACCAAACTGAACGAACCGGGCGAGCCCCTGTCCCGGGCGGAGCTGGACGCCGTCGCCGACATGGTGCTCGCCGCGACCGAAGGCGCGAGTTGGGTGGTGACGTGCGGCAGCCTGCCGCCGGACGTTCCCACCGAGATCTACGCCCGGTTGTGTGAGTTCTTCACCGCCGCCGGGGTGCGGGTCGCCGTCGACACCAGCGGCCCCGCTCTCCTCGCGGCGCTGGAGGCGAAGCCCGTTCTCGTCAAACCCAACCGTGAGGAGCTGGCCGAGGCCGTCGGGCGCCCGGTCGGCAGCCTGGGTGACGTCATCGAGGCGGCGGAGGAGCTGCGCGATCGCGGCGCCCGGACCGTGCTCGCGAGCCTCGGCGCGGACGGCGCCGTGCTCGTCGAAGAGGAAGGAGTGACGATCGGCGAGGCGCCGGTCGCCGCGCCGCGGAGCACCGTGGGCGCGGGCGACGCGCTGCTCGCCGGATTCCTTGCCGCCGGAGCTCGGGGGGCCCCGGCGCTCGCCGAAGGGCTGGCGTGGGGGGCCGCCGCCGTGTGCCTGCCCGCCAGCCGGATGCCGCGCCCCGAGGACATCCGGCGCGACATCGTCCGCATCCATACGCGTCCGGACCTCGGCCGGTCGCTCATCGCCTGATCGACGTTACGCAGATCTCGATTCATTAGGAGGCCCTCATGGCCACTGCGTACACCCCCGCCGTCACCGGAACCGGCGTCAAGGCCCATATCCAGCGCCTGGGCGGTTATCTGGCCGGGATGGTGATGCCCAA
>NZ_JBFAJC010000062.1:10515-60808 GCF_040655075.1 Actinoallomurus sp. NPDC050550 | reverse complement strand
CTCCCGCCCCGGAACAACGTCGATCGTGCCCTGAGCGTGGTTGGTGTACCACCCGGAGTCGTCCCACTGCCGCCAGCGCACGTCGCTGGTGTGGAGGTTCTTGTCCAGCGGGATGATCTTCCCGTGCGGGTACTGCGGGCTCATCAGCACGGTGCCCGCCGAGACCGGGCGGTTGTTCGCGTCCAGCTCGATGACGGTGGCGTCCACCTGCGGCTGCTGGGAGATCGGCTGGTCGCCCGCCGCCGCGGCGTACGTCTTGGCACGCTGCTCCGGCGTCTTGGCGTCCTTGTCGACCGAGTTCGCCTTGAGGGCGCGCACGGCGGCGGCCGTGGTGGGCGGGTCGGTGTCGATGACCTCTTGGAACTTCAGGCCGTCCATCGTCTGCTGAAGCATGTCGGCGATGGCGGTGATGGGCGGCGGGTCCGTGTCGGCACGTGCCGCCGGAGCCGGCGCGACGGCCGATCCCAGCAGCGCGCCGGCGGCCGCGAGGCCGATGATGCTCCGGCCCCGTAGGCGAGAGATTCTCATGATCGACAAGCTAAGTGAACAAGATCATCAGCGTGCCGATCTTTAAGGATTCCGAAATGTGATCTATCTCCCGGAAGGAACCTGCAACAGATCCGAGCCGTCGGGAAAGGCCCCGGCCGACGCGGCGCTACCAGCAGACGAAGCCGCCGTCGACGAGCAGGTCGGTCCCCGTGACGAAGCTCGCGGCGTCGCTCAGCAGGAAGACCACCGGCCCGACCATCTCGTCCACCGTCGCCATCCGGCCGAGTGGCGTGTCCGCCTCGAACCCCTTGACCCGCTCGGCGACCTCGGCGCGGCGGTTCATCGGGGTGGCCGTGTAGCCGGGGCTGACGCTGTTCACCCGGACTTTCCGGTCGCACCACTCCGTCGCGAGGCTCTTCGTCAGGTGCATCACCCCGGCCTTGGACGCGTTGTAGTGCGCCTGGGTCAGCCCGCGGTTGGCGATCGTGCCCGACATCGAGGCGATGTTGACGATCGAGCCTCCGCCGTTGCGCAACAGCGCACGCCCCTCCGCCTGGCAGGAGAGGAAGACCCCGGTGAGGTTGACGTCGATCACCCGGCTCCACTGGTCCGCCGGCATCTCCTCCGCGGGCGCCGCGTTGGCGATGCCGGCGGCGTTGACCGCGAGCCGGAGCGGGCCCAGTTCGCGCTCGGTACGGTCGACCGCCTCCGCGAGCTCGTCCTCGCGCGTGACGTCCGCGGGGACGGCGACGCCCCGGCGGCCCACGTCCTTGATCGACTGGACGGTGCCGGTCAGGTCGCTGCCCGGCAGGTCGAGGCATGCGACGTCGGCTCCCATCTCGGCCAGCCCGGTCGCGATGCGCCGGCCGATGCCGCTGCCGGCCCCTGTCACGAGGGCCACCCGGTCATCGAGCCGGAAAGAGGGTACGGACATGGAACGCTCCTGATCGTTTCATTCGGATTCCCTGGCCAGCCGGCCCGCGACGCCCAGGTCGGTGATCAGCACGTCGACCCAGCCGCCGCGCAGCGCGGCGCGGATCGCGGCGTGCTTGCGGTTGCCGCCGGCCACCCCGATGCGGCGCGGGACCGCACGGAACGCGTCCGGGGAGATCCCGATGACGCGGTCGTCCAGCGCGGTGCCCAGCAGGGCACCGGCCTCGTCGAAGAAGTGCAGGCAGATGTCGCCGACGCCGGCGAGTTCGCGCAGCTCACGCTGCTCCTCGAGGGAGAAGATGTTGCCGCTCTGCCGCAGCAGGGGCGACGGCTCGAGGCTGCCGATGCCGACGATGGCGATCGTCAGGCGCTTCCACGCCTCGGCGGCCTCGGCGACCTTGGGGTCGGCCGCGATGGCGTCCCGGGCGGCGCTGTTGCCGACCAGCCCCGGGGCGGGCACGAACACCGGGTCGGCCCCGGTCATGTCGGCGAGCCGGCCCATCAGGCGGGTCGCCTGCACCTGGACCGCCGGGTCGCCCACGCCGCCGACGAGCTGCACGACCTCCTCCAGGAAGCGCCCGCCCGGCCGGGACCGCATGGCCTCCACGGTCGCCAGCAGCGTCGCGCTCCAGGAGGAGATGCCGAGCCGGTCGCCCTCCATGAGCGTCGTCTCCAGGTAGACGGCGGTCGCCGCCCCGAGGGCCGGGATGACCGCCTCGGCCTCGCCCTCCACGTCGACGACCACGACGTCGCGCAGCCCGTACCGTGCCTGGATCGCCTCCTCCAGGTCGGCGAAGACGCCGTCCGGCGGGACGACGATCGTGCGCACGATGCCCAGCTCCGTGGCCTGCTTGAGGAGCCGGGACACCCGCGGCTGGGAGATCCGCAGCTCCTCGGCGATCTTCGGTTGCCGCATGCCCTGCTCGTGGTACAGGCGCGCGACCCGGGTCATGAGGCGCAGCTGCTCGTCGGTGGTCGCCATCCGGGTCGTACGGCGAGCCGCCGGGTCACTGTTGCGGCTGAAGGTCATCGAGGTCCTTTCTGCGGGGACCGGCGCGGAGCCGCCGGCGCGCGAGGCGAGGCGTTCACGCCACCGGCGTCATGCCGTCGCGAGGCGCATCACGGCGGCGTCCGTCGCGTCATCGCCGTCGAGGATGCCGCGCTGGCTCCCGCGGCTCAGGACGAGCACACGATGCGACAGCCCCAGGACCTCGTCGAGGTCGGAGCTCACCACGATCACCGCCATGCCGGACCGTGCCAGGTCCGCGATGACATGGTAGATCGCCGCCCGGGCGCCGACGTCGATGCCGCGGGTCGGCTCGTCGAGGATCACCACCTTGGGACGGCGCTGCAGCCATTTCGCGATCACCACCTTCTGCTGGTTACCGCCGGAGAGGGTGCGCACCGGCTGGACCGGCCGTCCCTTGATCTTCAGCAGGTCGATGGCCTCGGCGGCCACGGTGCCGACCCGGCGGGGGCTGAGCCACCCGCCGTGCCCGACCCGGTCGAGGTTCGGCAGCGCGACATTGTCGCCGATCGTCATGTCCAGCACGGCGCCCTGGTTCTTGCGGTCCTCCGGGACGAGCACGACCCCGGCCTCGATCGCGTCACGCGGCCCGCGCAGGCGCACCCGGTGTCCTTCCACCGCGACCGTTCCCGACGCGACCGGGTCCACGCCCGCGATGGCCCGGACCAGTTCCGTACGGCCGGCGCCGACGATGCCCGCGATGCCGAGCACCTCCCCTTCCCGTACGCCGAAGGAGACGTCCCGGAAGGAGCCGTCCGCGGCGGTGAGGCCGTCGACGCGGAGCACCTCCCGGGGCCGTGCGGTCCCGGTGTCGGGGAAGATCCGCTCGATGCTGCGCCCGACCATCTCCTCCACCAGCCGCGCCACGGGCACCTCGGCGGTCGGGTGGGACGCGACGCCCTGCCCGTCCCGCATCACGACGATCCGGTCGCAGATGCGGGCGATCTCGTCGAGGCGGTGGCTGACGTAGATGAAGGACACGCCGTCGCTCTTGAGCGCCTCGATCCGTTCGAAGAGGTGGTCGACCTCGTCCCCGCCGAGCGCGGCGGTCGGCTCGTCGAGGATGAGCAGCCGCGCGTCCAGCGTCAGCGCCTTGGCGATCTCGACCTGCTGCTGCTCCGCGACGCGCAGGGTGCGGACCAGGCGGGTCGGGGAGATGTCCAGCCCGAGCCGCCGCAGCTGCTCGCGCGCCCGCCGGTTCATCTCCGCGGTGTCGACCCGCCCCCGACGCCGCAGGAGACGGCCGACGAAGACGTTCTCGGCGATCGACAAGTCGGGCAGCAGACGCATCTCCTGGTGGATGAGCCCGATCCCCTGGCCGATCGCCTCCCCGGGCGAGCCCGGGGCGTACGGCCGGCCGCGCCAGGTCATGTGGCCGGTGTCGGAGGCGAAGGTGCCGGCGACGATGTTGGCCAGCGTCGACTTGCCGGCGCCGTTCTCCCCGAGCAGCGCCACGACCTCGCCCGGCCGTACGTCGAGGTCGATGTGGTCCAGCGCCTGCGTCGGGCCGAAGCGCTTGGACACCCCGCGGACGACGAGCCCGTCGTGGGTTCCACTGACGTGCGTCATGGCCGGGTCCTCACGGGTGGGTGGCGATGTACTGGTCGGCCGTTGCCTTGTCCTGGCTGGTCAGCAGGTAGGCCGGCTGAAGCTGCTGGGCCGGGACCGTCTTGCCGTTGATCACCTGGACCGACGTCTGCACCGCCATGCGGCCCATCTTCTGGGTCTGCTGGACCATCGTGGCGTCGATGGTGCCGCTGCGCACCGCCTTCAGCCCGGCGAAGTCACCGTCGAAGCCGACGATCGTGTACTTCTTGCCGCCGCCGGCGGCCCGGACGGCCTGGGCGGCGCCGAGCGCCATCGCGTCGGCCTGCCCCCAGAAGATGTTGATGTCGGGGTGGGACTGCAACATGTCCTGGGCCACCGAGAACGCCTTGTCCTGCGCCCAGTCGGCGGTCTGCTGCGCCACGACCTTGATGCCCGGCGCCGTCTTGAGCGCTTGACCGAAGCCGTTCTGCCGGTCCACCTGCGGCGTCGTGCCGATCTGTCCCTGCAGGACGGCGAGGTTGCCCTTGCCGCCGGACTTCTTGATCACGTACTCGCCGAGGGTCTTCGCGGCGGCGACGCTGTCGGTCGCGATGAACGACTTGCCGGGCGCGTCGGGCGGGTTGCGGTCCACCGTGATGACGGGGATCTTCGCCCGGTTCGCCGCCTTGACCGGCACACCGGCGGCGGTCGCGCCCGCCGGGATGTAGATGATGGCCTTCACCTGCCGGCTGATGAAGTCCTGGATCTGGTTGACCTGGGTGGCGGCGTCGCCGTGGGCGTCGGCCACGACGACCTTGACGCCCTCCTTCTTGGCCTCGGCGGTGACCGACTGCTTGATCTGGTTGAAGAAGTCGGCCTGCAGGTTCGCGACGGCGAGGCCGATCGTGATGTTCTTCCCGCCGCCGGCGGCGGCGGTGGCACCACCGCGTCCGCAGGCGGCCATGCTGAGGGTCACCACGGCGGCCAGGCCACCGGCGATCACGGAACGGGCTTTCATTTGGTCTCCTTGGGTGAGGGATGGGTCCCCCGAGTTCAGGGGCCCGAGCGGGTACGGCCGCCCGGGCGGAGTCGGGTCAGTCGGCCTCGCGCCGCCGCAGCACGTCGAGCATCACGGCCAGGGCGATGACCAGGCCGATGACGATCTGCTGGACGAACGGCGAGACGCCGAGGAGGTTGAGGCCGTTGCGGAGCACACCGATGATCAGCACTCCGATGACGGTGCCGGTGACACGGCCGACGCCGCCGGTGAGGCTCGCGCCGCCGATGACGACCGCGGCGATGGTGTCGAGTTCGTAGCCGTCGCCGGCGCTGGGCTGGGAGGAGTCCAGGCGCATCGCCAGGAACACGCCCGCCAGCCCGGCCAGCAGCCCGGCCACGACGTACACCCCGGTCGTCGCCCGCTTCACGTTGATGCCGGCCAGCCGGGCGACCTCCCGGCTGCCGCCGATGGCGTACAGCGCCCGGCCGCCCGCGCGGTACCGCATGTACGCCCACCCGGCGGCGTACAGCAGGATCAGCACGACCGAGGTCACGGTGAAGATGCCGAGGTACCGCGTCGATGACAGGTTGTCGAACCACGGGGCGTACCCGACGATCTGCTGGCCGTCGGTGATGACGTTGGCCACTCCGCGGGCGATCGAGAGCATCGCCAGGGTCGCGATGAACGGCGGCAGTTTGGTCAGCGTGACGCCGAGGCCGTTCGCCAGGCCGCAGACCGCGCCGACGGCCACCGCCACCACGGCGCTCAGCCACAGCGGCAGGTGCGCGTGGTGCGACAGCCAGCCGAGCACCATCATCGACAGCGCCAGCACCGCGCCGACCGACAGGTCGATGCCGCCCGTGACGATGACGGCGGTCGCGCCGAGCGCGAGGATGCCGAGGATGGTGACCTGGTCGACGATGTTGAGGACGTTGTTCCAGGTCAGGAAGTACGGGGTCGCGATGTAGAGGGCGATGCACAGGCCGAGCAGGCCGAACGCCGGTCCGCGCGATCCCGCGAGCAGCCGGCCCGCCCACGGGGCCCGCGCGTTCTTCGGTGGTGGTGTGTCGATGGCCGTCACGGCGTTCTCCGTCGTGCTCATCAGATCCTCCGGGGTTCGGGGGACGGCTAGCTCATGAACATGCCGCCGTCGATGTTGATCGCCTGGCCGGTGATGTACGCCGCGTCGTCGGAGGCCAGGAACAGGAGCAGGTTGGCGACGTCGTCGCTGGTCCCGGCCCTGCCGAGCGGGATCGCGGCGACCCATTCGGCCATCAGCTCACCCGGCCCGTAGTCGCCGAGCAGCCGCCCCCACTCGCGGTCGTTGTAGTCCCACATGTCGCTGCCGACGATGCCCGGGCAGTAGGCGTTGACCGTGATCCCGTCCTTGGCCAGCTCCTTGGCGAGGCTCTGGGTGAGGCCGACCACGCCGAACTTGCTGGCCGCGTAGTGCGGGGTGAAGACAAAGCCCTGCCGTGCCTGGCCGGAGGCCGCGTTGAGGATGCGCCCTCCGCCGCCGTGGCGTCGCATGATCGCCGCGGCCGCCTGCGCACACAGGAACGTGCCCGTGGTGTTGACCGCCAGGACCCGCTGCCAGTCGTCGAGGGTGAGGTCCTCCAGGCGGCTGATGGTGATGACGCCGGCGTTGTTCACCAGGACGTCGAGCCGGCCCCACGTGCGTTCGGCGAGGTCGAAGGCGCGGGTCACGTCCTCGGGCGAGGTGACGTCGGCCCGCATACCGAACGTCCCCGTGGACGTCTCGGCCGCGATCTTCGCCGCCGCCTCCTCGACGGAGGCGGACCGGTCCAGCAGCAGCACGTCGGCGCCCTCGCCCGCGAACCGGGCGGCGATGCCGAGCCCGATCCCCGCCGCGGCGCCCGTGACGGCCACCGCTTTGCCCTCGTACCTCCGGTATCGCGTCATCGCCGCCCTCCCAGCGCCATCGGATGCCCGTCGTCCTCCACTGAGGTCGCGTCGTTCGCGCTCAGGCGGGCGCGGCGCACGGCCAGGTGCCAGTCGGCGATGCGCCGGCGGCGGGTGCCCTCGTCCAGGCTCGGCACGCAGACGTCGCGCGGTCGGTCGAGTCGTTCGAGGTCGGCGCGGCTCCAGACCCCCGCGGTCAGGCCCGCGAGGTGGGCCGCGCCGAGCGCGGACAGGTCGCGGGCCCGGGCGAGTTCGATCGTTCGCCCGCTCGTGTCGGCCTGGAGCTGCATGAGCGTGCGGTTCCCGGTGGGGCCGCCGTCGGCGAGCAGCCGCGACACCGGGCCGATGTCGCGTTCGACCGCCGCGACGACGTCCTCGACCTGGAACGCGATCGACTCCAGCGCGGCCCGCGCGAGGTGTGGCGCCTTCGTGCCGAAGCCGATCCCGCTGATCAGGCCGACGGCCTCGTCGTCCCACCAGGGCGCGCCGAGTCCGCCGAAGGCGGGCACGATGACGACTCCGTCGCTGCTGTCGGCCGCGAGGTCGGCCAGGGCGGCCGGCTCGACGCCGAGGACGCCGGCCAGCCAGGTCAGCGTCGCCCCGGTGGAACGGATGTTGCCCTCGACCGCCCAGGTCGGAGCGCCCGTATCCCAGGCGACGGTCAGGCACATCCCGGGCGATACGGGGGTCGACGCGGAGGCCGCCGCCATGATGGAGGAGCCCGTGCCGTACGTCGCCTTCACGGTGCCCGGCTGCCAGCCCGCGTGCGCGAAAAGCGCCGCGTGGGAGTCGCCGAGCACGGCGGTGACGGGTACGCCGTCGGGCAACGGCGGCAGCCCCCGCGTCCGGGGGAAGGGGCCTTGGGAGGAGACGATCCGCGGCAGGACGCGCTCCGGAACGCCGAACAGGTCGAGGAGCCGGTCGTCCCAGAGGCGCTGCCGGACGTCGAGGAGCTGGGTGCGGGCGGCGTTGCCGAGCTCGATGAGATGCCCGCCGCCGAGCTTGAACAGCAGCCAGGAGTCGACCGTTCCGAGGCACAGCTCGCCCGCGCGGGCGCGCCGGCGGTCCGGGTCGTACCGGTCGAGCAGCCAGGCGGCCTTGGGCGCGGAGAACATCGGGTCCAGCGGCAGCCCGCTGACCTCCCGGACCAGCGCGGCGGAGCCCATGGCCCGGGAGACGGCCAGGTCGGCCGCCGTACGCCGGTCCAGCCAGCTCAGCATCGGGCTCAGTGGCACGCCGGTGGCCCGGTCCCACAGCACGAGCGACTCGCGCTGTGTGCTCAGGCCGACGGCCTCGACCCGGGAGGGGTCCTGCCCGTCCAGGCAGGCGGCGACGGCCCGGCGGCAGCTCTCCCAGATCTCCTCCGCCGACTGCTCGACCCAGCCGGGCGCGGGCGTCGCGAGGGCGACCGGGGCCGACCCGTGCGCCACGATCTCGCCGTTCCGGTCGACGAGGACCGCCTTGGTCGCGCTGGTCCCCTGGTCGACGGCCAGGATCAGCGGTTCCGCGCTCATCCGGCGCTCACCAGCTCCCGTACGGCGGCGGCGATGCCGTCGGCGGTCAGGCCGAAGTACTCCAGGAGGAAGGACGCGCTTCCGGTCGGCGCGAACCGCCGGGGCACGCCGAGGATGCGCATCGGCACCGGATGGTGCTGCGCGACGGTCGTCGCCACCGCCGCGCCAAGCCCCCCGGTCGTGGTCGCCTCCTCGGCGGTGACGATGCCGCCGGTCTCCCGCGCGGCGCTCAGGACCGCGTCGACGTCCATCGGCTCGATGAAGGTCATGTTGAGGACGCGGACGCCGATACCCTCCGCGCGCAGGGTCCGCGCGGCCTCGACCGCGCGGGAGACCAGGGTGCCGATCGCCATGACGGTCACGTCATCGCCGTCCGTGAGCCGGATCGCGCGCCCGGGCTCGAACGGGGTGCCCTCCGGGGTCACCGCCGGCACCTTGAACCGGGGGATGCGCAGGTACGCCGGGCCGCTGAACCCGGCGGCCCAGCGGACGGCGGCACGGGTCTGCTCGGGGTCGGCGGGCACGGCGACGGCGAGGTCGGCGATCGCCCGCATCCACGACAGGTCCTCGATCGAGTGGTGCGTGGGGCCGAGCTCGCCGTACGCCATGCCGGGGCTCTGGCCGCAGAGGATCACCGGGACACCGCTGTAGGCGGCGTCGGTCTTGATCTGCTCGGTGGCCCGGCCGGTCAGGAACGGCCCGGCCGCGCTGACGAAGGGGATGAATCCGCCGTTGGCCAGTCCGGCGCCGACTCCGACGAGGTCCTGTTCGGCGATGCCGACGTTGATGAGACGATCAGGGAAACGCTTCTTGAACTCGACCAGATTGCTGGAGCCCACGGAGTCGTTGCAGACGACGATCACGCGCTCGTCCTCCGCCGCCAGGGCCATCAGCTCGTCGGCGAAGGCCTGCCGGCAGTCGTACGTCGTATCGGGGACGAGTTCGGTCGTCATGTGAGCTCCTCGAGTGCGGCCTTGACCTGGGCGGCGGTGGGCACCTTGTGGTGCCACTCCACACGGTTCTCGATGAAGGACACGCCCTTGCCCTTGACCGTGTGGGCGATGACGGCGACGGGCCGCCCGGTCTCGGAGGGGCGCAGCGCCGCGAGCAGCCCCTCGTGGTCGTGGCCGTCGACGTCGCGGACCTCCCACCCGAAGCCGGCCCACTTCTCGGCCAGGGGTTCGAGCCGCTTGGTCTCCTCGGTGGGGGCGCCCTGCTGCAGCCGGTTACGGTCGACGATCGCGGTGAGGGACGCGAGGTCGTAGTGGGCGGCGGTCATCGCCGCCTCCCAGTTGCTGCCCTCCTGCAGCTCTCCGTCGCCGAGGACCACGAACGTGCGCCAGGACGCGCCCGACACCTTGGCCGCCAGCGCACAGCCGACCGCGACCGGGAAGCCGTGCCCGAGCGGCCCGGTGTTGGTCTCCACGCCGGGGACCTTCGTACGGTTCGGGTGGCCGTTGAGCGCGGACATCGGCGCCATGAAGGTGGCGAGCTCCGATTTGGGGAAGTAGCCACAGTGCGCGAGCGTGGCGTACAGGGACGCGGCGCAGTGTCCCTTGCTGAGGATGAACCGGTCGCGCTCCGGCCGGCGCGGATCCTCGGGGTCCACGTCGAGCACCGCGCCGAACAGGGTGACGAGGATGTCGGTGACCGACAGGTCACCGCCGATATGGCCGAGCTGCGCGCCATCGATCATCGTGATGACGCTCCGCCTGACCTCGGTGGCCAGCCGCGCGAGATCGGTGGCCCGGTCGGAGGTCCCGAGGCCGGCGGCCTGATCGCGCCACGCCCGGTAGCGGGCGGCGGCGTCTGGGTCTGCAGTGAGCATGTACCCGTCCTTGTTCGCTGACTGGTCGGGACGGCTTGAATAGATATTCAAGACTGAATGGATCTGCAACCGACGCTAAGCGTGGTTACGGACACATGTCAATGGGTGAACACGTAGATTTCGGACAGCCGCGATCGGGATCAGCCGTGTTGGTCCCGTTCAGTCACCCAGACGGCGATCCGGGCGCGGGAGTCGAACCCCAGTCGGGTGAGGATGCGCTGGGCATGCGCTTCGGCCGTCCGCGGAGCGATCACCAGGGAGGCGGCGATCTCCTTGTCGCTCAGTCCTCGGGCGATCAATCGGGCCACCTGGCTCTCCCGAGGCGTCAGCGGCGGGAGCCGGTCGCCGGGCGAGGCGGCGGGAGGCTGTCGTTCACCCAGCACGTAGTCCAGTGCCTCGTCGTAGTCCAGTGCGGCGCCCCGCCTGTACTCGGCCTGGAAGGCGGACTCGCCCAGGGCACGGCGTACCCGGAGTTCGGATTCCTCGCCGTGGGCGACCGGGTGCATGTAGCCCGACAGCGGGCGCCCGCCCACCATGTCCCAGATCGAGTGCAGGATGCCGTACGATCGGGCCGCCCGGCCGAACCGGTCCTGCGCGGCGGCGATCAGGGTGAGGACCTCCAGGCTCAGGCCGACGCCCCGCGGATCGTCCAGGGAACGATTGAGCCGCACGGCCTCCGACACCAGTGCGCTCGCGCGCGGCAGGTCGCCCTGCCGGAAGACCGCGGCACCGAGCACGGTCAGCGTGTACGCCTTGTGCCAGCGCTCGCCGTGCCGCCGGCACATCGCGAGCGCCTCCTCCCCGACGGCGATCGCGAGCGCTTCGTCGCCCGCGATCGAATGGGCGGCGCACAGCCGGATGAGGCCCTCCACGACACCGGTGTGGTCGCCGATCGCCCGCTGGCGGCTCACCGCCTCTTCCAGCAGCGGAATCGCCGATTCCGCGTCCTCGCGGGCGAGGGCCAGCATTCCCGCGCAGAGGGCGGCGTAGGCGAGGGCGGCCGGATCGCCGAGGAGTTCGCCGAGGCTCCGGCACTCCCGGAGCACCGTCTCGGCGCCACGAGAGTCGCCCTGAATGACGGCCAGCACACCGGTCGTCCACAAAGCGTGCAGCCGCGCGCCTGAGGGCCGGGTCTCCATCGCCAGCCCGCGCTCCAGCCAGCCGCGTCCTTCGGCGAGGTGGACGCCGTGGATCCAGTGGTACATCAGGTCGGCGGCCATGGCCAGCCCGGCCTGCGCCTCTCCGGCCTCGGTGTAGCCGTATTCGAGGGCGACACGGAGGTTGGCGTGCTCGGCTTCGAGCCTCGCGAGCCAGCTCCGCTGATCCGGGCCGGACATGCGGGCGCGGGTCTCGCCCGCCAGCCTCCGGTAATGGTCGTGGTGGCGTCGGCGGAACACCTGTGCACGGCCGGATCGCTCCAGCCTCTCCCGGCCATACTCGCGGACCGTCTCCAGCAGCCGGTACCGGATGACCGGCCCGTTCCGTCGCGGGATCAGAATGGACTTGTCGACCAGTCCGATCATGAGATCGACGACCTCGTGGCGCTCGATGCCCTCGCCGGCGCACACCGCCTCGGCGGCCTCCAGATCGACGCTCCCGGCGAAGATCGACAGGCGGGACCACAGCAATCGCTCCTTGACCGTGCACAGGTCGTGGCTCCAATCGATCAAGGCACGCAGCGTCCGATGCCGGGGCACCGCTTCGCCGTGGCCGACGAGCAGCCGGAACCGGTCCTCCAGCTGGATGAGCAGCTGGTCGATCGGCAGCGTCCGCAGGCGCGCGGCCGCCAGTTCGATGCCGAGGGGAATCCCGTCGAGCCGGCGGCAGATCTCGGCCACCACGCCCATGCTCGCCGTGGTGACCGCGAATCCAGGGGCCGCGGCCGCGCCGCGCTCGGCGAACAGCCGCACCGCGTCGGAGCGCTGGAGCAGCCGCGCGGGAGTGCGCGCCGCAGCGTCGTCCGGCAATGCCAACGGCGGCACGTCCAGCAGTCGCTCGCCCCGGATCCCGAGTGAGTGCCGGCTGGTGGCGAGGATCCGCAACCGCGGCGCCGACCGCAGGATCGCGTCCGCGACGGCCGCGCACTCATCCCCCAGGTGTTCGCAGTTGTCGAGGACGACCAGCGCCCGCCTGTCGTACAGGTGGCCGGTCAGCAGGTCCAGGGCCGGCCGGCCGAAGTGATCGCGCAGACCCAGCGCCTCGGCGATCGAACGGGCCACGAGGTCCCGGTTCCGCACCGAGGAGAGATCGACCAGCCACACGCCGTCGGGAAAGGCCCTGTGCACCACGGCGGCGACTCGCAGGGCCAATCGGGTCTTGCCCACCCCGCCCGGGCCGGTCAGCGTCACGATGGGGGCATCGGACAGCATTCGCCTGACCTCGGCCAACTCGCGCCGACGTCCGACGAAACTCGTGTTCTCGGCAGGGAGGCCGTGCACCTGCGCCCGCCCGCCGGTCTCCCCCGTAGCCATAGGTCGATGTCCGGGCCGTGCGGCCGACGGGACCCATCGTACGAGGCAGGGATCGGTTCAGTTCACGTCGACGTCGTCGAGGAACTCGAGCATCCGCGTCAGGACCCGAAGACACGCCGAAATCTCGACGTCGGTCAGGTCGCCGCCGACCCGGCCCAGCATGGCGCGCTCGCGGGCCTTAAGGGCGGTGACGGCGTCCGCGCCCTCGTCGGTGAGGTGGACCAGCGATGACCGCGGCGAATCAGGGAGATGGCCCACCGCACGATGAGCAAGCACTCCGCCGACGAACGGGACTGGCGCGTCCCCGTGCCGGGCACCTGGGCCCGCGCAGCGAAGATCACCGTTCCCGTGCTGGCCGTCAACGGCGACCTCGACTCACCCGATCACATCGCGATGGCCGAACGGCTCGTCGGCGCCGCCGCCCACGGCCGGGCGGCCACCGTCGGAGGCACCGCGCACTATCCCAACATGGAGCGGCCGGACGCCTACAACGAGATCCTCATGGAGTTCCTGCGAACCCTGCAAGACTAACCGAGGTCCTTGCGCCAGACGAAGGCGGCGGAGATCGGGTGGTTGCGGTAGCGCTCCCACTTCGGCTTCACGGCCAGCCAGCGGTCGTCGATGACGCCCTCCCGCATCTCGACGAGCCGCCAGCCCGCCGCGACGCCGGCCATGACGTGGTCGCTCAGCAGGTGGACATGGGTCGTGATCGCGATGGGCTCGCCGGACTCGCTGGTGAAGTGGGTGGGCATGCCGGACGCCATGATGAAGTGCGGGTGGAACGCCACGATCACGCACCGCGCGCCCGGCTCCGCCAGCCGCCAGGCCTCGGCGTAGAACGGCTTCAGGTCTGCCAGGTGCTCGTCGATGAGCGAGGAGATGACCAGGTCGTACGCGCCCGAGTCGAGCCCCGTCGCCGTCACGTCGGCCTCGAACAGCCGGTCGTGTCCGCCCTTCGACCGTGCCACCGCGAGCATCTCGGGCGTCAGATCCACGCCGTCGATGGCGGTCACCCCGTGCCGCCGCAGCCAGGCGGCCGTACGTCCCGTGCCGCAGCCCAGGTCGGCGGCGCGCCGGACCGTCGCCCACGACGGCTCGGTGAGCTCGTCGAGCAGTGCGAGGTCCATGACGTCCTCGACCGTCTCCTCGTACGTGCTCACCCATTGCCCGTAGCCGGTCCGTACGTCCACCATCCGGTAGCCGCGCGTGTCGAAGTCAGCGAACTGCACCATGGGTGTGAGTATCCCGCAGATGATCATCATCACGGCCGGCGGCTGAGGTAGGTGAGGACCGCGAGGACGCGGCGGTGGCCGCTGTCGTCCGGCGAGAGGCCCAGCTTGGCGAAGATGTTGCCGATGTGCTTGTGGACGGCGTTCTCGGTGATGACGAGCCGGGCCGCGATCGTGGCGTTGTCCTCCCCCGCGGACATCAGGGCGAGCACTTCGCGTTCGCGCGGTGTGAGGTCGTCGATCGGGTCGTGGGCGCGACGAGTGAGGAGTTGCGCGATCACCTCGGGGTCCATGACGGTGCCGCCGGCGGCGACCCGCCGCAGCGCGTCGACGAACTCGCTCACCCGGCTCACCCGATCCTTGAGGAGGTAGCCGACGCCGCCGCGCCCGTCGGAGATCAGCTCGCTGGCGTACTGCTGCTCGACGTATTGGGAGAGCACGAGTACCGGCAGGCCGGGATACCGGCGGCGGACGCGGAGGGCGGCAAGGAGGCCCTCGTCGCGGAAGGACGGCGGCAGCCGTACGTCGACGATGGTGACGTCCGGCCGGTGTTCTGCGACGGCGGCGACGAAGCCGGGGGCGTCCTGGGTGATCGCGGCGACGTCGAAGCCCTTGGCGGTCAGCAGGAGTTCCAGCCCGCTGGACAGCAGGACGTTGTCCTCGGCGATCACGACCCGCATGGCAGACTCACCTCGATCGTGGTCGGGCCGCCGGCGGGGCTGTGAACGTGGACGGTGCCGTCCAGCGCCAGGACGCGACGACGAATTCCGGCGATCCCGGTCCCCAGCGTCTCGTCGGCACCGCCGATCCCGTCGTCGGTGACCTCGATCGACAGCCGGTCACCGGCGCGTGCGACGCGGACGGTGGTTCGGGTGGCGCGGCTGTGCTTGGCGGCGTTGGTGAGCGCCTCGGCGACCGTGAAGTAGGCCACTGTCTCGACCGCGGCGGGGACCGTTCCGAGGTCGCCGATATCGAGGGTGGTGTCGATCGCCGATCGGGTCCCCAGGGCGGTCAGCGCCCCGGCGAGGCCGCGGTCGGCGAGGATCGGCGGGTAGATCGTCCGGATCACCTCGCGGAGCTCCGCCATGGCCTCCTCGGTACCCTCATGCGCCTCCTTCAGGAGTCTGTCCAGCATCTGGGGGTCCTCGCCCAGTGACTCACGGGCCGCGCCCAGCCGCATCGCGATGGCCACCAGCCGGGCCTGGGTGCCGTCGTGCAGGTCGCGTTCGATCCGCCGGAGTTCCGCGCCGTGCGCGTTCATGGCGCCGGCCCGCGTCTCGGTCAGGGTCTCGACGCGCTGTGTCAGCCGCTCGGCGGCCGACGGGGACAGCAGCGCCACGCAGGTCCGGGCATGGAGGCGCGCCAGCGGCGGAACCAGCCAGTAGGTCAGGGCCGCGAAGATGACAATTTGTCCGGTCCCCAGGGTCAACGCCGTACCCCACCCGGTCAGTGGAACACCGGCGGCGAAGCCGCCCGCGCGGGTGCCGGCGGGCAACGCCCACCACAAGGGCACCGTGACGGCCGTGGCCACCGCGTTACCGGCGCACAGCACCGCGACGAGCCCGAACGCCAGACTGGTCACGATGTACGTGCACAGCCACCCGAGAACACGCCACGCACCGACGCGGACGGAACCGGAAGGCGGACGGCGCAGCATCCGCTCCGCGCGGCGACGATGCCAGGACGCCCAGGCGCGGGCCATCATCGGGACGATCAGTACGGGCAGCGCGAACAGGGCGACCGCAGCGGTGAACAGGCTTGCCAGCAGATAACCCAGACCGCGCCACATCGCCGAAAGCCGACTGGCCGCGTGGTGGTTCATCCGCCCAAGTCTGGGCCATGGAACCGAGCCCGGAACTACAGCCTGCTACCCCTTTTTTCCACTGGTGAGCGACATCGTCCGCTCACTCCCGCCAGACCTAGCGTCAACGCCCATGCGATCCATCCGACGAAACCTGACCCTGGCCGCCATCGTGGCCGGAACCCTCTCCACCAGCGCGCCCAGCGTGAGCGCCGCCCCGCACCACGACGACCGAACCCGGCTCCGGCGCGACGCCGACGCGATCACCGCACTCGGCGTTACGGGCGTCCAGGCCCGGTTGATCACCCCTGACGGCCGGAACCTGACCGCCACCAGCGGTGTCGCCGACCTGACGAGCCGGCGGCCGGTCCCTCGGAACGGCTACTTCCGGATCGCCAGCATCACCAAGGCGTTCGTGGCCACCGTGATCATGCAACTGGCCGGCGACGACCGGCTCTCCCTGGATGACACGGTCGAGCGATGGCTGCCCGGCGTGGTGACCGGAAACGGCAACGACGGCTGCGCGATCACCATCCGCCAACTGCTCCAGCACACCAGCGGCATCCACGACGACTACCCGGACTACACCTCGGCGGACGACTTCTACCAGCACCGGTACGACGTCTACACCCCCGAACAGATCGTCGCTCGGGCGATGCGCCACCGGCCGGACTTCCAGCCCGGCAAGGACTGGAATTACTCCAACACCGGCTACGTCCTGCTCGGCATGATCATCCAGCGGGTCACGGGACACCCCTGGCATCAGGAGGTACGGGATCGGATCGTACGGCCGCTCGGCCTCACACACACCTTCTGGCCGGGCGCATCGCCCAAGCTGCCCCGGCCACACGCCGACAGCTACCAGAGATTCAAGCCCGGCGAGCCGCTCGTGGACGTCACCGAACAGGTCGGCCCGTTCGCCGGCGGAGAGGCCGGACTCGTCTCCACCACCGCCGACCTCAACCGGTTCTTCCGCGCCCTGCTCGGCGGCCGGCTCCTGCCCTCGGCGCAGCTGGCGCAGATGAAACGGACCATCCCGATCAGCAAGGAGTTCGAGCAGTTCATGCCGGGCGCCCGCGACGGGCTGGGGCTCTTCTCACGCGCACTGTCGTGCGGCGGCACGTACTGGGGCCACGAGGGCGGTGATTCCGGCTGGATCAGCGCCGCCGGCGTCACCGCCGACGGCCGCCGCAGCGTCACGGTCTCGTTGTCGGGCGTGCGCGCCGATACCACGAGCGACGTCCTGCGCGTGGAACAGGCCGAGAGCAAACTGATCGACGACGCACTGTGCGCACCCCCGGAAGCTGGCCGTACGCGGCGTTGAGGGCACCCGCGCAGAGCGGGCTCTGAAGGCACGGCGAGCAGTCTTCGCGGCCGCTCGCCGGCCGACCGGTCGAGGCCCTGACTCCCGAAGCGAATGAGCAGGGGCGCTGTAGCGATCGTCTTCGTCGTGGCCGGTCGCCGGCTCACTCTCGGGTGGCGCGGGTGATGGCGGTCTCGACGGCGGCGACGCGGTCGGCGAGGAGGCCGAGCGCGCCGACCGCCCTCGTCATCGGGTCGTCCTCCGCGCCGCCGAGGGCCTGGGAGCGCTGGTAGGCCGCCTTCACCGCGGCCCACCGCTCGGCCCGGTCGGCGGTGAGGGTGCCGCGCAGCTCCCCCAACTTCAGCAGGTTCGCCTCGGCGCCGGAGGCGAGGGTCTGGGCCTCGCCGACGTAGTGGTCGTCGATGACGGCCTCCAGCTCGGCCTCGTTCATCACCGGCACGATCCGCTCGGCGAGCTTGTTCATGTTCCGGTACGAGCCCTGGAGCTGGAACGGCGGCTCGGTGCGGGAGGCGTCGGCCTGGGCGGCCGAGGCGATGTACGTGCGGTTCGTGGCCAGCACGACCTCCCGTACGCGCAGCAGCCTGCGTAGCACCGCGGTGATCTGCTCGACCTCCGGGCCGGAGTACGGGTGGGCGAGCCGGTCCGGCGAGACGGTCGTGTCGCCCTGCGCGAGCCGGACGAAAAGCTCCACGTCGCCGCGCTCCCGCGTGGACAGCGGCGCGAGCACGGGGTTGGAGGTGAGGGAGTTCTCCAGGTAGCTGAGCGCGAAGAGGTCCTCGCGGCCGGAGAGCACGTCGCCGAGGTTCCACACGTCGGCGCGGTTGGCGAGCATGTCGGGGATCCGGAAGCGCTGCCCGGACTCGGTGTACGGGTTGCCGGCCATGCAGACCGCGAAGCGCTTGCCGCGCAGGTCGTACGTGCGGGTGCGGCCGTCCCAGACGCCCTCGATGCGGCGCTGGGCGTCGCAGAGGGAGATGAACTTCTGCAGCAGCTCCGGCGAGGTGTGCTGGATGTCGTCGAGGTACAGCAGGACGTTGTTGCCCATCTCGAGGGCGAAGTTGATCTTCTCGACCTCTTGGCGGGCGGTCGCGTCGGGCGCGTCCGCCGGGTCCAGGGAGGTGACCGACGGGCCGAGCGCCGGGCCGTTGACCTTGACGAACATCAGCCCGAGCCGCCCCGCGACGTACTCCATCAGGGTCGTCTTGCCGTAGCCGGGCGGGGAGATGAGCAGCAGCAGGCCCATCTGGTCGGTGCGTTTGGCGTCGCCGGCGGCCCCGAGTTGCTTGGCGAGGTTGTCGCCGATGAGCGGCAGGTACACCTCGTCCAGCAGCCGGTTGCGCACGAACGCGCTGAGCACGTGCGGCCGGTACTCCTCCAGGCGCAGCCGCTCTCGCTCGGCGCCGACCAGTTCGCCGCGGAGCCGCTGGTACGCGCGGTAGGCGGGCACCCGCTCGGCGCGGAACCGGCCGGTCCGGGCGACGCTCTCGTCCAGGCGCAGCTCCATGCGGCGGCCGGTGATCCGCGGGTGCGCGCCCAGGAGGCCCTCGACGGTCGCCGTCAGGGGCGACGACACGTCGTACCGGTCCAGCGGGCCGCACAGTTCGATCGCCACGGCCTCGGCGAGGTCGTCGGCGGGCAGGCCGGTCGTGGCCAGGTACGAGCCGAGCCACGCCTCGATGAGCTGCTGCCGGGCGGCCAGGCCGCCGTGGTCGAGGGCGCGCAGGTCGTCACGGTAGCCCGGGGAGCCGCCGAGCGCCGTGCGGAAGCCGTCGAGGAGCGAGCGCGCCCCCGCGCCGGTGACGAATCCGGCGGGCTCGGTGGCGAGCTCCTCGAACAGGTACTCCCCGATCAGGTCGCCGGTGTCGTCCGGCGGCAGGATCCGGGTGGCCGCGTCCGGGCCGTGCAGCGCTCCGGCGGTGAGGAAGGCGAGGGCGGCGCCGGTCAGCTCCCGGCGCAGCACCCCGGCCGCCGGGGGCTCGCCGAACGCCGCGCGGGCGCGGGCCAGCGATCCGGCGCGGGTCGTCCAGGTCCCGCGCGACGCCTCGTCGGCGCCGTACGCCCAGAACAGCTGGGCGGCGGCGCGGGCGGCGGGCGGGTAGCGCAGCAGGCCCGCGCCGTCCCGCAGCCGCAGCAGGGCGTCGAGGATCAGCGCGGCGTCGTGGTCGTGCACGCCGCGCTCGTACCCTTCGTCGTAGCGGGCCTCGGCGGCCGTACGGACGACGGCGAGCAGCTCGCCCTCTTCGGCGGCGCGGCGGAGGACGTCCGCCGGGGTTCCCGCCAGAATCTCCGCCGCGAGGTACTCCCCGCGGTACACCGCGGCGGTCTCCGACACCAGCGTCTGGTCCCAGTACGGGCGGGTCGCCGCGAAGGCCGGGTCGCGGACCGGGGACCGGTAGTCGGTCGCGGTCACGGCGTACGCCATGCCGCCGTCGTGCGGGACGAGGGTCAGGTCGACGGGCTGGGTGTTGACCGCGAACCGGTGCGCGCCGAGCCGGATGCTCTCGCCGCCGTCCTCGTACAGGTCGGTGCGGTCGCGCAGGGCGCGGCCCGCCTCCTGCCGGGCGGTCTTGAGCAGGCCGTCGATCTCCTCGGCGCGTACGGCGTCGCCGGCGGCGCGCAGCTGTTCGACGACGGAGCGGACCTTCTCCACCATCGGGTCGGCGGCGAAGTAGGCGTTGATCTCGTCGAGGGATTCGAGCGCGGCGGCGCGACGGCGTACGCCGACGAGGATCCGCGTCGCGGACTCGGCGAGCCGGTCGGCGCGGCGGGCGCGCTCGTCCAGCAGCGTCTGCTTGCGCGCGGAGAACGCCTCGTAGACCTCTTCGCGCTTGGCGGTGAGCTCGGCGACGAAGTCGTCGAACTCGGCGAACCGGGACTCCAGGTTCTCCAGCTGCAGCATGACGCGGCCGAGCTGGTCGTCGCAGGCCTCGGGTGTGTCCGCCATGGCCAGCGCGCCGGTGACGGCCTGGCCGAGCAGCGCGAACTCGGCCGCGAACGCCGCGCGCCCCTCGGCGTCCAGGAGCTCCCGGCGGCGGGCGTCGAGCGTGGCCTGCGCCCGGTTGATGCCCGCGAGGACCTCGCCGACCCGCTCCAGGATCGAGGTGCGCACGGTCGCGTCGGTGATGTCGAGGGTGCCGACGACGTCGGTGACGACCTCCAGGCCCTCGTACTGCTCGGCCAGCCGTTCGCGGATCGGGACGGCCTCGGCCGTCGCGGCCATCGCCTCGATCGCGGCGAGCAGCCGGTCGATCTCCTCGTGGTAGGCGGTGAACGCCTCGGGCTCGCGCAGGAACTCGACCGCGCGGCGTCCCGTCGAGGCCAGCTCATCAGTCAGCCGGTCGGCCAGCCCGTCGATCCGGGCGAGGTCGGCGTATCGCATGTCGCGGAGGGTGACGAGGCGGCCCTGGGCGCGGCGCAGCCCGGTGAGGCGTGTCACCCAGCCGTCGGCGGTGTCCGGCGAGTCGCCGCGGGTGAGCCGGATCAGCGCCGTGATCTTCTCGTCGGCCTCGGTGAGCGCGGCGGCGGCCTGGGCGGTGAGCCGCTGGACGGTCTCGAACTCCTCGAGAACCTGCCCGGCCGTCGCCCGTACGTCGGCGAGCGGGGCGCGCAGCTCGCCGAGTTCGGGGTCGCCGAGCCAGTGGAAGTGGTCGAAGGCCCGCTCGCACCCGGCGATCAGCGCCTCGAACACGCCCGCCGTCGGGGTGGTCTCCTCGACCATGCGGGCCACCGACAGGCAGTCGGAGATGCCCCGGACCAGGTCGGCGTTGCCCACCCGCTCCAGCGGCCCGGTGCCGGCCGGCTGCGCCGCGGCGTACGCGTCCGAGAGGTACGGCGTCTGCCACACCTGCATCGCGTGCACGCGGGTCGGCTCGCCTTCGTCGGCCCGGAACACGACGAGCGTGCCGTCGTCGAACAGCGAGTAGCCGTGGCAGGTGATCGGGGTGGCGACCTCCTTGCGGATCACGTTGTACGGCAGCAGGAGGTAACGGCCGGCCTCGCGGGCGTGGAAGACGTACAGCACGTCCTCGCCGTTGGTGGAGCGGATGACCCGCTCGTACTCCAGCCGGTCGACGTCGGTGTCGAACGTCTTCGCCGCGCCGGTCACCAGGTAGTAGCCGCCGGGGAAGATGATGCCGTGGTCCTCCGGCAGCCGCCGGCACGCCTGCCCGATACCGTCCAGGCGCACGACCGTCTTCGTATGGGTGTTGAAGACGAGGTACCGCCAGTCGTTCTCCTTGTACGGGCGGATGCGCAACAGGATGAGCGCGCCGACGCGGGCGTACTGCACCTCGGCGTCGGCGAGGCTCTGCAGCGGCTCGTCGACCGGCTCGCGGTAGATGCCCTCGCCGGTCTCGGTGTTGTTCTCGATCTTGACGGTGAGGTCGCCGCCGACCGTCTCGACGAAGACCTCGTCCTCGATGGAGACGTGCGGGTGACGGCCGAGGATGTGGTCGTCGCGGGTGGTCTCCACCCACTCGAAGTCGTACCGGGGCGGGAAGACGTGGTCCGGCTCGCCCAGGTTGTCCAGGTACGTGGCGGTGCCGTCGACGTCGACCGTCCAGCGCAGCACACGGGTGTCGTGCTCGGCGGCCAGACCGGTCTGGAAGACCGCCAGCAGCCTCCCCTCGACATGCCGCAACTGCAGCAGCCGGGCGTCACGGTAGTAGCGGTACAGCTCGCCGAAGTCGCGCTCGAAGCCCGGGTCGCGCAGCACCTCCGGCGCGTCGTCGGTCGCCTCGAACCGGAACTCATCGCCGTCCCGGACGAACCGGTACAGGGCGAACACGTCGCCGACGGTCGTCTGCGGCCGCAACCCGATGAACACGTTGAAGCCGAACAACATGAGCCCGCCGACCGCGGCGATGTCGCGCGGCACGCAGTTGTGCTCGGTACGGATCCGCTCGGTGCCGACCAGCCGCAGCTCCGTACCGCCGAACACCTCCAGCCGCCGGGCGTTCAGCGCCTCGGCCCGCCGGACCAACTCCTTGGCCTGCTCGCCGAGCCGGGCGCGGAGCACCTCGTAGGTGCCCGCGTCCAGGCTCGGCGCGGCAGGCGTCTCCCCGCCCTCGATCAATTCTCGACCGCTGCCATGTTGGAGATCGCCGCGTCGGCGACACCGAGACGCTCGGCCTGGTCGAGCAGCTCACGGGCCTTCTCGCCGTCGCTGCCCCCGGCCTTGATCCGCTGCATGAGCAGCGCGGACAGGGTCAGGTTCTTCACGTCGTCGGTCTTGATCGAGCCGACGAGCCGGGCCAGGTCCTCCGGCATGCTGCGGGAGCCGTTCAGCCAGGGGCTGGCGAACCGCTGCGCGACGTCGGAGTGCTCGACGAACCCGTCGACGCCCTTGCCGAGGCTGATCGCGCCGACGACCCGGTCGAAGAAGGCGCTGTCGCCGCCGACGATGTCGATGTCGGCCTTCTCCAGGCCGGCGGCGAGCACCGACGCCTGAGCCTCGACGACCTCGCGCTGCACGGTGAGCCCGGCGAGCCGGACCTCCTTCTCGGCCTCCAGCCGCAGGCGGTACTCCTCGTGACCACGGGTGGCGTCGTCCATCGCGGCCATGCCGGCGGCCTTGTCGGTCAGACCCTCGGCCTCGGCCTTGAGCTTCTCGCGGATGCCGTCCGCGTCGGCGAGGGCCTGCTCGCGGTTCGCGACGGCTGCGGCGCGACCGGCCTTCTCGATGCCCTCGGCCTCGGCCAGGGCCTTCTCCCGGTTGACGCTGGCCTCGGCGCGCCCGACCTTCTCGATCGCCTCGGCGTCGCGCTCGCGCACCTGGACGGCGGCCAGGCCCTCGGCCGCGGCCTCCGCCTGGATGCCCTCGGCGAGCCGGATCTTGGACTGGGCGTCGAGCTCGGAGGTCTTCTGCCGCGCCTCGGCCAGCAGCACCTCCTCGCGGGCCTTGAACTTGGCGGACTCCTCGGCGGCCTCGGCCGCCTTGATGCCCTTGACCAGGTTCTCCTGGGCCTCCGCCTCGGCCTGGATGATCAGGGCCTGGCGGGTGCGCTCGGCCTCCTCGACGAGGCGGAGCTTCTTGATGCCCTCTTCCTGCTCGGCGACCGTCTTCTCCACCGCGATCCGCTCGCGGACGACGTCGGCGATCTCCCGCTTCTCCGCCTCGACCTCCTTGTCCTTGGCGATGCGGGACAGCTCGGTCTCCCGTTCACGCGCGATGACCTCGAGCATGCGGTCCTTCTCGATCCGCTCGTTCTCGACGGCGATGACGCGTTCCTTGTTCTTCTCCGCGACGGCGATCTCGCGGTTGCGGTTCTCCTGCTGGACGCCCAGCTGCTCGTCGGTGCGGATGTGCGCGGTCTGCGAGGTCAGGCGCTCCTCGGCCTGCACCTTGGCGATCTCGGCCTCCTCGCGGGCCCGTACGGTCTCGATCTCCCGCTTCTTCTTGACCTCCGCCTCGGCCTGGCGGCGTTCGAGCTCGAGGATGGCCTCCCGCGCGTCGACGTTCTGGCGGGTGATCTCCTTCTCTTCGTTGCGCTGGTACTCGTTGGTGCGCACGTGCTCGAGGGCGGTCAGCTCGGTGATCTTCCGGATGCCCTGGGCGTCGAGGATGTTCGTGGGGTTGAGGCTCTGCAGCGGCGTCTGCTCGAGGTGGTCGATGGCCGCGTCCTCGAGGTGGTAGCCGTTCAGGTCGGTGCCGATGAGCTGCACGATCTGGTCGCGGAACTCGTGCCGGTGCGTGTAGAGGTCGACGAAGTCCAGTTGCTTGCCGACCGTCTTCAGCGCCTCGGAGAACTTCGCGTTGAACAGCGTCTGCAGCGTCTCCTCGTGGCTGGCCCGCTGGGTGCCGATCGCCTGCGCCACCTGGATGACGTCCTCGACGGTCTTGTTGACCCGGACGAAAAATGTGATCTTGATGTCGGCGCGGATGTTGTCCCGGCAGATGAGGCCCTCGTGCCCGCTCCGCTCGATCTCGATGGTCTTCACCGAGATGTCCATCACCTCGGCCTTGTGCAGCACGGGCAGCACGATGGCCCCGGTGAAGGTGACGTCCACCTTCTTGATCTTGGAGATGATGAGTACTCGGCCCTGTTCGACCTTACGGAAGAGCCGGCTGAACAGGTACGCCGTGCCCAATGCGACGATCAGGATCGCGCCGATGAGGACGGCGATCGCGATGCCGATGGAGTCCATCAATGGTCCTTCTTACGGGGGAATTCAGTTGGGTGGACGGTGCGGATCGAGCTCGGCGTCATACGGCATCACCCAGAAGAACTGGCCGTCGGCGTCGTAGTCGAAGATCAGTGCGGTATCTCCTGCTTTGAGGATCTCTTCGCCTGATTGGTTCCGTTGCTGGCGAACCTGAATGACGGCGGCCGAGCCGTCCTCGGCCCGCACCTCGGCCTGGCCGTACGTCAGGTCCACCCGGCTGGTCCGGATGACGCACATCCGGCCGACGAAGTCCCGCCGGGAGGGCAGCTTCTCCTCCGGGATCATGTACCGCAGGGGCCGCATCAGCAGCCTGGTGATCAGGACGGACACGAGGATCGCGGCGGCGAGCACCCCGATCTCCGGGACGCGCCCGGTCAGGTCCTCACGGTGCAGCAGCACGGCGCCGGCCACGCCGGCGAACCACGCGAGCGCCGCGAACAGCGACAACGCCACCGCCGTGACCATGGTCGCGGCCGCGTCCAGCAGGCCGACGACGACCAGCAGCCAGTAGGCGAGAACGATCACCAGGAGGGCGCCGAGGACGACCGCCGGAAATGTAAGTGCCGCGTGGATGAATTCCGTCACGCGCGCCTCCCCGTGGGCATGCCGTCAGCGGTGCCGACCAGGCTTCCCGGCGCTCCTATAAGCGGTCGAAAACCGCTTATGCGGCAAAATCCGTTCGCCGCGGGAAGCACCGTACAGCATCGCATCGACGGTGATGCGTGGCATACGGCACATGTACGAGAACACGCAGGTCGCCCGCGCCTCGGGCAGACGACCTGCGTGTTCGTGCGGGCGCCCATTCACTCCTGGTGAGCACCAGCACCCACCCGAGACTCGAGCCGATGAGTTTCGCGCGGCCGAGCGGTCATGACAGGTTGTCCCCTACGCCTCATCGAGAGGACCCTGACATGGCGACCTTCGTCCTGATCCCCGGCGGGGCATGCGACCCGGCGTACTGGCGGCCGCTCGCAGCCGAGTTGCGCGGGCGCGGCCACGACGCCGTGCCCGTGGACCTGCCCTGCGAGGACGACACGGCAGGGCTCGCCGAGTACGCCGACGCCGCGGTCGAACAGATCGGCGACCGCACCGACCTGGTCGTCGTGGCGCACTCGCTCGGCGGCTTCACCGGACCGCTCGTCTGTGACCGTGTGCCGGTCGATCTCCTCGTGATGCTCACGGCGATGGTCCCCTCCCCCGGCGAGGCTCCCGGCGAGTGGTGGAGCGCCACCGGGCACGACCAGGTGGTGCGCGAGGAGACCGAAGACATCTACTACCACGACGTCCCCGCCGAATTGGCCGCCGAGACGGAAAGGCACTCACGCGACCAGTCGGACACCCCCGCCAAAGAGCCGTGGCCA
The DNA here is from genome assembly GCF_040655075.1 of Actinoallomurus sp. NPDC050550. Taxonomy (NCBI): domain Bacteria; kingdom Bacillati; phylum Actinomycetota; class Actinomycetes; order Streptosporangiales; family Thermomonosporaceae; genus Actinoallomurus; species Actinoallomurus sp. NPDC050550. The sequence continues at coordinate 35,217 of NZ_JBFAJC010000062.1, read as the reverse complement.
CTTCCCGCATGGCCGAACGTGCCGACGAAATTCCTGCTGTGCCGCGACGACCGACTGTTCCCGGCGGGATTCATGCGACAGGTCGTACGAGAGCGCCTCGGCATCGTCCCCGACGAGATCGACGGTGGTCACATGGTCATGCTCAGCCGCCCCGCCGAACTGGCCGATCGCCTGGCCGGCTACCTATAAAGCACCGAAAAAGCCGCCCGGTCGTTATCTCAATGGCCTTTTATAAAAATCATAATTGTGCTATGATGAAGAAAAGGCGATGTAGGTTCTGCTGTCGTGATGGACAATGGACGACCCAGCCGGACAGCGCTCACGGCCGCGGCGGCGCGCGCGGCCCACCTCATCGTCGACTCGCCTCCCCTGCTCTTCGCCGACACCGTCGCGTACGACCTTCTGGGAGAGCAGGCCGAGGAGTTCGTCGGCTACCACCGCGCTCACGGCGAGCACCCCATCCTCCGCGGCGTCCGGGCGACGGCCGCCGTCCGGAGCCGCTACACGGAGGACCGTCTCGCCGAGGCCGTGGCCCGCGGCGTCACGCAGTACGTCATCCTCGGCGCGGGCCTCGACTCGTACGCCTACCGCTCCGACCCGGCCGGCCCCGTCCGCGTCTTCGAGGTCGACCATCCCGCGACGCAGCGGTGGAAGCGCCGGCTCCTGAATCAGGCGGGCATCGCGATCCCGGGCACGGTCGCCTTCGTCCCGGTCGACCTTGAGACCGAGTCACTGGTGGACGCCCTGGTCCGGGAGGGGTTCGACACGTCCCGGCCGGCCTTCGCGAGCTGGCTCGGCGTGACCATGTACCTCACCCGGGACGCCATCGCCGAGACCCTCACAGCGGTCGGCGGCCTCGCCGCGGGCACCGAGATGGTCCTCGACTACACGCTCGCCCCCGAACTCCGCGACGCGGCGGCCCAGGAGTACGCCGACGCCGTGGCGCCGATGGCCGCCGAACAGGGCGAACCCTGGCTGAGCGCGTTCCGTCCCGAGGAGATGTCCGCCCTACTGGAGGAGCACGGCTTCGGCCTGGTCCAGCACACCCGCCACCAGGACGCGGTCGACGCGGCCCTCTGGGAGCGGACCGACTCGGTACGGCCCTCGAACCTGTCGGCCCTCGCCCACGCGACCGTCCTGGTGGCGGCGACGCCGCGCTCCCCACAGCCGTCGGGCTGATCCGGCTGATCCGGCTGCGAGGATGGCGAGGTGCGCATTGAGCCCATATCGCCGTCCCTCCTGGTCGAAGAGCTCGCCGACCGCGTCGCGGCCCTTCCCCGTACGTCGTGGGCTCGGGTCGCGATCGACGGCGCGCCGCCCACCCGGCCGGAGGACCTCGCGGACGCACTCGTGGACCCGCTCCGCCTGCGTGGCCGTGAGGTCCTGCGGGTGTCCGCCGGGGACTTCCTGCGCCCGGCATCGTTGCGCTTCGAGTACGGCCGCGACGACCCGGACGTCTACTACGACGGCTGGCTCGACGAGAGCGGCCTGGTCCGCGAGGTGCTCGCCCCGCTCGAACCGGGCGGTACGGGCCGGGTCCTGCCCAGTCTGTGGGACAGCGCCGCGGACCGGGCCACCCGCGCCTCGTACGTCACCCTGCGCGAGGGTGGCGTGCTCCTCCTCGACGGCGCGCTCCTCCTCGGCCGAGGCCTGCCCTTCGAGCACGTGGTCCACCTGTCGATGTCCCGTGGGGCGCTTGCCCGGCGGATCGACCCCGAGCAGGAGTGGACCCTGCCCGCCTACGCCCGGTACGAGGCCGAGGCCCAGCCGGTGCAGGTCGCCGACGTCGTCATCCGCGTCGACGACCCGAGGCACCCCGCGCTGGTGGAGCAGCGGCCGTGACCTCTTACCGGCCGGCACGGGCCCGATCGGCCGCTCGTTCGAACCGCACGTCGCCGAACATCACGTTCCGCGTCATCGGCCTGGCCAGGAAATCGTGCGGGAATCCGAGTTCGATCGCGCTGACCTCGTCGAGCTCGGCGAGCGCGCCTTCGGTGAACGACAGGTCGAGGGCACCGAGGTTGTCCTCCAGTTGGGCGACCGTTCGGGCTCCGATGATCGGAGCCGTCACCGCAGGGTCGCGCATGGTCCACGCGAGCGCGGCCCGCGAAGGCGTGGTGTCCATGCCGGCCGCGACCTTCTTGACGACCTCGGCGATGGCCAGGCCGCGTTCGGTGAGTGCGCCGTTGGCCGCCGCGACGTTCTTGCGGGTACCCACGGCATCGGCCGAAGCGCCCTCGTGAGCCAGATCCGCCCGCGTGTACTTGCCGGTCAGCACTCCGCTGGCCAACGGTGACCAGGGAATGACCCCGAGCCCCATCTCACGGGCCATGGGGACCAGGTCGCGCTCGACGGTCCGCTCGATCAGGCTGTACTCGATCTGCAGCGCGATCAGCGGCGACCAGCCCCGCAGGTCGGCGATCGCCTGCATGCGGGAGACCTGCCACGCCGGCGTGTCCGAGATGCCGACGTACAGCACCTTGCCGGCCCGTACGAGGTCGTCCATCGCCCGGAGCACCTCCTCGACGGGGGTGGTGCCGTCCCAGGCGTGCAGGTACAGCAGGTCGATGTAGTCGGTGCCCAGCCGGCGAAGGCTGTCCTCGACCGAGCGGACCATGCTCTTGCGGTGATTGCCGCCCGAATTCGGATCGCCCGGCCTGGTGGTCAGGGTGTACTTGGTGGCGAGCACGAGCCTCTCGCGCTTGTCGCGGGAGAACTCCCCGACCAGTCGTTCGGACGTTCCCTCGGTGTACTGGTTGGCGGTGTCGATGAAGTTGCCGCCCCGGTCGACGTACGTGTCGAAGATGCGGCGGGCCTCGTCCTTGTCCGCGCCCCATCCCCAATCGGAGCCGAACGTCATCGTGCCCAGCGCCAGCGGTGACACACGCAGTCCCGATCGGCCCAGCAGACGGTACGTGTCCAGCGATGCAGCCATGGTGGTCTTCCTGTTCTCAACTGGGGTGTTCCTGGTCCAGGGTGCGGCGGCCGCGGGTGCGCAGGTAAGGGAAGCTCTTTCCTGGGACTGGCCCTCCCACCCGGCCGAAATAGGATCACCACCATGAGCGCCAACGTGGACGTAACCCATGAGCTGGCGGTCTTCCTACGGGACCGACGCAAGCGCCTGGCTCCCGAAGAAGTCGACCTGCCGACGAGCAGGCGTCCGCGCCGCACTCCCGGGCTCCGCCGGGAGGAGGTCGCCGAGCTGGCCGGCGTCAGCGTCGACTACGTGATCCGGCTGGAGCAGGGACGCGGGCTGCGTCCCTCCCCGGAGGTGCTCGACGCCCTCGCGCGGGCACTGCGACTCAGCGAGGATGAGCACGCGTACCTGTTCGACCTGGTCGGGCACAGGACGACGGGACGGCGGGGCAACGTCACGGCGGACTCACTCGCCCACCTCGTCCGTGCGATGTCGCCCTTGCCCGCGATGCTGGTCGACCGGCGTTTCGACATCCTCGCCTGGAATCCGGAGATGGCCGAGCTGATGCTCCGGTTCGACCGGCTGCCGCCCGAACAGCGCAACACGATGACACTGTGCGTGCTGCATCCCGCCTACCGCGACTTCTACCGCCACCGGGAGCAGACGATCCGGGAAGGCATCGCCGACCTACGAGCCGCGTGGGCCGCCGATCCCGAGGACGCGGCACTCGCCGACTTGATCGGCACGCTCAGGTCGGGGAGCGAGGAGTTCGCCCGCCTCTGGGAACGGCGCGACGTCAAGGTGAACGGACACGGCCTCAAGGCCCTGCTTCACCCCGATGTCGGCCCGCTCACGATCGAGTTCGACGTGCTGACGCCGCTCGGAGACACGACGCAGCGCCTGGTCGTCTACCGTCCCGCCGACGTGCCGTCGAAGAAGGCACTGGACCTGATCGCACGTAGGACGGGCGAAGAGTCCTCGCCCCTCCGCGCGATGGAGTCCACACCGGCCAGGTGACCTGGTCGTCGGTCGGAGCGTGGATCGTGGCGTTCGGGAGCGTGCGTTGCTCACCGGGGCCGGGGTCGTAGCCCGTCGAGGACGAGCTGGGCGATGTGTGCCGAGCGCTCGCGGCTGGTCTCCGCGCCGGCGTGGCGGATCGCGGCGAAGGCGCCGGCGACCAGTGCCATCACCTCGTCGGCGGTGAGGTCGTCGCGTACGGTGCCGGCGGCGCGCGCGCGATCCAGTAGGTCCGCGACCTGGCGGGTGAGATCCGCCGCGACATCCGGCGCGGCGGTGCGCAGGTCGAACTCCGCGGCCACCAGCGCGCTCTTCACCGCGACGTTCTCGGCGCCGCTGGCGATCATCCGGGACAGCAGCCTGAACAGGGCTGCGGGATCGCCGGTGCCGGCGAGCACTCCTCCCTCCGCCACCAGTTGCTTCAGCTGATCGATCGCGACGGCGAGATACAGCGCTTCCTTGGCCGGGAAGTGCCGGTGGACGGTGCCGGGGCCAACACCCGCGCGGCGGGCGATCTCATCCAGCGAGACGCCGAGACCTTCCGTCGCGAACAACCGCTGCGCGGTCCGCAGCACCCGCTCGCGATTGCGGCGCGCGTCAGCGCGCAGCTCACGGCCGTGAGCTGTCGGGACGGGCTCAGGAGGCTGGCTGGACATCTCGGCATCAGCATAACCGGGGCGTCGCACCGGATATTGTGCGATCGTATAACCGGGGCAGCGCACCGGTTACGGGCTCGCGCCGCTCCTCATGACCAGACCCGCCAGCCGTGAGGAGATCACGCCGATGACCACACGCGATGACGCCGGCGCCCTGATCCGACGGATGCAGGAGTGCTTCAACACCCGACAATTCGACCAGGCCGCCGACCTTCACGCCCCCGGCTTCTTCAGCCATCCGCTCGGCGGTGGGTTCGAGGCGGGCATGGACGCCTGGCGCACACTCACCGCCCGGTTCCCCGACATGCGCGTCGTCGCCCAGGACATCCTGATCGACGGCGACAAGGCCGCCGTCCGCTCGACCGTCGAAGGGATCACGACCCCGGACGGCGACGCGCAGCCGATGCTGTTCGAGATCTTCCGCTTCGACGATGGCGGGTTCGCGGAGATGTGGGGGGCCACCACGGGATTCCCGCCTTCAGCCAGCCCCGAGGATGTGCTCGGCCGCTGAAGTAGCGCCGATTGGAGTGCTAGGACGGGAGAAATCCCAAACACCGCGAAGAAAGAATTCTTCGCGACGCTCAGCATGCAATGGAAACGCTTGGCGTTACGGCCGCCATTTCCACCCAACATCCGTACGCTGACCAGCGAAGACGCCATCAGGAGGGAATCCACAAATTCCACAGAAAGGTACAAGATGCGCACTCCCCCAAGCCCCGCACTGATCGCTCTCGGCCGCCTCGTCCGGCGTTATCGGGACGCGTCAAGCATCCTCCAGGCCGACCTAGCGAAAAGGCTCGGCTACTCCGACGGATGGCTGAGCAACGTCGAGACCGGCCAGCTACGTCCCCGGCGCGAACACGTCACCGCGATCGAGCAGGCGCTCGGTCTCCCGCCTGGCGTACTTATGGAGGTCTACGACCTCCTGGAAGGTGAGAGCCTGCCGGGCTGGATGCGCGACTGGCTCGACGAGGAGCGCCGCGCGTCGGCCCTCCGGGCGTTCGAACTGTCACTCATACCGGGTCTGCTGCAGACGCCCGACTACGCCCGGGCGGTCCTCGACGACGACGAGATGGCCGTCAACGCGCGCCTCGAACGGCAGGCCATTCTCATCGGCGAAAATCCACCTACACTCAGGTGTGTACTGGACGAAACGGTCCTCACTCGCGGCTTCGGCGATGCGAAGGTGATGCGCGATCAACTAGAGCATCTGGTGAATTCCGTGTCCCCCCGGCTCGCAGTCCAGATCATCCCGTCCGGGGTCCGTCATGAAGGCCTTCAAGGGTCATTCACGATCGCCACCGCCGATGGAGCCGACGTGGCCTATGTCGAGACCGTCGTTCGCGGCCTGGTCACGAGCAACCGGGACGACATCACGTGCCTCATCGACGTCTGGGAGTCGATCCGGACGTGCACCCTGTCCCAGCGGGAATCGATCGAGCTCATCAAGAGAACGGCAGACGAACAATGGACCTGAACAACGCGGACTGGCGCAAGTCGCGGCGCAGCGGCACCAACGGCGGGAACTGCGTCGAGGTCTGCGTCGCGGAGCAGGCGAAATAGCCCATCTTGTTCGATGCCTCCTGGCCGTGAACGGCCCGGCCAGGAGGCATCGAACAGGTCAGCCAACCACCAGATTCAAACGGATCAGGTTTTCCGCAGTCTCGACGATCGTGGTCTCCGGGTCGCGGGGCATCCACCCGAGCGTGGTGCGGGCTTTCTCGGTGTGCAGGACGGGAATTACGCCCAGTCGGCCGACCGCGTCCGCCAGTGCGGGGTTGGACCGGGCCGCCTCGCGTACCTGATCGGCTGTCAACTCCTGGGTCGGCACCTTGGCCGCCGACGCGCCCAGGTGCTCGGCGAGTATCTGAGCGACCTGGAGGAAACTGATCGCCTCGCCGCTGGAGGCCAGGAACCGCTCGCCGACAGCGGCGGGATGCCTCATGGCCCGTACGTGGAGGTCCGCGACGTCGCGCACGTCCACCACGCCGAAGTAGACCGGGGGCACCGCCGACATGCCGCCTTCCAGCATCGCCTTGACCAAGCCGGTCGAGGTTGACAGGTGTGGTCCGAGAAGTGGGCCGAAGATCCCGCTCGGGTTGATCACCGTCAGTTCGAGGTCGTTCCCTTCCGCTTGGACGAAGTCCCAGGCCGCCCGTTCGGCGATCGCCTTCGACCTGATGTACGGGGAATTGTCGTCAGCGGGGTCCGTCCAGTCGGTCTCGTCGTACTCGTTGCCGGGCTTGTGGCTGTATCCCACCGCGGCGAACGACGACGTCATGACCACTCGCTTGACCTCGGCGTCGCGTGCGGCCCGCAGGACGCGAAGCGCGCCGTCCCGCGCCGGAGCGATGACCTCGTAGGGGTTCTCCGGTTGAGTGGCCGGAAACGGTGATGCGACGTGCAGGACGTACGTGCACCCGGCCGTCGCGTCGGCCCAGCCTTCGTCCGCGGACAGATCGGCGCTGACGATCTCCAGCCGACCGCCCGGATCGGCCACCATCGCCCGAAGCTCGCCCGCCCGCCTGGGCGAGCGGACGGTCGCACGTACCCGGCACCCGTCCGCGAGCAGGCGGCCGACCACGTGCGACCCGAGGTGACCGCTGCCACCGGTCACCAGCACAAGGCCATCGTCGTTCGTGGACCCCAGCGTCATATCGTTCCTTGTCATCAATGCATTGTGAAAAGCGCCGCGCACTTTCACGCCATCTCGGGAACGACGCGGATGATCTCCGCGAGGACCCGGCGCTCGGTCTCGGCGTCGCCGCGCTCGCGCGCGTCCCACAATTCGGCCTTGAGCCGCAGGTAGCGCAGGCGGACCTGCATGCGTTCCATCTCTTCGGCGATCCGCTCGGCGTTGCGCTGGAACAGCTCGCGCATCTGTCCGGCCTCCCGGTGCCCAGAGGCCAGATGCCGGAGATAGGCCCGCATGTCCTGGACACTCACCCCGGCACCTCGCAGACAGCTCAGCGCCTCGATCCTGTCCACCACGGCGGCGCTGTAGCGCCGGTGACCGCTGCTCTCGTCCCGGTCGACCGAGTCGATGAGACCGATCTTCTCGTAGTAGCGCAACGTCGGCTCCGACAGGCCGCTGAGCCGGGAGACCTCCTGAATCGTCAGTGGACAGGCGTCCTGGACCTTCTGTGCCGCTGTCATGCACCGAGTGTCGGATACTTGAAGCGCTTTAAGTCAAGCGCGATCACGCGCGATGTCCCCTGCCCGGAGAAGGCCGGCCAGGGGACGTCGGAAGTCGTGCTACGGCATGTGCCGGGGCCTCAGGCGACGGCGGAAGCCATACGGGCGGCCACGAGGCGGCTGCGGAGCAGGATGCCCAGACGCGTGGCGACCACCATGCTGAGCGTGAAGAACAGGATCGAGTCGCCGAAGGCGGCCGGGCTGATGCGGTTCTCGACGAGGAACCGGCCCAGGTCCCGGGTGAACCAGTGCTGGCAGCCGTACACGAACAGCTGGCGAAGCGCGCTGATCAGGACCCAGACGACGACGTACGCGTAGCCGGCGTCGTACCAGCCCTTGCCCTCCTCGTCCACGCTCACGCGCAGCATCGCGCAGGCGAACGCCCCGATCGCGATCCCGGCGACGACCGATGCGGCCTCCAGCGTCAGGCCGCCCCCGGCGGCGTCGAACTTCGGCAGGACGAACGGCACGATCACGGCACTGAGCAGGAGCGGGCGGACGATGGGGAAGAGCGTCACCCGGTTGTGCCCCCAGTCCTTGATCAGGATGGCGGCGAGGATCACCAGATTGACGATCGTTATCGCGGACAACACTCTCTCCTCGGGCTGCCCCGGCGCACCCCGGCCGGTCGTGTTCGTCACCGTAGGAGGAGAGCCGGGTGGAGATCGTCCGCCTTCCGGGTGGATATGTGGGTGGGACCCGCCGCATAATCGGCCGGATCACCTTGGTGGGGAGGGGTGGATGGCGCGAAGGTCGTTTCCCGGCCGGTTGAGCGGTCAGTGGCCGGTCCGCGCGGCGATGCTCGCCGGGCTCGCTTTCATGGTGTGGGGAGAGACCACCCACGAGGGCGCCGCCGGGCTGCACGGCACGCACCTGTGGACCTCGATCACGCTGGCGGCGGCGTCGGCCGCGTGGCTCGCGTGGGCGGTCATCGGACCGCGCGGGGACTCCCCCGCGCTGCGAGCGGCGATCGCGTGCACCGGTGTGGCGGGCAGCGCGCTGCTGTTCGTGCATCCGCAGCCCGCCGTGTACTGGTTCACCTTCTGGGCCTGTATCGACGCCGGCACCGTGTTCCCCCGCCGCGAGGGCGCGATGCTGATGGGCGGCTGCTGCGGCGTCCTCCTCACCGGCTACCTGCTTGGGCACGGCGACGCTCTCGCCACGTTCGCAGCGGTCACCTTCGTGGCCTACCTGGTCGGGCGCAACCACCGCCTCCACGCCGACCGCGCCGAGCAGGCGCGGCTGCTGGCCGAGCAGACCGTATTGGCGAGCGAACGCCAGGCGCAGGCGGCGACCCTCGCCGAGCGCGGCCGGATCGCCCGTGAGCTGCACGACGTCCTCGGGCATTCGCTGACCGCCCTGTCCCTCCAGCTCGAGGCCGCCGACGCCGCGCTGGAGTTCGCCGGCGACCGCGACCAGGCCCGGCGGCACCTCGCGCGGGCCCGGACGCTCACCCGGTCGGGTCAGGAAGAGGCCGTCGCCGCCGTACGGACGCTGGGCGACGGCGAGGTCGCCGTCCAGGAGCTGATCGAGGGACTGGTCGAGGCGTTCCGCCATGACACGGAGGCGTCCGTCGAGTGGTCGCTGCGCGGTGACGCCTGGCCACTACCCGCCGACTCGGCGCTGGCGATCTACCGAGCCGTCCAGGAGTCCCTCACCAATGCCCGAAAGCACGCTCCCGGCGCCGACGTACGCGTCAGCCTCGACTACCTCGACGACGGTCTGGCGGTCGAGGTGACCAACGGCGCGGCACGCGCGCGCGTCACCGAGACCGTCGGCGGCGGATACGGACTGTCCGCGATGCGTGAGCGCGTCCGGCTGGCAGGCGGCACGGTCACCAGCGGATCGACCGAGAACGGCTGGCGGGTGCACGCCCGGGTCGGCCGGTGAGCGAGCCCACCGTCCGCGTGATCGTCGCGGACGACCAGGCCACCGTACGGGAGGGGCTCGTCGCGCTCCTCGAGCTGCTCCCGGGCGTCGAGGTCGTCGCCCAGGCGGAGGACGGGCACGCGGTGCTCGCGGCGGTCGCCGCCCATCGGCCGGACGTCGTGCTGATGGATCTGCGCATGCCGGGGATGGACGGAACAGAGGCGACCCGGCGGATCGTCGCGGACCATCCCGAGGTCGCCGTCGTCGTGCTCACCTCGTACGCCGACGACGAGTCGGTCCTGACCGCCCTGGCCGCCGGCGCCCGCGGCTTCCTGACCAAGAACGCGGGCCATCGTGAGATCCGGCAGGCCGTCACAGCCGCGGCGGCGGGTCTGGCCCCCGTCGACCCGGCCGTCCAGGCACGCCTGGTCGCGACCGCCCGCGTTGGACGCGTTCCCGAACGCACGCGGCTCCCCGACGGGCTCACCGTACGGGAGGCCGAGGTGCTCACGCTGATCAGCGTGGGGCTGTCGAACGGGCAGATCGCCGCCCGGCTGCACATCGAGACGGTGACCGTGAAGTCGCACATCAACCGGGCCTTCGCCAAGGCGGGGATCACCGGACGAGCGGAGGTCTCCGACTACACCGCCCGCCACGGCCTGACCGGCTGACCCCCGCCTTTCCCGGAAAGGACGATCAATGGTGGAAGCTCGTGCCGTCCTCGGGGCCCATCATCGGCCGGGGCTGCTTTCGCAACCACGGCAGTAGGCTCCCCAGGTCCTCGATGAGCCTGTCGGCGAGGTCCAGCGAGAATCCGTTCCGCACCACAATGCGGAGTACTGCCAGGTCCTGGCGGTTGGCCGGGAAGGTGTAGGCCGGAACCAGCCAGCCGAACTCCCGCAGCCGCCGAGAGACGTCGAAGACGTCGAACTCGGTCACCTCGTCGGTGGTGGTGAAGGCGAGCACCGGTAGCTGGTCGCCGCGAGTGAGCAACCGGAAGCAGCCCATCGCCTCGATCCGCTCGGCCAGGTGCGTCGCGACGTCCCGGCTCGCCTGCTGGACGGCGCGATAGCCCTCGTAGCCGAGCCGCAGGAAGTTGTAGTACTGCGCGACCACCTGCGAACCGGGCCTGGAGAAGTTGAGCGAGAAGGTGGGCATGTCGCCGCCCAGGTAGTTCACGCGCTCCACGAGTTCTTCGGGCAGCGCCTCGCGGTCGCGCCACAAGGCCCAGCCGACTCCCGGGTACACCAGCCCGTACTTGTGGCCGGAGGTGTTGATCGAGGCGACGCGGGGAAGCCGGAAGTCCCATACCAGGTCGGGATCCAGGAACGGCGCGATCATTCCGCCGGATGCGCCGTCCACGTGGACGGGCACGTTCCACCCGATGCGCTCCTCCAGCGCGTCGAGGGCGGCGCAGATCTCGGCGACCGGCTCGTAGCTGCCGTCCATCGTCGAGCCGAGGATGGCCACCACGCCGATGGTGTTCTCATCACACCGCGCGGCGGCTTCTTCCGCACCGAGGTGGAAGCGGTCACCGTCCATCGGCACCTGACGCGCCTCCACCTCCCAGAAGTTGCAGAACTTCTCCCAGCACACCTGCACGTTGGTGCCCATCACCAGGTTGGGTCGCGCCCCGGCGGCGTACCGATCGGCATTGCGGTGCATCCATCGACGCTTGAGCGCCATCCCGGCGAGCATGCACGCTTCGCTCGATCCGGTCGTTGAGCAGCCGGCCGCGGTTTCGGGGTCGGGGGCGTTCCACAGGTCGGCCAGCATCGCGACGCAGCGGCGCTCCAGTTCGGCGACCTGTGGGTATTCGTCCTTGTCGATGATGTTCTTGTCGGCGGTCTCGGCCATGAGCGTGGCCGCCTGCGGTTCCATCCAGGTGGTCACGAACGTGGCGAGGTTCTGGCGGGAGTTGCCGTCCAGCATCATCTCGTCGTGGACGAGCTGGTAGGCGGTCGCCGGTGCCATCGGACGCTCGGGAAGCCGGTGCCGTGGGAGGACGGCCTCGACACCGGATACCGGGTCCGCCTCCCCGAACAGCGGATTCACGTGTAGCGGCCGTTGACGACCTTCCTCGCCCTTGTGCAACGCCATCGGTCGTGACCTCCTTCGTCGGCTTGCGCGAGCCGCAAGCCTGACAGGCGGCGCCTTAAGAGGACGTATGTGCGCCCATCGCCCGGCGCTCGGCAGCGCCGGCGCTGCCGAGGTCATTGCATCACGAACCCACTCGGCGAGCCGCGACCGCGGTCTCGGGCGCCAGGAAGGTGGTCAGCGCGGCCAGCATCTCCTCGGGGGCCTCCTCGGCGGGGTAGTGGCCGCAGCCGGGAATGATCAGGCTCTCCACGTCGTCCGCGGCCAGTTTCATCGTGTTCCCGACCAGTTCCCCGGAGTTCTCCGCTCCCGCGATCGTCAGGACGGGAAGGGTCAGCCGCCGGGTCTTCCGCCGCTGGTTCTGGGCGATGGTCGTGTCGAGCGCACGGTAGAACTCGAAGCTGGCACGCAGGGCTTCCGGATCGGACGCGAGAGTCTGGACGTAGTGCTCGACGGCGTAGCCGGGCAGTTTCCTCGCGGCTTTGGTCGCGAACTGGTGGCCGAAGTAGAGGTGTTCACGCCCCTTGACGAGTTGCTCGTTGACCTCGGCGAGGCGGTTGACGGCGAAGTGCCAGAGCCGGTCGTTGGCCTCCGTACTGCCGAAGAGAGGCGGAGAGGGAGACAGGCCGGGGATCGCGGCCTCGGCGACGGCCAGGCGGGTGAGGCGGTCCGGATGATCCGCGGCCAGGGCGTAGCCGGTCCACATCCCCACATCGTGACCGACCATGGCGAACCGCTGGTGGCCGAGCGCGGCCATCAGCGCCACCATGTCGCCCGCGAGGGTCCCGGTGTCGTACCCGTCCGAGGGTTTGTCGGACAGCCCGACACCGCGCGGATCGACCGCCACGACCTGGAAATCCTCGGCCAGCGCCGGCATCAGGAGGCGCCAGGCGTACCAGGTCTGGGGCCAGCCGGCCAGAAGCAGCAGGGCGGGTCCGTCGCCTCCGGTGACCGCGTGCAGGCGCAGTTCACCGGTGTCGACGTACCGGCTGGCGAACGTGTCGGCGAATCCGGCCGGGAGGTTCGGCGCTCGACGGACGGAGCCGAGGCCTTCCGGAGCTGAACTCATGACGGTTTCCTTTCACCGGACTGGATGGGCTCTCGCGCTGGGCCACGCTAGCCATCATGGACCGATCAGTCAAAGATACTTGGATCGATCGATCCAAGGAGCGCGTAGGATCACAGCCCGGGAGGTACGGCATGTCAGGCCGGAAGCAGTTCGACGTCGGTGCGGCCCTGGACCAGGCGATGCGGGTGTTCTGGCAGCGCGGCTACGCCGACGCCTCGCTCGACGCCCTCGGAGCCGCCACGGGTCTCGGCCGTGGCTCCCTCTACGGCGCCTTCGGCGGCAAGGACGCTCTGTTCCGCCAGTGCCTCGACCGCTATGCGACGACCTACGGCGCCCAGTACGAGCAGGCGCTCACGGCGCACCCCGGTGATCCGGTGCGCGCGGTAGAGGCGTTCTTCGACGTCGTCCTCGCGCGCATCGCCGACCCGTCGGTCCCCGCGGGCTGCCTCATCGCCCAGTCCGCGGCGCAGTCGCCGACCCTGAAGGAGGACAACAGCGCCCACGTACGGGCTCTCCTCGACACCCAGCGCCGCCGCGTACGCGCGGCACTGGCTGGTTCCTCGGCCGACCCTCACGTACTCGACGAACTGGCCACATTCGTCGTCGCCGTCAACCAGTCGCTCGCCCTACTCAGCCGCACCGGCACCCCGGACGCCGAACTGCGCTCCGTGGCGCGGCTCGCCTGCACGACAGTGGCGGACACCCTCACCCGCACAACCGCCGTCCAGAACTGACCGACGCCGGCTCTGTCAGGCAAGTTCGGTCGAGGCCGGTTGTGTAACTTTCAGCCGTGCGCCGACCGTGCCCGCACGATCCCTCGTCACCTACCAGATCAGCTGAGAACGACACCGAACCTAAGGCGTCGGTGTGGTCTTTCCCGACGAGCAGGTGTTGTCGGTGAGTGAGGTGCCCGCCGGACAGCCGTACCGGCGGACGCTCGCGACGATCTTGTTCAGATCGGCGTCGGTGAACCCGCCGCGGACATCGCGGTCGGCGAAGACGGTGAACATCAGCGGGCCGGACGTCGCGGCGTCCTTGCCCGCGGCCATGGCGACCGTCTCGACGAGGGCGTGCGGCGGCGTGCAGGCGTCGTGCCGCGCGGTGGTGGTCACTGTGAACGACACGCGCTCCGCCGTGATGCCGTGCATTGTGACGGTGCCGGCCGGACCGGGCTCGGACTTCGGCGGGTGCGGCGGTGTGTCGACGCCGCCATAGAGGGCCGACACCCAGTTACGGGCCTCCGTCTGCGCCCTGCCGGTAAGCGCCGACATCTGATCGGCGCCCGGATTCGCCACCGGGCCCGAGCCGCCTCGAAGGCCGGTCTGCGCCCGCGTGCACTTGCCCTTCTGGCTGTCGGCCACCGCGTTCTCACCGACGTACACCTGCCCCCGGGAGTCCTGGACCCACGATGACCAGTTGGGCGTCTGCACCTTCCAGCCGGGAGGGACGTCGTACGCTACGCCCCACTCCGGCGCGAGGACGGCCTGCCAGCCCGGTGTCACCGGCTTCGGGTTCGACGGCACGCTCGGGGTGACGCTGTGGGAGGGCGCAGGGGTAGGTATGGGGTCCGGCTTGCCACCTCTGAAGACACCGCTGAGGCCGACTGCCCCGCCCCCGAGCACGACGCCCGCGACCACGACCGCCGCCACCGCGGTGAGGACGGCCTTGCGGCGGCGCGGGGGCGATGGTTCGGCGGCCGTCGCTTTTTGCCCCCTATCCCACGTTTCGGTGGGCGCTGGCTGAGGCAGCCGGTCGGGTCCCGTCGGCATCGCCGGGTGGTGTGCGCCGTCGGATCCTCGGAGCAGGGCGGCGACGGCCGCCGCGCCGGCGGGCCGCTCGCCAGGGTCCTTGGCCAGCAGTTGCAGCGTCACCTTCTCCAGGGCCGCGGGCACGTCGGGGCGGCGGGCGCGCAGCGGGTCGGGAGCCTCGTTGAGATGCCGGTACATGAGGGCGGCCGCACCGGTGTTCCGGATGAACGGCGGCGTTCCGGTCAGCAGCTCGTACAGGACACAACCGAGGGCGTACAGGTCGACGCGTGCGCTGAGCTCCCCACCGCGGAACTGTTCGGGCGCCATGTAGAGCGGTGTCCCGATGAAGCCGCCGGTGGCCGTGAGCCGCGTTGTGGTGTCGGCAAGCCGGGCGATGCCGAAGTCGCAGATCTTCACCCGGCCGTCGCCCAGCAGGAACAGGTTGGCCGGCTTGATGTCTCGGTGAACGATGCCGTGCGCATGCGCCGCGGCCAGCGCGTCGGCGGTCTGCGTGGCGAGCGTGACCGCTTGGCCGATCGGCAGGCCACCGGGATGCCCTGCCAGGAGCGTGCCAAGGTCCTGTCCGGTGAGCAGCTCCATGACGAGAAACAGCAGACGTCCTCGTTCGGACGGGTGCTCATCGACGTCGAAGATCACGGTGATGCCGGGATGCTGGAGCGCTGCGGTGGTCTCGGCCTCACGCCGGAACCGCTCAGCCGCGGTCTGGTCGGCCGTCAGTTCGACGGGCAGAATCTTGATCGCGACCGGTCGACGCAACCGCAGGTCGACGCCGCGCCACACTTCGCCCATGCCGCCGGCGCCGATCCGTTCCTCGAGCCGGTATCGGCCGCACAGTTCCGCTCCGCGCCGCAGGCCCGAGTCGCTGCGCAAGACGCCTCCCAATGGTCGTGATCAGCTACTCGCAGGACATTCCACCAGAACCTCACAGCTCTCGCAGGCATCAGCACAACGGATGCGGCACATTGGCGAGACCTACGCGATCACCTGACGTTCATGCCGTGGCCGACCACCGGTGGCGAGAGTTTGATCTCCGCCGGTTTCACTCGCCCTGCTTCCTCATGATCGGGAGATGGGCGATGACGCAGGACCTGGGACGGCGGACCTTCCTGACGGCGACCGGTGCGGTGGCCACCATGGCGGCTATCGGCACGCCCGCGTACGCGACGGAGGACGCCCGCGACGCGGCCACCGCCGACGAGTACGTGGACGTGCAGCTCCTCAACATCACCGACCTGCACGGTTACCTGCACGGCAGCAGCGTCATCACCGGCGCCGGCGCCGCCCGCTACACCGTCGGCGGCGTCGGCTACCTCGCCGCCCACCTGAACCGGCTCCGCGACGGCCGGCGCAACTCGATCTTCTTCGGCCCGGGAGACATGTTCTCCGGGTGGGAGTTCGACGCCGAGAGCGTCGCCGACGAGTCGACCGTCGAGGCGCTCAACCGCATGGACTTCCGGTTCAGCTCCGCCGGCAACCACGAGTTCGACAAGTCGCCGGCGTTCCTCACCGCGCACATGGAGTGCGGGATCCCGTTCCCTGAGATCGGCTGGGACGACGAGTTCGCCGACTCGACCGGCCGCCGGTTCCGGGGCGCGAAGTTCCGGTACTACAGCGCCAACGTCGTGTGGTCGGCGACCGGCCGGACGGTCGTCCCGCCGTACAACATCGAGTGGGTGGACGCCG
Source organism: Actinoallomurus sp. NPDC050550 (assembly GCF_040655075.1). NCBI lineage: Bacteria > Bacillati > Actinomycetota > Actinomycetes > Streptosporangiales > Thermomonosporaceae > Actinoallomurus > Actinoallomurus sp. NPDC050550. Next base: position 18,945 of record NZ_JBFAJC010000062.1, on the reverse strand, counting down.
GGTACGGGCGCCGCATCCCGATCGGGTTCATCCACCTCACGGCGTTCGGGACGGAGACCTTCCCGGCGTCGTTCCAGCCCGCGCTGAAGACCCTCGACGAGGTCGAGACGGTCAACCGGTACGCCGCCCTGCTGAAGGCGCGCGGTGTCAACGCGATCATCCTGAGCATGCACGACGGTGCCGTCGCGGGCAGTGACTTCAACAGCGGCAGCAGCCCGTCCGGCCCGGCGTACGACCTGGCCCGGCAGGTGTCCCCGGACGTCGACGCGATCGTCACCGGGCACTGGCACTGCCGGTTCAACATGATGGTCCCCAACCCGAACGGCGTCCCGCGCCCCTTCGTCGAGGCCGGCTGCAACGGCCAGCTGATCAACGAGATCAACCTGCGGCTCGACCGCCGTACGGGCAAGGTCATCCGCGAGCTCACGGTCTCCACCAACCACGCCGTACCGCAGCATCCGCGACTTCGAGAGCTTCGTGAAGTTCGTCCGCAGCCAGAAGGTGCTGACCCCGGCCCCGCTGAACCGCGTCACGGCCAAGAACGCCGGCTTCGCCGCCCGCGCCGTCGAGGTCCCGCCCACCCCGTCCGACGAGCCCCGGATCGGCAACAACCTCACCTACGGCGACTTCCGAATTCCCTGCTGACGCGGCGCCGACCGCCGACGGCAGGTGCCCGGGTCCGCCGAGGTCGGCGGGCCCGGGCACCTGCCTGGTCATCGGCTCATCGCACCTCCCGCGCGTACGGCGCGACGGTGAGCCGGTCGATCAGCGGCGCGTAGCGGGAGCGGAGCAGCACGCCGGGGAAGGTGTCCGAGGCGTAGGTGGTGCCATCGAAGTTCGGCAGCTCCTCGGAGCGGAATGCGATCGTGTTCTGCCCCTTCTTCAGTTGGACCGGGACGGTCAGCTCCCAGAAGTTGTTCTGGTGGAAGCTGTGCGGGAAACCGACCCGCTGCGCAGCGCTGCCGTTGACGCTGATGTCGGCGTGGCGGGCGAGCGGGTCCGGGTTGTAGTGGGTGGCTTCGGACTGCTCCGGGTTGGAGTAGCGGACGCGCAGCGCGTACAGGCCGCTCCGGTCGGCGGTGACGGTGAACGTCGCGGTGTTGCCGTTGCCCGGGTCGCCGCCGATACCGGTGATCGCCGTACCTTCGGTGGCCAGGGAGAGCGGAGTCAGCGTGGCCGTGCCCGCGAGCTTGGCGTCCTGCGCCTCGTACGTACGCGCCGGGAGCGCGCCCTCCGTGGGCGTGACCGTGAGGCGGTCGACGAGGGTGGCGGACGAACCTCCGGTCAGCGTCACCTTGTTGATGCCGCCCGAGAGGGAGACCGCCACGCTGCTCCTGCCCTTGGCCGAGCGCAGGACGTCGTGCCCGTTGACGGAGAGCCGGGCGCTCCCGCCGCCGAGGGTGTCGACCTTGAGCGTGGCTTCGCGGTCGGTGGGTGAGTAGACCCAGAACGTGGCGGTCCCGCCCTTCGGGAGCCGGGCCGCACCCGAGCCGGTGGCGGGGGTTCCGGCGTGCTCCGGCAGCTCGTAGACGGGCCGCGCCCCGCCGCCCAGCCAGGCCAGTTCGCCCTCGTACACCTGGGTGCTCGCCGAAGCCTCGGGGAGGGTGAGGGTGAGGCGGTCGACGATGGCGTCGCCCTTCGTGGCGCGCTTGCCGTCAGCGCTCTTGGCGGCGAGTGTCAGGGTGTGCCGGCCCTTGGTGAGCTTGACCTTGGTGTCGGTGTGATCCCATACCACCCACTTGTAGCCCAACGGTAGGTACAGTTCCTGCTCGCCGTCCGCCTTGCCGTCCACCCGCAGGAAGACGTTGGTGGGGCCTTGCTCCTTCACCTTGTCGAAGGTGTTGAGCGAGTTGGCGAAGACGCTCAGGTCGTAGGTGCCGTCCTGCGGCACGTCCACGGTGAAGTCGAGCGTGACGTCCGAGCCGGTGCGCAGGCCGCCCACGTCGTAGCCGCCGGAGGTGTAGAACTTCGACACGTCACGCGTCGAGCCCTCCGGGCCGTTCTTGGAGTAGCCGGACCCCGTGTGGGCGGCGTCCTCCGCCTCGTACGAGCCCTGCCAGCGCACGGGCGGGGACTGCGTGCCCGCGGCCTTTCCGGCCGGGCTGAGGACGATCTCGTAGGCCGAGGACTCCTTCAGCTTCGGCAGCCCGCCGTCGCCGAAGTCGACGGCGACCGTGCCGTCGTCACCGACCTTCAGGTTCTGCTCGGTAAGCAGCTTCGGGCCGGAGGAGTCGCCCACCTGCCCGGTCCACTCGATCTCCCGTACCCAGGCGTGCACGCGATCCCCGAAGAGGTTCTTCGGGATGTCACCGAAGGTGATGTGGCCGTTGCCGGTGGAACCGCCGAAGATCAGCCGGGCCTGCCGCTTGTCCTTGTCGAGCGTGGCGACGCCCTGCATGGTGTAGTTCTCGCCGGGGAACGGCGGGGTCACCTTCACCGTGTGGCCGCTCATCGAGGCGTACGAGTGCAGCAGCCACCACTGACCGTTGCCGCGGTTGGACTGCACCGCGGAGTCGGAAAGGTTGCCGTCGATGTTCCAGTAGGCGATGTCGGCGTCCACCTTGGACTCCTCGATCGCGGACACCCACTGGATCATCTGCCCGGGGACGGAGGTGTGGTAGTTGAAGGCGTACTCATCGACGTTGATCGGAAGCCGGGTGCCCTCCTTGGCGGTGCCTTTGAACAGCTCCTTCTCCCACGTCCGATACTTGGCGACGTTCGCGCGCACCGCCTCGGGGTGGCTCAGCTCGTGCCAGGTGATGACGTCCGGGAGGGTGCCGGCGGCCAGGGTGTGCGTGAGAAAGCCCTTCACCTGGTCGTAGAGGACGCTGGTGTTGGGGCCGGCGATTCGGGCGCTGGGCATCTTGCCCTTGATGAGCTTGTAGACGTCGTCCCAGGCGGCGAAGTAGTCGTGCGGGTCGCTCAGCCAGCTGACCTTGTTGTAGCTCCACTGGCCGGTGCCGAACATGTTGCCCTCGGGCTCGTTGAACGGCACGAAGACGATGTTGTCCCGGTACTTCGCGGGCAGTTTCAGGACCTGGTCGACCTGCTTGGCGATCTTCTCCTTGTAGAGCTTGAGCTTCTCCTCGGGGGTGTCGCCCGGCCACTCGTACGGGAAGCCGCGGTGGATGTCGGTCATGTAGATGTACACGTCACCGTTGGTGGAGTCGGCCAGCGGCTTCACCACGTCCAGCGCGTCGGCGCCGGGGTGCTGCGGGCCGTCCTGTGCCTTCGTGGCAACCGTGCGCAGGCCCATGCCCTCGATGAGGTTGTTGGTGGGGACGTCCGGTCCGTACACCCCGTAGAGCGTGCCGGAGGCGCCGCCGTGGAAGGCGCCGGTGTCCGAGCCGAGATCGACGGTGAGCTGCCCCTCCCGGACCACGGTGACGGTCGCCGTCACGGCGTGCCCGGCCGCGGTCCCCGACACCGTGAACGTCCCCGGCTGAGCGTACTTCTCCGGTGGTACGGCGTCCCAGGTGATCGGCGTGTCGCGGTCGTAGCCGTCGGAGAAGGAGGAGCGGACGGCGGTGGGGAGGGACGGGGCGGTCCCGGTCGTGGTACGGACCTCGAATGACGTCTGCGAGAGCTGCTGAAGAGTGGGCACCGTTCCTCCGACCGCACCGGCCACCTGCGCCGGGCTGAGCGCCGAGTGCCACACGGTGAAGTCGTCGATCGCGCCCTTGAGCAGCGGATCCGGGTAGAAGGACTTGCCGATGTAACCGGCCGCCGTGGCCGAACCGTCCAGCAGGTCCTTGGCCTTGATGCCGGTCTCGGCGGAGGAGACCGCCACGCCGTCGAGGTAGGTGGTGACCCGGTGGGCGGTGCTGTCGAGGGTGACCGTGACGGTCCGCCACCCGTCCGCGGGAAGCATCGCGTAGCCGTTGACCTGCGCTTCTGCACCCCCTCCGCCGGTGGTCACGGCGGTGCGCAGCAGCCCGTCCCCGCTGTACGGGGTCGTGAAGAGGTACTTGGTGGTGTCGGTGCCCAGATCGAAGATCCGTTGCCAGGACGACTTGTCACCGCTCCACTTCACGCGGGCGGAGATCGTCACGTCGGCTGCGTCGCCGAGCACTTCGCGGGGCAGCCGGACGTACGCGCCGCCGGAGTCGGACGCGCCGCCGGGCAGGGCGAGCGCATTGCCTCCGTCCCTGCCCGCGACGGACTGGGCGGTGGAGCCGTTCACCAGGCTCGCCGTCAGGCCGTTGCCGGAACTGTCGATGATCTTCCCGGAGGCGAGATCGTCCTGGTCGAAGGTGTAATGGGCGGCTGGCTGGAGCGTGTCGGCCGCCTGCGCGGAGGTGACCGGGGCGGCCAGCAGGCCCGCGCCGAGGGCCAGCGCCACGGCGGCTGGGGCCCTGCGCCGCGTGGTTCTGTAAGCGGATGGCATGGATGGCGTCCTTTCAGATCGTCGTCGAACCGATTCGACTTCAGTCGCGACGGTTGGCGGGACCGATCGGATGGTCAGGCGTTACGGGGTCAGGCGCTACGGAGGTCAGGGTGTCGGGGAACGCGACGCAATGGCGCCGGTTCTTCGGCGGTGACGGACGGTACGGCGGGACCGTGCGGGCTGACAGGAGTCGGAGGGGTCGTGCCTGGAACGGCCGACGAGCGCGGGTGGGAGTCTCCGTCGGCGCCTACGTGGCACGGTTCGGGCATGGACGGCTCGGCGATTCGGCCGCGGAGGCGGGAGCTCCTTTCGACTTGACCCAGGTGTTCGATATTTCGAACACAGTTCGCAGTGTGGGCGAGACCGTAAGCGCAGACGGAGGTGATGGTCAAGACCTTGCGCCAGCCCTTGGCGGGTGCGCACCGGGTTGCCCGGTCGCGGACATAACACTCCACCGCCCGCACCTACCCGTGCCGACACGGCGCCCGCCGAGCGCCGCCCGCCGCACGAGGGAGCGATCGGGACCGAACGTGGCAGGCCGGCCAGGAATACCTGGCCGGCCTTTCGCCGAATCGGCTCCGGCGGCTGGATTCGAACCAGCATTGCACGGTTAACAGCCGCGCATCCTGCCATTGGATGACACCGGAATGGTGGCGCAGGTGGGATTTGAACCCACGATCTCTAGCTTATGAGACTAGCGGGGACGGCCGAGCTCCCCTACTGCGCTCCGCGTGACCCCTGCGGGACTCGAACCCGCTTCCTGGAATTGAAAGTCCCAGGACCTAACCCATGGTCGAAGGGGCCATGAAGCGTAGCCCGTGCCGGAATCGAACCGGCGCCGCCCGGTAGAGAGCCGGGAGTCCTCACCACTGGACCAACGGGCCTTGCCGCGGAGGAGAAGAGGATCGAACTCTTACGAGGCCAGTAGGACCTCACTCGGTTTTCAAGACCGGCGCCGTCGCCTGCCGTCGGCTGGCTCCTCCATGTGCGTACCGCCCCAGGGATTCGAACCCTGAACCTTCCGGTCCTGAACCGGACGCCTCTGCCGTTGGGCCAGGGCGGCATGGAATGGATATGAAATTGTCAAGGAGCGTCCCGTCGACGTGACGGTCGTCCCGCATGGGCGGCAGGAGTCGAACCTGCTTTCTACCGACTTTGGAGGACGGTCGCCTATCCGTTGGCTCACCCACAAGAAAAGGCCGCCGGGATATCCTCCGGGCGGCCTCTGGACAGAGCATGACCTCTATCCGGGGCACTCCCAGAGGATGCCGCGCAGATTACTCGGCTCGGACCGCCATTCCCATGAGGCGGTGAGCGTCGAGCTCATCATGATGGACATCCTTCCTCGTTCCGTTCTGCTTCAATGATAAGAATTCCGGCCGCGGACACAACATATTTTCCGGGGAACGCGACGGGTCGACCGGCCACGGGCCGTCCGGCAAGAGCGACCGACCGGACCGCCGGCAGGTCGTCCGCTCACGCAAAGCAGCCTTGACCTGGGTCGACTTGCGATCACTCGAACATCAGTTCGATGATGACCGTATGCATGACGCCCGACCGCTCGACCACTACCCGCCCGGCTCCCACCGGATCGAGGCCCGCGACTCCTGGGTCTGGATCCACCACAAGGGGGCCTGGCGTAAGGGAGCGATCCACTGCTGGTACGTTCACGGCGAGACGTGGATGGCCTGGATGCAGCACGAGGATCCCACCCCGGACGTCCCGTGGTCGGCGTGGGGCCTGTACCTCTACGACGGGGTCACCATCAGACGCCGGCACGCCCCAGCGGCCACGGCCAGCATAGAGATCCCGACGGGCGACGCGCGCCGAGAACGGATCGCCGCCCTACTCCGCGACACCGGCTACAGCATCGAGCCGTACCGCCGGACCTCCGGCGACCAGAGGGCACTGCTCATCTGCTGAGGTCGCCACACGGCCGGACGACCACGCAGCTCAGTCGAACAACTCGTCGACGGACTGTGCGATGACGGCCAGGCGGATCCACTTCTCCAGCTGGACCAGGTCGCTGCAATTCTCGATCCGAGCACGCGCCTCATCGGTGATCGCGATCCCTCGAGCGTCCAGAACGGTGAGAATCGCACTGACCTCACCGCGTGCCAGCCCGCGTTCAAGGCCGCGTTCAAGGCCGCGTTCAAGGCCGCGTTCGAGACCGCGCTCCAGTCCGCGAGCCTCGCCACGGGCCTCACCTTCGGCGATGAATTTCTTGGCGAAGCTGCTCTGGTACTCATACTTCTCGGCGATCATTCGCGCCTCCAGGTAGCTGCGGGCATGCTCAGTCCGAAGCACGGCGAGCACGACGTCAGAGTACAGTCGGGCTCGTTCGTCGTCGATGTCGCACAGGACGCCGTCACATAGGGCGTCGAGGACGTCGAACCTTTCTGAACCATGCACCATGGCCGACAATACGGCCAGTTCGGGCGCTTTCGCGGCCTCTTTGTCATCGGTCACTACCGGGATCGATTCGGGGCCGATGACCAACGGTCTCAAAACCCAGCCAGGGTGACCGATGGGGATCGATCTCGCACACCACGATGCGGCCGCCGAGTCGACGCAGACGACCAGCAGCACGGCCGGGCACTCCATACGCGCCCTCAGGCTGGTCAGGTAGAGAGGCCAACTCCACCGCTTACGTGGATCGCGGCCTCGCTGAACTTCGACCACCACCGCGAGGACCGGACGATCCGCCCTCAGCACCACGACGGCGTCGGCCCGGAACTCGCTGGGGACAACCTCTGTTAAATCACCCGATTCAGTCTGAGCCTCCGAAAATTCTGGCATGGGCATATCGAACACCGCGCCAAGAAGATCGGCCGCGAGTTGCGGGCGGTTACGGAACAGCAGGGTGACTGCCTCGTGCTCTGCGGTCGGCATGCGCGAGAGATTAACGATTCCCGGTCGAACGCGTACGCGAATTTCACTGTGAATCCGCAGAATATAACGACCGTTTGGGATTAATATCGCCATTTCCGGCGATACAACGAGCCGCGAAGACCCGTGGCGCCGGGGTCACGACCGCCCCGTTTGGGGGGCGGGAGGTGGGTAGGACCGCCGATATGCCGATGCTCGTGGGGACGTCCGGGTGGCAGTACACGCACTGGCGTGACGTGCTGTACCCCGCCGGGTTGCCCCAGCGCGTGTGGCTGGAGCGCTTCACCGAATGCTTCGAGACGGTGGAGAACAACAACGCGTTCTACCGGCTGCCGAGCCGCGAGGTCTTCACCGGGTGGCGGGAGCGTACGCCGCCCGGATTCGTGATGGCCGTCAAGGCGAGCCGGTACCTGACGCACATCAAGCGGCTGAAGGACCCGGAAGAGCCGGTGGACCGGCTGATGAACGCGGCCGGTGGCCTGGGCGACAAGCTCGGGCCGATCCTCGTCCAGTTGCCGCCGACGCTGCAGGTCGACGTCGAACGCCTGACCCGCTGCCTGCGCCGCTTCCCGGCCGGGGTACGGGTCGCGGTGGAGCCCCGTCACCCCTCCTGGTGGACCGACGAGGTACGGGACGTGCTGGTCCGGCACGGCGCCGCGCTGTGCTGGGCCGACCGGCTGGGCCGACCGTTGATCCCGCTGTGGCGGACGGCGGACTGGGGATACCTCCGGTTCCACGAGGGTGCCGCGACGCCGTGGCCGGAGTACGGCGATCAGGCGCTGCGGTCCTGGGTCCGGCGGCTGGCCGAGACCTGGGACGACGACGCCGACGCGTACGTCTACTTCAACAATGACCCGGGCGGGGCGGCCGTACGTGATGCCGCGCGGTTCGCCGAGTTCGCCCGGCAGGCGGACCGGCGCGTGACCCGGACGCCCGCCCTCGCCACGCACTGACGGATCGCCAGGTCACCACGGGCAGCGCGGAGAAACCGTCGGTCAGGCGGTAACGGGTTCCCAGGTCATGGGAAGCGCGCAGAAACCATCGGTCAGGCGGCAACGGGGTTCCCAGGTCATGGGAAGCGCGCAGAAACCATCGGTCAGGCGGCAACGGGGTTCCCAGGTCATGGGAAGCGCGCAGAAACCATCGGTCAGGCG
>NZ_JBFAJC010000062.1:0-10416 GCF_040655075.1 Actinoallomurus sp. NPDC050550 | reverse complement strand
GGCAACGGGGTTCCCAGGTCATGGGAAGCGCGCGGAACCCGCCGGTCAGGCGGCAACGGGGTTCCCAGGTCATGGGAAGCGCGCGGAACCCGCCGGTCAGGTGGTGACGGGTCACCAGGTCACGGGCAGCATGGAGAAACCGCCGGTCAGGCGGTCGTGGCGCTGGGGAAGCTCCTCGAGCGGCACGGTCAGGCGCAGGTCAGGGAACTGCTGGAACAGGGTGCTGAAGACGGCCCGTAGCTCGACCCGGGCCAGGTTCGCGCCCAGGCAGTAGCGGATGGCGTAGCCGAAGCCGAGGTGCGGCTGCATCTCGCGGCCGATGTCGAACCGCTCGGGTTCGACGAAGACGCTCTCGTCGCGGTTGGCGGCCGAGGTCACGAGCACGCAGAGCTCTCCGGCCCTGATCCGCGTGCCGTCGATCTCGACGTCCTCGCGGGCGTACCGGCCGAGGCCGTGGTCGTTCGGCGCGCCCAGACGCATGATCTCCTCGACGGCGGCGGGCGCCAGCGCCGGGTCGCGTTTGAGTGCGTCCAGCTGTTCGGGGTTGTGCAGCAGCAGCACGACGCCGGCGTCGATGCGGGTGACGGTCGTCTCATGCCCGGCGAACAACAGGCCGCCGGCGATGGTCGCGATCTCGTCGTCGGGCAGGTCGGCCGTTGCCAGGTCGGAGTAGACGTCCTCGCCCGAATGGTCCCGTTTGGTCTTGACGATGCCGTGCGAGTACTCCTCCATGGCCGTACGGGCGGCGGCGGACCGGTCCGGATCGGTGAGGTCCGTCATCTCCTCGGCGATCGCGCGGAAGTGGTCGCGGTCGGCGAGCGGGACGCCGAGCAGCTCGCAGATGACCTGGATCGGCAGCGGCACCGACAGCGACGCGTGCAGGTCGGCCGGTGGGCCCTGCTCCTGCATCCGGTCGAGCAGGCCGTCGAGCAACTCCTGGACGTGCCCGGACAGTGCCCGCATCCGGCGGGCGGAGAACGCCGGCGCGAGCAGTCGCCGCATCCGGTCGTGCACGTCCTTCTCGGTGGCGTAGTCACCGTTGGGGCCGCCGGTGAGGGCGGAGTTCGACACCCGGGGGGCGTTGTCGGGGTCGGGGTGGGAACGGCCGAAGCGCTCGTCGGCGAAGATCGCCCGCACCTGTTCGTACCCGGTCACGAGCCACGCCTCGTCGCCGGTCCGGGTGCGGACCCTCGTGATCGGCGCCTCGGCGCGCAGCGCGCCGTACGTGGAGGCCATCTCCAGCACGTTGGAGCGTTCGAACGGCAGTCGCGGAAGCTCAGCCATGGGGCGACGTCCCTTTCCCCCAGGAATCACAGTTAATTTCCACCGTCGCACCCGTAATGCCTTGTGTCAATGCGTGAAAAGCGTGAAAGGCGGCTATCGGTCGGCGATCAGGCCGCCTATCGTCGAACGCCCGACCTCGGGAAAGGCCGTTTTCATGAAACTCCGAACTCCGATCCGTGCGGCGTGGCTGCGCCAAGCCGTCGCTTTGACGGCGGTCGCCGTACTCGGCTTCTGTTATGGCGTGGCCGGTGCCGGAGTGGCGTCGGCGAATGCCGCGCCGTCGTGGGCGACGGCCGCCGCCGACGCCTGGAACCCGCCGAGCAACCTCGTGACGCCGCTGAACGAGGTCTGGTCCCACGTCGAGAGCACCTACCCGGACCGCACGGCACTACGACCTGTCGCTCTGGCTGACGTCCGGCTTCAACGGCGGAGCGGGCGGCGACTGGGGCCAGCGGATCGGCAGCGAGTACTACACGAGCAACCTGAACACCGACAACATCCACATCCTGCTGCACGAGATGGGCCATACGTTCGGGCTGGACGACTTCTACGACTGGACACCGACCGGCCAGTGCTGCTTCCTCATGAAGGCGGGGACGGCGACCCAGATCACCGACTTCGACAAGTGGATGTTCCGCGACTGGTGGCGTCACCTCAAGAACCGCTACGGCTACTGACCGATTTCAGCAGCCACTGACGGGCCCCGGCGCCGTACGCGACCGCGCCGGGGCCCCGATCGCGGGTCAGGGGGTCCAGGCGGGGTCGCGGCCGGCGAGGCCGAGCGCCCGGTCGAGCGGCGGGGCGGTCTCCGGCACCGCCACCTCCGGACCGATCGCGCCGTACTGCCGGGCCGTCTCGGCCATCGCGGCGGCCTGATCGAACAGCGCCTGCGCCAGTTCGTCGTCGATCGAGAACTTCTGGCCCGTCGCCGCGGCCAGGTCCCAGGCGTGCAGCAGGACCTCCGCGAACATCATGCCGCCGACGAACCGGGCGGGCATCGCCGCCGCCTTGGCGATCCCCGTGTCGCCCTCCCAGGCGGCGGGCTCGGACCAGGCTGCCGCGGCCGCGCGCACCCCGGCGGCGTACCGCTCGGCCCAGTCCGGCTCGGCCGTGAAGTCGTGGCCCTCGGCCGGGGGCTCGGTCGGCGGCGTCTTACGGGCCGCGCCCTCGGAGCGGGCTCCCGTCCAGTGGATGAGATGGTTCAGCAGCGCGCGGACGTCGTACTCCGTGCACGGGGTCGGCAGGGCGAGCTGGTCGGGCCCGATCCCCTGGACCACCGTGATCGGCGCCTCCGCGGCGCGCGTCATCAGCGGGCGAAGTTCCATCGTCGTCTCCGTGACTCGTCTGGTGGCAGGCTGACACGGTAGGACGGTCGCGGCCGGCCGTCTTGAACAAATGCGACACTTGACCACATGGCCGATGCAGCGCCGCAGGCCCTTCGCGCCATCCTTCACCGCGGGGCGGCGTTGGAGCGCTTCCAGGTCTCCCACCGGGCACCTGCGGAGGATCTCGCGTGGATCGCGGACTACCACTGGATCCTGCACTGGAACCTGGGGGAGGGCGGATCCCACCGGCAGCAGGTCCTCACCCATCCGTCGGTGCACATGACGTTCCTCAGTGACGGGCAGGCCCGGGTGGTGGGCGTGGTGCGCGGCGTGTTCACCGAGACGATCGAGGGCCGGGGCCGGGTCGTCGGCGTACGCTTCCGGCCCGGTGGCTTCCGGCCCTTCCTCGGCGCCCCGGTGTCCACGATCACCGACCGGCGGATTCCCGTGGAGGACGTCTTCGGTCCTGCGGCGCGGGCCGCCGCCGACGCGATCATCGCCGCGCCGGATCCCGGCGACGCGGTCGCCCTGGCGGAGGATCTCCTCCGTTCCCGCGCGCCGCGCCCCGACCCCGTCGTACTCGAGGTCGGCGGCGTCGTGGACCGGATCGCCGCCGATCCGGCGCTGACCCGGGTGGACCGGGTGGCCGCCGCGGCCGGGATGGGGACGCGGCGTCTGCAGCGGCTGTTCGCCGACTACGTCGGTGTCGGCCCCAAATGGGTGATCCGCCGGTGCCGCATGCAGGACGCGGCGGACCGGGCGGCGTCCGGAACGGACGTCGACTGGGCGGCCCTGGCCGCCGAGCTGGGATATGCCGATCAGGCCCACTTCACCCGGGACTTCTCCGCCACGATCGGGATGTCGCCCACCCGGTACGCGCGGGCGTGCGTGGATCGACAGTGATCGACGCCGCCGGTGCGCTCCGGCCGCCGCGACGGGGCCGTGACCGCCTCACGTAGCATTTGAGGGACGACGACGCCTTCAGAAGGACTGTTCCCAAGGTGAGCACCGCTACTGAACCCCTGCGCGCGCTACTGTTGGAAAGCATTCACTCCGACGCGGTCGCCTCTCTCGAGAAGAGCGGCTACGCCGTCGAGACGGTGGATCGCGCCCTCGACGAGAACGAGCTCACCGCCCGTGTCGCCGGTGTGCACCTGCTCGGCATCCGGTCGAAGACGACGATCACCGACGCCGTGCTCGCCGCGGCTCCGGAGCTGCTCGCGATCGGGGCGTTCTGCATCGGAACCAACCAGATCGACCTGTCCGCCGCCTCGCAGCGCGGCGTCGCGGTGTTCAACGCGCCGTTCTCCAACACCCGCAGCGTGGTCGAGCTCGTGGTGGCCGAGATCATCGCGCTGACCCGCCGGCTCCTCGACAAGAACTCCCTGATGCACGCCGGGGTCTGGGACAAGTCCGCGGAGGGCGCCCACGAGGTCCGGGGCCGGCGGCTCGGCATCATCGGCTACGGCAACATCGGCAGCCAGCTGTCGGTGCTCGCCGAGAGCCTGGGCATGAGCGTGTTCTTCTACGACACGGCCGACAAGCTCGCGCTGGGCAACGCGCGCCGCTGCGCCACCATGGATGAGCTCCTCGCGGTCGCCGACGTCGTCACCCTGCACGTCGACGGCCGGCCCGGTAACAGCGGCCTGTTCGGTGAGGCGGAGTTCGCGCGGATGCGGCCCGGCAGCCTGTTCCTGAACCTCTCGCGCGGGTTCGTCGTCGACCACGGGGCGCTGCGGCAGCACATCGAGTCCGGGCACCTGGCCGGCACGGCCATCGACGTGTTCCCGAGCGAGCCGAAGGGCCGCGGTGACGAGTTCGTCTCGGAGCTGCGCGGGCTGCCCAACGTCATCATCACGCCGCACATCGGTGGTTCGACGGAGGAGGCCCAGCAGGACATCGGGCAGTTCGTCGCGGGCAAGCTGCAGGACTTCGTGGCGACGGGCAACACCGCGCTGAGCGTCAACCTGCCGACCGTGTCGCTGCCCGCGCCGGCGGAGGGGCACCGCCTGACGCACCTGCACCGCAACACCCCGGGCGTGCTGGCCACGATCAACGGCATCCTCGCCGACCACGACGTGAACATCGAGGGCCAGCTGCTGGGCACCCGCGGGGAGATCGGCTACGTCATCACCGACATCGGCACCCGCTACACGCCCGACGTGATCGAGCAGCTGCGCGGGCTGCCGACGACGGTCCGGCTGCGCCTGCTCTCCTGACCCGGACGCGCCGCCCGTACGCTCACCGAACCGACGAGCGTACGGGCGGCGCGCCGCGTCAGGCCATCTTGAGTTCGAGCCCGGCCGCCGTACGGGCGGCGCGGGTGTCAGGCGATGTTGAGCTCGGGCTCGGCCGCGATCTCCGCCTCCTCCACCGCGACGGCGGCGTTGACCTCCTCGCCGGACACGGCGATCCGCACGGCGAAGAAGTAGACGGCCAGGGAGAACGCCGCGACGGTGAGGATGTCCACCCACTCGGGGAGGATCTTGCTGCCGCCGTAGCGGCCCAGGAACCCGATGACGATCATGCCGCCGAACCAGGGCCAGACCCACATGGACGCCGCCCAGTTGAGGGGCGCACGCTCGGCCGCGGGTCTCGTCGCCCGGGTCACTGCGAAGATCGCCAGGCCGAGCACCATGGCAAGGCCGAGCTTCCACTCCGCCTGGTAGCTCGACCAGTAGATGATCAGGTTGGCCGCGATGAAGGCGACCGGCGCGAGGATCCGGTACGCCGGAAGGCGGTACGGGCGCGCGCGTTCCGGGTCGCGGCGTCGCAGGGCGTGTAGGGCGATCGGCCCGAACGCGTACATGATCGCGGTGGCGGACGTGACGAGACCGACCAGGGACTTCCAGCTCGGGAACGGCAGGAACGCGATCTCACCGACGACGAAGGCGATGAGGATCGAGAGGATCGGCACGCCCGTCCTGCTCACCTTGGCCACCGGGCTCGGCACCGACTTCTCCCGGCCCAGCGCGTACGACAGCCGGGACGATGTGGCGGTGTACACCAGGCCCGTACCGGCCGGGGAGATCACCGCGTCCGCGTAGAGCAGGACCGCGAGCCACGTGGCGCCGGCCCCGATCGCGAGGGTGGCGTAGGGGCCGAAGTCGCCCTTGCCTACGGGATTCGCCCAGCCGTGCGCGAGGTTGGCGGGGTTGAGGGCACCGATGAAGGCGATCTCCAGCAGGATGTAGACGATGGTGCCGATCGCGGTGGCCGTGATGACCGCTCGCGAGACGTCCTGCTGGGGCTTTCTCGCCTCGCCGGCCATCTGGATCGCCTGTTCGAAGCCCTGGAGGGCGAAGACGACGCCGGCCGGTAGCGCGGCGAAGATGCCGTGCACGCCGAAGGGCATGAACCCGCCGCCCGCCGTGAAGTTGGACGCGTGGAAGGTCAGCAGGAGGAGGACCACCACGGTGATGAGCGGGATGGCCGTCTTCCAGATCACGGTGATCGAGTTGGACTCGGCGAGGAACTTGACGCCGACGATGTTGATGATCGTGAAGAGGAGCATGAAGACGGTCGCGATCGCGAGGCCGACGCCGGTCAGCGTCCCGTCGGCGTGCAACAGGGTGAAGTTGTTCCTCACCCAGTCGATGTGATCGCAGTAGGACAGCGTCGCCTCGACCTCGATCGGGGCGATCGCCACCGCCTGCACCCAGGCCATCCAACCGGCCGTGAAGCCGGCCAGCGGACCGAACGCGAAACTCGGGAACCGGGCGGTGCCGCCGGCGATGGGGTAGGTCGCGCCGAGTTCGGCGTGCACCAGGGCGAGGAGGGCCAGCATGACGGCGGCGAGGATCCAGGCCAGGAGCGAGGCCGGTCCGGCGATCGTCGCCGCCGTGAGCGCCCCCAGCAACCAGCCGGAACCGATGATCGATCCGAGCGATACGAACATCAGTCCCCAGAAACCGACGTCCCGCCGTAGATGTCGTCCCGAATCGACGGATCCGGTGGTCGTGGGCGCCATAGAGCCCCCTTTCGCAACGTAAAACCGGTGCATGGTGGGCCCGATACGGACGCATGCCACGTCCCACCCCACGTCGGGCCAACCAACTAAAAGCGTGTTAATTGACGTTAGGGACAAGCCGTATTGCGCGTCAACGTCGGAGGCAGACTAAATCGATCCAGCCGAGAATGCAAAAGATGAACCAGCAGATCAGCGGGACACACGCGGATCACTGCGACCAATGTGGCAGGCGCAATGGGAACGCCACTTGGACCTACGGTTGCCCATCCACCGACCATCGCCTGCTTTTATTAGAGCAAAAGGCGATCTATCCGATTTTTACTATCGACACAATCGGCGAGTTCGCCATCCTCGGAAAGGGGGCGAAGCCTTATCGGCAGGGCCGACGGACGCGCAGCCGCCAGAGGGAGGTCACCTCGGCGGCGCGGGCGGCGTGCAGCGGATCGTCCTCGTCGGCGACACGAGGGTGGCGCGGCCGTACGTCCGACCGGCCGACGACCTCCAGCCCCGCGCCCTCGAACGCGCCGAGCAGTTCGGCACGGGAGCGCAGCCCCAGATGTTCGGCCAGGTCCGAGAGCACCAGCCAGCCTTCGCCGTCCGGCTCGAGATGCCCGGCCAGGCGGTTCAGGAAGCCGAGGAGCATCCGGCCGCCGGGATCGTAGATCGCGCGCTCGATCGGCGAGCTCGGCCGCGCCGGCACCCACGGCGGATTGCACACCACCAGCGACGCGCGTCCCGGCGGGAACAGGTCGGCCTCCACGACCGTGACCCGGTCCGCCAGGCCGAGCCGCGTGAGGTTCTCGCGGGCGCACGCGAGCGCCCGCGGATCCTGGTCGGTCGCCACGACCCGCTCGATCCCCCGCCGCGCCAACACGGCGGCCAGCACCCCGGTGCCCGTGCCGATGTCGAACGCCAGCGCGTCAGCGGGCAGCGGCGCCTGCGCCACCAGGTCGACGTACTCGCCACGCACCGGCGAGAACACCCCGTAGTGCGGATGGATCCGGCCCCCCAGAGCCGGGATCCGCACGCCGTTCCGGCGCCACTCGTGCGCGCCGATCAGCCCCAGGATCTCCCGGAGCGAGGTCACCGACGGCCCGTCACCAGGGCCGTACGTCTCCTCACAGGCCCGCCGTACATCGGGCGCCCGCCGTAGCGGGATCGTGTGGTCGGGTTCGAGCGGCACGAGCAGCATGCCGAGCACGCGGGCCCGCTGCGACTGCGCCTGACGGTGGAGATGGAACGCCTCGGCGGGCGACGGCGCCGGCTGATGACGCCGCCTCCGTACGGCCCTGCGCGGGCGGCGGTCCGCGCGGCGTCCCATCGCGGCGAGCAGGTCGCGGGCGCCCACGAAGTCACCGCGCCAGAGGATGGCCGTGCCCTCGCACGCCAGGTGGTAGGCGTCGTCCGCGGTCATCCCGTCGACCGCGACCGTCACGCGCCGGGGCGGCGGCGACCCGTTCTCGGAGCGCCAGCGGGCCGAGAACGACGTCCCCGCCTCGGTCCAGCGGACGATCTGACGTCCTTCCACGCTCGGCTCCATTGGCAGGAGGCTATGAGGAGACCGGTCTTCCCTCAATCGAATTACGCGTGGGCGTCCGGCCGCGGTTTACCGGTAACAATCCGATTCTTTTCCGGTCGAAGGCGAAGACCGGCGGCCGTGGTGCGGGTTAGATTGAGTCGCACCTGGCGGGGGCTTGGAGGTGCCTTTGGCCGAGCAGGCACGGCTGCCGTGGGGTGTCGACGCCCACACGCCGACCGACGCACGCGTGTACGACTACGCGCTCGGCGGCAAGGACAACTACGCCGCGGACCGCGTCCTGGCCCATCGGATCCTGTCCGTGGCCCCGGAGGCCCGCCACCTGGCGGCGGAGAACAACCGCTTCGCGCGACGCGCCGTGCGCCACCTCCGGGCCGCGGGCGTACGCCAGTTCCTCGACATCGGCTGCGGCCTGCCCAAACGGGTCAACGTCCACGACCTGGCGGGCCCCGAGGCCCGGGTCGTCTACGTCGACTACGACCCCGTCGCCGTGACGCATTACGAGGCGACGCTGTCCGGCGGGTCGTCCGCCGCCGTCGTCCACGCGGACGCCCGGCACCCGGAGCGGATCCTCGCCGACCCGGTCGTCAGCGACGTGATCGACTTCGACCGGCCGGTCGCGCTGCTGTTCACCTTCCTGCTCCACGTCATCGACGACGCGGAGCATCCCGCCCGGATCGTACGGCGGTTCCGCGACGCGGTCGCGCCGGGCAGCCATCTCGTGATCTCGCACGCCACGTTCGAGGGGAAGACGCCCGAGGCCGTCGAGGCGGTGGAGGACATCTTCATGGAACTGCGCGAGTCGCTCACGCTGCGCGGACGAGAGGCGATCACGGGGTTCTTCGACGGGTTCGAGCTCCTCCAGCCCGGCCTGGTCCTGGCCCCCGACTGGCGACCCGACCGCCCGTACCGCACGCCGTCGGGCTGGCTGCTCGCCGGCGTCGGCCGCAAGCGCTGACATCGGAAAAGGGCGGGGGCGCCGCGCGCCCCCGCCCTGCCCTCACCGCACCGTCAGCGGATGTTCTTCGGACGGTACGCGTGGTACTGGCTGCCCTTGCTCAGGCCGTACGTGACCTTGTGGTAGTCGGTGCCGTACCCGCCGTGCTGATCGAAGGCCATGTAGCCGACGATCTTCCCCTTCGAGTTCCGGACCCACTTGTAGAAGATCACGACGTGGCGGGTCTTGTTGGTGCCCGTCGCGTCGATGACCAGGTCGCCCCTCAGCAGCGCGGACATCCTGATGGGCGTCGAGTAGGTCCTCGTCGCCAGCGCGACGGTGTTGGGCCCCGGCTTGGACAGCTTGAGCGCCATCGACACGTACCCGGAGCAGTCCGTGCGGTAGCCGCCGTGCGTCCTCTTCTGGCTGTACGGGATCCGGTTCTTCGAGTGCGGGTGCCAGGTTTCGGCCCGCAGGATCACGTTGCGTCGGCTGATGGGGGCGGCGGCGGTGGCCGAAACGTCCTGTGCGGCCGGCTGGGCGGCGGCGTGGAGGGCCGCCGGGGCGGCGTGAGCCGTGGTGGCACCGGAGGGCAGGCCGAACGCGGCGACGCCCAGCGCGCCGGCGGCACCCAGCGCGGCGGCGCCGATCCCGATGCGGAGCCTACGAGACACGGTCATGGAACTCCTTCGTCATGGTGATGGGGCTTCGGCCGTTCCGCGAGTGTTGTTGGAGACTCGGCGTTCGGCCAGCGGCCACGTTAGGGAGAAAGCCGCCGTTCCACCATGGGAATCGGCCATCTAGGGACAGAGCTCGCGTCTCCGAAGCTCTGAGCAGCAAAGATGCCCGCGTTTCGGGACAGGCCCGAGACAATGAGACAACGGATTGCCCGATCCCGACGGATCCGGATTCCCTTCGCAGCCGCGCTTTGTCGATCTCGGCGACTACGATCTGCGTCCGGATGCTCCGAATTTGTGAACCGAACAGTACCGTCCCGCGTCCTAGGCACAATCGGCTTTCGGCCAAGTCGAGGGGGAGCATTGGACCGCCGACAGATGACGCATACACCCATAAGCCGGACCCGGCAACAGCGCCCATTGCCTACGAATCTCCCCCAAACCACCCGAGATCTGCTGGAAGAGCTCCGGGCGCTGAAGGACCGTTCCGGGTACGACCTCCGTGCGCTGGAGGGGAAGACCTACGCGAGCCGCTCGTCCTGGGGGCGCTGGCTCAGCGGAGAGACGTGGATCCCCTGTGCGGCCGTCGAGACCATGGCCGAGCTGTGCGGCGGTGACAAGCAGCGCCTCCGGGCCCTGTGGTACCGCGCGGACGACGACCGGCGAATCCCTTCCGTCCCGGAGCC
>NZ_JBFAJC010000061.1:0-63373 GCF_040655075.1 Actinoallomurus sp. NPDC050550 | reverse complement strand
TTGGTCGCGGGCCGCGCCGCGGGCACGGGGGTGTGGGGTGTGGACACGCGCCAGCTCGCCGGGGGCGGGACCAAACGAGAGGGGCCGGGGCGGGGCGGGCGCCGCGCACGGGACCCTTCCTGTTTCGGTCAGTTGCCGAACGGGAACGGCCCGCCCTTGCGGGGTTTGCCGTTCTTCTTGCCCCGGCCGGGGCCGGGGACGCCGTTGCCGTTGCTGACGAACAGCATCACGGTGGTGGTCTGGTCGACCTGGCTGCCGGCGCTCGGCGACGTGTACACGACGGTGTTCGCGGGCTGGGTCGAGTCGACCGCGCGCGGGGAGACCTGCACCGTGAACCCGGCCTTCTCGATCTGCTGCTTGGCCTGGCCAACGGGCATGCCGTGGACGTCCGGAACCTTCGCCTGGTCGAGGTTGCCGAAGTCGTTCACCGGCGTGTGAAACGACGACGGGCTCACCCCGCTCAGCGCGCCTTCCATCGACGCTCGCCAGATCGGTGCGACGTCCTTGCCGTAGACGCCGTAGTTCCGGTGCGCCCACGGCGCCGCGGGGTCGCCGTACCAGACGGCCGCCGCGAGGTCGGGGGTGTACCCGGCGAACACCGCGCAGGTGAAGCTCTCACACGTGCCGGTCTTGCCCGCCGCGGGACGGCCGAGACCCATGCCCGCCGCCGTGCCCTTGGTGAGAACGCCCTGCAGGATCTTGGTGACCTTATCGGCGGTCTCGGTGTCGACCGCCGTTGAGCACTTGGACTTCGGTACCCGGATCTTCTTGCCCGCGCTGTCGGTCACGTCGGTGATCGCGATCGGCGTGCAGTAGTCGCCGCGGGCGGCCAGCCCGGCGTAGGCGGCGGCGAGGTGTGTGACGTCGATCTCGTTGGCGCCGAGCACCTGGGAGGGAACCTGCTTCAGCGGTTTGCCGTCCGCGCGCTTCAGGCCGAAGTTCTCCGCCATCTTGACGGCGTCGCACAGGCCCACCCTCTGCTCGAGCTCGGCGTAGAAGGTGTTGACCGACTCCCAGGTGCCGGTCTGCAGGTTGGCGGTCTTGCCCTTGGACTTCTCGGCGTTCTGCACGTCCCACGGGCCGGAGCCGTTGCCCTTGCAGTCGCGGAAGCCCGAGATCGTCGTGCTGTACGGCGCGGGAAGCGAGGTGCCCACGTCGATGCCCTTGTCGAGCGCTGCCGCCAGCGTGAAGACTTTGAAGGTGGACCCCGCGGAGTAGCCGAGGTTGCCGCCGTGCGCGTAGTCGGCGGCGAGGTTGAGCGTGGTCTCGCCGTTCTTGATGCTGTCGCCGTACGTCTTGCTGACGACCATCGCCTTGATCTCGCCGGTGCCCGGCTTGACCATCGCCTCCGTGGCGGTCCTGTTGTCGCTCGGGCGCTGGGAGAGCGCCCTCTGCGCGGCCTTCTGGGCCTTCATGTCGATCGTGGTGCGGATCGTGAGGCCGCCGCGGTAGAGCAGCCGCACACGGTCGGCGGCCGTCTTGCCGAACGCCGGGTTGCCGAGGATCTCGGTCTTGACGTACTCGCAGAAGAACGGTGCCTTGCTGGCGACGCAGTCGCTCTTGGGCAGCTTGGGGTGCAGCTTGATCTTCGTGGCGGCCGCCTGGTCGGCCTGCTGCTTGGTGATGATCTTCAGCTCGGCCATGCGGTAGAGCACGGTGTTCCGCCGCTGCAGGGCGTGGTCCGGGTGGAGCGTCGGGTCGTAGGCGACGGGGCTGTTCGTGATGCCCGCCAGGAGCGCCGCCTCTGGGAGCGCGAGCTGGGAGGCGTCCTTGCTGAAGTAGCGCTGGGCCGCCGCCTCGACGCCGTACGCGCCGGCGCCGAAGTAGGCGATGTTGAGGTAGCCCTGCAGGATCTGCTGCTTGGTGAGCCGCTTCTCGATGTTGACGGCGTAGCGCAGCTCCCGCAGCTTCCGCCCGACGTTCGGGGCGTTGGCGGCGTTCAGCTCGGCCGGGGTGTCCGCGGCCTCGACCAGCAGGTTCTTGACATACTGCTGGGTCAGCGTGGAACCGCCCTGCTTGACACCACCCTCTTGGGCGTTGGTGATCAGCGCCCGGACGGAGCCCTTCATGTCGAGGGGACCGTGCTGGTAGAAGCGGGAGTCCTCGATCGCGACGACCGCCTGCTGCATGATCGGCGCGACGTGGTCGAGGCTCACGGACTCGCGGTTGTGGTGCCAGAACTGCGCGATCACCTGGCCGTCCGCGGAGTAGACCGTGGTCCGTTCGGGCGGCGGCTGGATGTTGAAGTCGTCCGGGAGGTTCTTGAACCCGTCGGCCGCGTCCCGGGTCGCCATGCCGGCGCTGCCGACGGCCGGCAGGGCGATGAGACCGACCAGAAGCCCGGCCACGATCGCTGCGCCAAGGAGCCGTAGCAGCTTGATGATGGCGTGTTCCTGATCTGATCTCTGAGTCACGGGACATAGGTTACGCGGGACGAGAGGTGCATATGGGACAGCCCGTGAAGAGGGATGACTAGTTCGTTGCCTTCCTATGGCCCGTAGGGGCTATCTCAAGAATGGACCCTACGGGGGCTGTTGAAGCGCCGCGCTCTTCCGTAAGTTTCTCCCCACGGCTTTCGTATGGCGGCCTGACGTCCGCGCCCGTCCGGCCGGGGCTCGCAAACGACAACCGACCCAAGGGGAGTGGGGCCAAGATGTGGATCACGGATTGGACCGCCCGCGCCGCCTGCCGTA
Organism: Actinoallomurus sp. NPDC050550; assembly: GCF_040655075.1. NCBI lineage: Bacteria > Bacillati > Actinomycetota > Actinomycetes > Streptosporangiales > Thermomonosporaceae > Actinoallomurus > Actinoallomurus sp. NPDC050550. The sequence continues at coordinate 60,680 of NZ_JBFAJC010000061.1, read as the reverse complement.
ACGCGGATCCCGACGCGTTGTTCGTGCAGGGGGCGGCTCAGAATCGGGCCAAGCTGATCTGCCGCGGCTGCCCAGTGCGCACCGAGTGTCTTGCCGACGCTCTCGACAACCGCATCGAGTTCGGCGTATGGGGTGGCATGACGGAGCGCGAGCGCCGCGCACTGCTCCGCCGTCGCCCGGACGTCTCATCGTGGCGAGAGCTCCTCGAGACCGCCAAGGAGCAGTACGAGGCGACGCAGGACCCGGACGAGGAGCTCGTCGCGAGCTGATCGGCGGATCGACGGCCTGGCCGCACCCGGCCGGCCAGGTTCATCGGACGGATTAGCGATCTGTAGCGATCATGTGGCAGACTGTCACCCACACGCCCGATGCCCAGGCGACGTCGGGCACCCTCCCTCGGTAGGGTCAGGAGATCTCACCGACCAGCGTCCGGAGGGGCGTGTCACGAGGGTTGACGGCTCCCGCCGTTCAGCACCAGGGCACGAAGGCGATTCGCTCACATCCCTGAGCGAATCAGAGACGCTCAGTACACGGACCGGGCCGCCATTAGGCGGCCGGTTCCTTCAGTTCACCCGCGAGCTCTCCCGCGATGCACCGGAGCCCCTCGAGGTCGTGCACGTCTTCGGCCATGGCCGCGACGGTGGCCCGGGGCACCGTCGGGTGCGATGAGGTGAAGCTCTCGCATAGCCGCGTCTCCCGCGCGGTGACCTGCATCCGCTCGGCGTGCAGGCGCAGCAGCGCGGCGGTCAGCGGATGCGTCCCGCGGTCATTCAGGGTCTCCGCGGCGGCCTGGCTGCGTACGGCCGACAGCTCTGACGCGTCCGAGCGGTGCACGCGGTTGACGACCAAACCGGCCAGCGGCATCTGCTCTTCGGCGAGGCGCTCGACGAAGTACGACGCCTCGCGCAGCGCGTCGGGCTCCGGAGCGGCGACGACGAGGAACGCCGTGCCAGGTGCCTGCAGCAGGCGGTAGGTCTGCTCCGCCCGCTCGCGGAACCCGCCGAACATCGTGTCGAAGGCCAGCACGAACGTCTGGACGTCCTTCAGCAGCTGCCCACCGAGCACCTTCGTGATCGCGCTGGTGAACATCCCGAAGCCGACGGTCACGACCTTCATCCCGAACCGCCCGCCCGCCTTGGCCGGGGCCATCAGGATCTTGATCAGGCGGCCGTCGAGGAACCGGCCCATCCGCTCCGGCGCGTCGAGGAAGTCCAGGGCCGATCGGGACGGCGGCGTGTCGACGACGATGAGGTCCCAGTCGCCGGACCGGTGCAGCTGGCCCAGCTTCTCCATCGCCATGTACTCCTGCGTGCCCGACAGGCTGGACGACAGCGACTGGTAGAAGGGGTTGGCCAGGATCTGCTGCGCGCGTTCGGGCTCGGCGTGCGCCTCGACGATCTCGTCGAAGGTGCGCTTCATGTCGAGCATCATCGCGTACAGCTCGCCGTCGACGCCTTCGACGAGGCGCGGGGTGTTGTCCAGTTCGGTGAGGCCGAGCGCCTGGGCGAGCCGGCGGGCCGGGTCGACGGTGAGTACGACGACGTCCCGGCCGCGTTCGGCGGCGCGGACGCCCACGGCGGCGGCGGTCGTGGTCTTGCCGACGCCTCCGGACCCGCAGCAGACGATGATCTTCGTCTCGGGATCGTCGATCAGGTCGTCGATGCAGAAGGCCGGGGGGTCCTTCTCGGCTGCGGCGCTCACGCTGCTCCTTGCGTCCTCAGATCGGCGGCGAGCTCGTACAGGCCGGCGAGGTCCATGCCGTCGCTGAGCAGCGGCAGTTCGTACTGCGGCGCGTGGGCTTCGGTCAGGCGCGCCTTCTCACGCTCCTGCAGGGCGGTGCGGCGCGCGTGGTCGGCGGCCTCGACTGCGAGGGCGTCGGCGATCTCGGCGGTGCGGTCCTCGATGCCGGCCGCCTTGATCCCCATGCGGATCGTCTCGACGTCGAGCTCGTCGCGGGCGGCCAGGGCGAGGTCCTCCACGTCCAGCAGCGGCGGCCGCACCATGTTGACCACCAGGCCGCCGACGGGCAGCCCCGTCTCCCGCAGCTCCGTGATCCCGTCCAGGGTCTCCTGGACCGGCATCTCCTCCAGGAGCGTGACGAAGTGGACCGCGGTCTCCGGGCTGCGGATCACCTTCATGACGGTGTCGGCGTGGTTGCGGATCGGACCGACCTTCGCCAGCCCCGCGACCTCGGCGTTGACGTTGAGGAACCGGCCGATGCGGCCGGTCGGCGGCGCGTCCATCACCACCGCGTCGTAGACGAACCGGCCACTCTTGTCGCGGCGGCGGACCGCCTCGCTGGCCTTGCCGGTCAGCAGGACGTCGCGCAGGCCTGGGGCGATGGCGGTCGCGAAGTCGATGAGCCCCAGTTTGGTGAGCGCCTTGCCCGCCCGTTTGATGTTGTAGAACATCTCGAGGTAGTCGAGCATCGCCTCTTCGGGATCGACCGCGAGGGCGTAGACGTCGCCGCCGTCGGGCGCGACCGCGACCTTCCGCTCCTCGTACGGCAGCGGTGGGCAGTCGAACAGCTGGGCGATGCCCTGGCGGCCCTCGACCTCGGTAAGCAGGACTTTCCGGCCGCCCGCGGCCAGCGCCAACGCGAGGGAGGCGGCCACCGTCGTCTTCCCGGTGCCGCCTTTGCCGGTGACGACGTGCAGTCGTACACCGTCCCAGTCGGTGTCTCTCCCGCTCACCCTTGTGAGGTTATCGTCCGTCCGCCGACGCGTTCGCAGCGCCGGAAAGTGACGTCTGACACCTCGGGGTATCCGACGACTAGTGTCGGACATGAGGGAATCGGCCGTCAGAAAGGTGAGCGCCGTGGCTGAAGCGGCATTCGTGCTCCTAGGAATCCTCGGATTCGTGATATTGCTCGTCGTCCTGTCGTCGATCAAGGTCGTTCAGCAGGTCGAACGCGGCGTGGTCTTCCGCTTGGGGCAGGTTCAGCCGCAGTTCCGGCCGCCGGGCCTGACGCTGATCTTCCCCGCGATCGACCGCATGACGAAGGTCAACATGCAGACGGTCGCCATGGGGGTCCCCGCGCAGGAGGGCATCACGCAGGACAACGTCAGCGTCCGCGTCGACGCCGTCGTCTACTTCCGCGTGATCGACCCCGTGAAGGCGATCGTCAACGTGCAGAACTACAACTGGGCGATCTCGCAGGTGGCCCAGACGTCGTTGCGCGCGGTCATCGGCCGGGCCGACATGCAACAGCTGCTGTCCGACCGCGAATCGATCAACGCCGAGCTCCGCCAGATCATGGACGGTATGACCGAGGCGCCCTGGGGCGTCAAGATCGAGCGCGTTGAGATCAAGGACGTCTCGCTGCCGGAGGGCATGAAGCGGTCCATGGCGCGCCAGGCCGAGGCGGAGCGGGAACGCCGAGCTCGCATCATCGCCGCCGACGGTGAGTTCCAGGCGTCCAAGCGGCTCGCGGCCGCGGCCGAGGTCATGGCCCAGGACCCCGCCTCCCTCCAGCTGCGCCTCCTCCAGACGGTCGTCGAGGTCGCGGCCGAGAAGAACAGCACCCTCGTGATGCCCTTCCCCGTCGAGCTGCTGCGCTTCTTCGACCGCGCGGCCGGCGGCGACCAGACGCCGCGCGAGGGCACGGGCCGGCCCGACCTGGCCGAGCGCCTCGCCAAGGCCGAAGAGGAGCTCACGCAGGCCGGCGAGCCGGCGTCGATCGACTCGGCCGACAAGGTGCCGCCCGTGGCCGGTATGGAGGCCAAGGAGCAGCCGGGCATCGCCCCGCCCGCACGACACGAGGAGCCGCCCGCGCAGGCTTAGCGAATCGGCGCGCCACTAGTGTTCACCCCATGAAGAAGTGGGAGTACGCGACCGTTCCGCTGCTCGTCCACGCGACGAAGCAGATCCTCGACAACTGGGGTGAGGACGGGTGGGAGCTCGTCACCGTCATCCCCGGTCCCAACCCGGAGAACCTCGTGGCCTACCTCAAGCGGGAGAAGCAGTGACGACGCCGGAGGAGCGGGTACGGGCACTCGGGCTGGAGGTCCCGGACGTCGTGCCGCCGGTGGCGTCGTACCTCCCGACCGCCCGGACCGGGAGCCTGGTCTACACGTCGGGGCAGGTGCCCATGGTCGACGGCAAGCTGCCCGCGACCGGCAAGGTCGGCGCCGAGGTGAGCGAGGAGCTGGCCGCCGAGCTCGCCCGTACGGCCGCGCTCAACGCGATCGCCGCGCTCAAGGCCGAGGTCGGGGAGCTGTCGCGGGTGCGCCGCATCGTCAAGGTCGTCGGCTTCGTGGCCAGCGCGCCGGATTTCTTCGGCCAGCCGAAGGTGATCAACGGGGCGAGCGACCTGCTGGCCGAGGTGTTCGGCGACGCGGGCCGGCACGCGCGCAGCGCGGTGGGCGTGGCGGTGCTGCCGCTGAACGCCCCGGTCGAGGTCGAACTGATCGCCGAAGTCGAATAGCGTTCGGCCTGGAAGCCCGGGTCGTCGTCCTGCGCGGACGGCGTCCCGGCCCACGCCTGAACGAGGAGGCTCCGTTGGCGGACGTCCCCGGCCTTCGGCTACCGGATCAGCTGGCCGAACGCGCGCGCGACATCGAGGAGGGCCGGGCGGAGCCGGCCGTGTCACGGGACGCCTCGACGGTCGTCCTGCTCCGCGACGCCCTCGACGGCGGCATCGAGGTGTACATGCTGCGCCGGGTGACGTCGATGCCGTTCGCGCCCGGCGCGTACGTCTTCCCCGGCGGTTCGGTGGACGCGCGGGACGGCGACCGTACGGTGGGCTGGTCCGGGCCGTCACCGGAGGAGTGGGGCGCGGCGTTCGGGGCCGGGGAGACCCTCGCCCGCGAGCTGGTGTGCGCCGCCGTACGTGAGACGTTCGAGGAGTCGGGCGTCCTCCTCGCCGGGCCCGCCCCGGACACGATCGCCGGTGACATCAGCGGCGACGACTGGGAGGCGGACCGCCTGGCCCTGCTCGATCGCTCGCTGTCGCTCGCCGCGCTGCTCGACAAGCGCGGCCTGGTCCTGCGCAGCGACCTGCTGCGTCCCTGGGCGCACTGGATCACGCCGGTGTTCGAGGAACGCCGCTACGACACGCGGTTCTTCGCCGCGGCCCTGCCGGCCGGGCAGCGCACCCGCGACGTGAGCACCGAGTCCGACCAGGTGGCGTGGGTACGCCCGCGTGAGGGGGTGGAGGCCGCCCGGCGCGGCGAGATGGCGCTGCTGCCGCCGACCTTCGTCACGCTCACCGAGCTGGCGATGTACGACTCGGTCGCCGGGGTGCTGGCCGCCGAACGGGCCGTACGCCCACGGCTGCCCGAGACCCGCGTGACCGATGACGGCGCCTATCTGATCCTGCCGCCGGAGCTCGACGGGCACGTCCCGGGGGCGCGGCCGTGACGGACGGGAACGCGATGACCGACATCGACGGGATGGGCACCGAGCGGGCGCGGCCGTGACGGATGGGGGCGCGATGACGGACATCGACGGAATGGGCACCGAGCGGGCGCGGTGCGTGCTGGCCCCGAACCCCTCGCCCATGACGCTGGACGGCACCAACACCTGGGTGCTGCGCGAACCGGGCGCCGAGCGGTCCATTGTCGTCGACCCGGGGCCGGAGCACGAGGAGCACCTGCGCCGGGTCGCCGCCGAGGCGGGACGCGTGGCCCTCGTGCTGCTCACGCACGGCCATCCGGACCACGCCGAGGGCGCGCGGCGGTTCGCCGAGCTGGCCGCCGACGGCTCCCGTCCCCTGCCCGTCCGGGCCCTCGACCCGGCACTGCGGCTGGGTGAGGAGGGACTGGCCGAGGGCGACGTCGTCGAGCTGGACGGGCTGGAGCTGCGGGTCATGGAGACTCCGGGCCACAGCCCGGACTCGCTGTGCTTCTGGCTGCCGGGCGACCAGGCCGTGCTCACCGGCGACACGGTGCTCGGCTACGGCACCACCGTGGTGCATCGGCTCGGGGACTACCTCGGCTCGCTCGACCGGCTACGGGCGATGGCCGAGGGGACCCGCGTCATCCTGCCCGGCCACGGACCGAAGCTCGACGACCCCGTCGCCGCGCTCGACCACTACATCGGCCACCGGCGTGAACGCCTCCAGCAGGTCGAGGCCGCGGTCACGGCCGGGGCGCGTACGGCCCGGGAGGTCGTCGAGCGGGTGTACGCCGACGTCGACCGATCGCTGTGGCCGGCCGCCGAATGGGCCGTCCAGGCGCAGCTCGACTACCTCGCCGAGCGGGGCGCGATCTAGGACAGGCCCTAGCCCTCGCTCTAGCGCGAGCGCTTGCGGAGGCGCTCGATGTCGAGGACCTGCACGGCGCGGGCCTCGATCCGCAGCCAGCCGCGCTGGGCGAAGTCGGCGAGTGCCTTGTTCACCGTCTCCCGGGACGCGCCGACGAGCTGGGCGAGCTCCTCCTGCGTCAGGTCGTGGTGGACGTGCAGTCCGCTCTCGCTGGGCTGACCGAACCGCTCGGCGAGGTCGAGCAGGGCCTTGGCGACCCGGCCGGGCACGTCGGTGAAGACGAGGTCCGCCATGTTCTCGTTGGTCCGGCGCAGCCGCTGGGCGAGGGCCCGCAGCAGGTGGATGCTGATCTCCGGGTGCCCCTTGAGGAACGGCCACAGGTCGCTGTGGCCCAGCGCGGCCAGGCGCCCCTCGGTCACGGCGATGGCGCTGGCCGTGCGCGGCCTCGGGTCGAACAGGGACAGCTCGCCGAACATCTCGCTGGGGCCGAGCACGCTCAGGAGGTTCTCCCGGCCGTCGGGCGCCGTCCGAGTCAGTTTGATCTTGCCCTCGAGGACGACGTAGAGTCGGTCGCCCTCCTGATCTTCGGAGAAGAGGGTCTGACCGCGGGACAGATGGACCTCTGACACGATGGCGCGTAGCGCCTTGGCCCCCTCCTCGTCGAGAGCTTCGAACAGCGGGGCCCGTCCCAGAACCTCCACGTCGCGGTCGTTCACGTTTCCTCCTCGCTAACGTACGTCCACAGTGTGACGTACATCGCAGGATGAGTTTTGGTCGACCCCCCCGTTACCCTTGCGTTCGTGCCACGCAAACCGGAGACGCGTCTCGCCCTGGTACGCCGGGCTCGCCGGATCAACCGAGAACTGGCGGAAGTGTACCCGGACGCACACTGTGAGTTGAATTTCGGCGACCCGTTCCAGCTACTGGTTGCGACGATCTTGTCTGCGCAGACGACGGACAAGCGGGTCAACATGGTCACCCCGACCCTCTTCGCGCGCTACCCGACCGCGGCGGATCTCGCGGCGGCCGACCGCGAGGACGTCGAGAAGATCATTCAGTCAACGGGTTTCTTCCGGGCGAAGACCAACAGCCTGCTCAAACTCGGTCACGAGCTGTGCGACCGCTTCGGCGGCGAGGTGCCGCACACCCTCGAGGAGCTCGTGACGCTGCCCGGCGTGGGCCGCAAGACCGCCAATGTCGTGCTCGGCAACGCCTTCGACGTCCCGGGCATCACGGTCGACACCCACTTCTCGCGGCTGACCAAGCGGTTCGGCTGGACCACCGAGACCGACCCGGTGAAGATCGAGTACGAGGTCGGGGAGCTGATCCCGCGCAAGGACTGGACGATCCTGTCCCATCGGCTGATCTGGCACGGCCGGCGCATCTGCCACGCCCGGCGCCCGGCCTGCGGGGCCTGCCCGCTCGCCCGGCTCTGCCCGTCGTACGGCGAGGGCCCGACCGACGAGGAGACCGCTCGCAAGCTGGTCAAGTCCGGCCCCTTCTCGTGACCGGGAAGGATCCGGAGGCCGACTCCGTTGAAGCCTCAATGATGTCGGTCGAACCCCCCGTAGCGACGGACTGCCCGGAGTGGCTGCGCGACTTCGCGGCCACGGCCCCCCGCATGCAGGTCCCCACCCTGTTCCGCCCCCCGGCGAACGGCGCCCGCGCCGCCGCGGTGCTCATCCTGTTCGGTGAGGGGCCCGACGGCCCCGACGTCCTGCTCCTCCAGCGTGCGGACACCCTCCGCAAGCACCCCGGGCAGCCGGCTTTCCCCGGCGGCGGCATCGACCCCGGCGACGGCGGGCCGGTCGGAGCCGCCGTGCGTGAGGCCGTCGAGGAGACCGGCCTCGACGCCACCGGCGTGACCGTCCTGGCGACCATGCCGGAGCTGTACATCCCGTACAGCAGGTATCGCGTCACCCCGGTCGTCGCCTGGTGGCGTGAGCCGTCCACCGTCGCCGCCGCCGACCCCCGTGAGGTCGCGTCGGTCGCCCGCGTCCCGCTGTCCGAGCTGACGGACCCCGCCAACCGGCTGCGCGTCCGCGCCCCCTCCGGCCATCTCGGCCCGGCGTTCCGCGTCCGGGGGATGCTGGTGTGGGGGTTCACCGCCAACCTTCTTCACACGGTGCTCGAGACGGCCGGCTGGGGTCGCCCCTGGGACACGACCCGGGTCGAGGACCTTCCCACCGAGGTCATCGACCTCGCGGGCGGCGAGTAGTCCTCTGTTCGTACATCGGCGAATCTGAACTGGTCCGGGGAGGGGACGTCCTCGGACCCCGATGCGCTATACGGTTGACCGGTGCTGGGCGATCACATCCTTGATCTCATCCTGCTGGTGCTCGTCGTGCTGTTCGCCATTTCGGGTTACCGGCAGGGCTTCATCGTGGGCGTGCTCAGCTTCGTCGGCTTCGTCGGGGGCGTCGTCCTCGGCATGCTGATCGCCCCACCGCTGGTCAAGGCGGTCGTCGACGGCGCCGCGCAACAGGCGCTGCTCGCCGTCGTCATCGCCTTCCTGGCCGCGACCTTGGGGCAGCTGATCGCCTCCTCCGTCGGCTCCGCGCTGCGCAGCCGCGTCACCTGGGAGTCCGCCCGCAGCGTCGACGCCGTCGGCGGGGCGTGCGTCAGCAGTGTGGCGTTGCTCGTCGTGGCGTGGTTCATCGGCACTGCCGTGGTCTCCTCCCCGGTCGTCTGGCTGAGCAAACAGGTGAAGAACTCCGAGGTGCTGCACGGCGTCGACGCGTTCATGCCGCAGCAGGCCACCACCTGGTTCTCCTCCTTCCGCGGGTTCGTCTCGAAGACGGAGTTCCCACAGGTGTTCGGCGGGCTCGGCGGCGAGCCCATCACCGAGGTGCCGCCGCCGGATACCAAGATCCTCAACACCCCCCAGCTGCAGGCGGCCGAGAAGAGCATCGTCAAGGTCATGGGGACGGCGCACAGTTGCCAGCGCCGGATCGAGGGCACCGGGTTCGTGTACGCCCCCGGCCGCGTGATGACCAACGCCCACGTCGTCGCGGGCGTCGACAGCGGCCCCACCGTCTACACCCTGGGCGAGGGCAACTACCGCGCCAAGGTCGTGCTGTACGACGACAAGCGCGACATCGCCATCCTCGACGTCCCGGGCCTGCGCCTCCCCGCCCTGAAGTTCGACGAGGGCGGGCAGAGCCGCGACAACGCCGTCGTCGCCGGCTTCCCGAAGAACCAGAAGTTCACCCCGCGTGCCGCCCGGATCCGCGCCAAGCAGAAGGCCAAGGGCCCGGACATCTACCACTCCGGCCAGGTCACCCGCGAGATCTTCGCCATCCGCGCGCTGGTCGAACAGGGCAACTCCGGCGGCCCGCTGCTCGCTCCGAACGGCAAGGTGTACGGCGTGGTCTTCGCCGCCGCTCTCGACAACAAGGACACCGGATACGCCCTGACGGCCCACGAGGTCGCCCCGGACGCCCAGGCGGGCGTCGACGCCAGCGGAAGCGTCTCAACGGAAGCCTGCTCGGACTGAGTCCCCGGCGGGGCCGCCCTGGACGGAGGATCCGGCCTCTCGGGACGGAGCGTCCAGCCGGAGGGTCTGGACGGGCTCCTGGGGACGGAGCGTCCAGACAGAGGGTCTGGACGGGCCTCTGGGGACGGGAGCGTCCAGACGGAGGCCTGCGGGGACTAGGGCGCGACGCGTAGCCGGGGAGCCAGGTCCGCGTCCGTGACCGCGCCCAGGCCGTCGCGTTCGATGCGGTCGGCCAGCGCGTAGGCGGCGCGGGCGAGCTCGGCGACCGCGATACCGTGCGGCGCGCTCCCGGCGTACGGGGCGATGCGGTCGGCGGCGCGGCGCAGCAGCGTGGAGGCTCCTCGCGCGTTGCCGCGCCGTACGTGCGTGAATCCGACGGCCAGCTGGGCCAGACCCTGCCACAGGGCGCGTTCGGCGCCCGGAGCGGCCTTCCAAGCGGCTTCCAGGACCTCGTGAGCGTGGAAGGGGCGGTCGGCGTCGAGCAGCCGCTGTGCCTCCGTCAGCGCCTCGGCCGGCTCCGCGGCATAGTCGTCGGGGACGCGGTCCTCTCCGACGGTGCCGTGCGGCAGCGGCCGGCCGTACGCGTCCCGGGGTCGTGCGTTGCGTGCTCGTCCCGCCTCATCGCGATCGCGCATGCCCCTAGTCCTGTCTCAGTCCTCATCCCGATCGTGCACGCCTCATTGTCGCGCGTACGCCCCCTTGCCGGTGTCCGTCCTCATCGTGATCGCTCGGCCGGCGTCGAGCCTCATCCGGGACGGTGGCCCTCGGAGGCCGTGTGGCGGCCCGGTTCGGCGTCGGCGAGCCAGGAGAGGAGCTCGGCGTCGAAGGCCTCTGGGCGTTCCTCGTGGGGGAAGTGCCCGACTCCCTCGATGAGCCTCCATCGGTAGGGCGCGTCGACGTACCGGCCCGACCCCTGGGCACTTCGGGGCAGCACGCAGCGGTCCAGCGAGCCGTGCAACTGCAGCGTGGGGACGCGGATGGGGGCGCGCATCCGGCGGGCGTACCGCAGGCCGTCCGGGCGCACGATCGAGCGCACCGCCCAGCGGTGGTACTCCAGCGCGCAGTGCGCGACTCCGGGGATCTGGAAGGCCGAGCGGTACAGCCGCTCGCCGGTGGAGTCGGGCCAGCCGGGGGCCGACCAGGCGTGCAGCAGGCGGCCCACCTGCGCGGCGTCGTCCCGGACGAGCAGCCGCTCCGGCCCCATCGGCAGCTGGAAGCCGAGCGTGTGCCGGGCCGCCCAGCCCTGACCGCGTGGATCCGTCGCGATCGCGGTACGCAGGCGCAGCGGGTGGGGCGCCGACACCACGGCGAGCCGCTGGACGACGCGGGGCTGGTAGACGCCCATCGTCCAGGCCAGCAGGCCGCCCCAGTCGTGCCCGACGACGGTGGCACTGGCCGCGCCGAGCGCGCGTACCAGCCCGGCGGCGTCCCGGGCCAGCGTGATCAGGTCGTACCCGCGCGGTGGTTTGTCGCTTCCGCCGTATCCGCGCAGGTCGACGGCTGCCGCGCGGAACCCCGCGCCGGCCAGCGACACCAGCTGACGGTGCCACGACCACCAGAACTGCGGGAACCCGTGCAGCAGCAGGACGAGCGGGCCCTCCCCGGCCTCGACGACGTGGAAGCGTGTCCCTCCCGCGCTCACCGACCGGTGTCGCCATGGACCATCGATCTGGACGACGGACTCGTCGGCCATGTCCGGCCCCCTCTTCATCGGCCGGCGGGCCTCACCCCGTCCCGCCGGCGGACGTCATTCGGTCAGCGCGGGCGTCTCGTCCGGGCCGCCGCCCCGCCGCAGCATCGCGAAGTCCTCCATCACGGACTGCCGGGACCGTTTGGCGCCGCTCATCTTCTTCATCCGCCACAGGCCGATGAGGATGAGCACGGCCGCCAGCAGGACGTAGAAGCCCGCCACGATGAGGAACGCCGCCCAGTGCCAGATACCGGCTGCGACCAGGCCGTACGCGGCAGCGATCGACAGCAGGATGACGACGACGCCGCCGATGACCCCGGCCACGGCGAAGAGGGTCCCGCCGAGGGCGGCCTTCTTGGCGTCGCCCTTCAGCTCCAGTTTGGCGAGCTCGATCTCCGACTTGACGAGGCGTGACACACTGCCCGTGGCGATGGCGACCAGCTCGCCGAGTGATTTGTCGTCATACTGCCCGTTCGGATACTGCCCGTCCGGCCGTACCTCGGTCATGTTTCTCCTCTCAGTGCCGGTCGCCACTCTCTCGGATGGCGCGTGATCCGAATAGGCCGAATCGCCGATGAGGAGTGAACCGCAGAGGTACCGGCGAAAGAACGGCTTCTCGGCACAGGACTGTCCGAGGTTACCGGTGGCGAGGCGGGCCGATTCGGGCGGCGGGCCCTTATCGCCGCCTGGCGCGCCGCCCGCCGCGGCCAGGAGCGGTACGGCGGAAATGAGAGAGCGCGGCCCCGCGTGGGCGGGGCCGCGCCCGGTCGTCGTTACTCGTCGCTCGACGCGGAGGGCATCTTCTCCTTGATGAGGTCCATCACCGTGCCGTCCGTCAGCGTGGTCACGTCCCCGAGCGAGCGGTTCTCGGCGACGTCACGGAGCAGCCGCCGCATGATCTTCCCGGACCGCGTCTTGGGCAGCTCGGGAACGATCATGATCTGGCGGGGCTTGGCGATCGCGCCCAGGTGCTTGGCGACGTGGTCGCGCAGCTCGGCGACGAGCGCCGCGCCGTTGTCGACGGTCTCGCCGCGCAGGATGACGAACGCGACGATGGCCTGCCCGGTGACCGGGTCGGTGGAGCCGACCACCGCCGCCTCGGCGACCTTGGGGTTCGACACCAGCGCCGACTCGACCTCGGTGGTCGAGATGTTGTGGCCGGAGACGAGCATGACGTCGTCCACCCGGCCGAGCAGCCAGAAGTCGCCGTCGTCGTCCTTCTTCGCGCCGTCGCCGGCGAAGTACAGCTTGTCGAAGCGCGACCAGTACGTCTTGATGTACCGCTCGTCGTCGCCCCAGATCGTGCGCAGCATCGACGGCCACGGCTCCTTGACGACGAGGAAGCCCCCGCCGCCGTTCGGCACCGGCTTGCCCTGGTCGTCGACGATGTCGGCCTCGATGCCGGGCAACGGCCGCATCGCCGCGCCGGGCTTGCCGTGCGTCACGCCCGGCAGCGGGCTGATCATGATGGCGCCGGTCTCGGTCTGCCACCAGGTATCCACCACCGGCGTACGGTCGCCGCCGATGTTCCGGCGGTACCAGACGTACGCCTCCGGGTTGATCGGCTCGCCGACCGAGCCGAGCAGCCGTAGCGACGACAGGTCGTGCTGGGCGGGGATGTCCTCGCCCCACTTCATGAACGTGCGGATCGCGGTCGGCGCGCAGTAGAGGATCGACACCTTGTACTTGGCGACGGTCTCCCACCAGCGGCCCTTGTGCGGGGTGTCGGGCGTCCCCTCGTACATGACGCTGGTCGCGCCGTTGGACAGCGGGCCGTAGACGATGTACGAGTGGCCGGTCACCCAGCCGATGTCGGCCGCGGTCCAGAAGACGTCGCTCTCCGGCTTCAGGTCGAACACCGCGTGGTGGGTCCAGGAGACCTGCGTGAGGTAGCCACCGGTGGTGTGCAGGATGCCCTTCGGCTTGGCGGTGGTGCCCGAGGTGTACATGACGTACAGCGGGTGCTCCGCGTCGTGCGGCTCCGCCTCGTGCTCCTCGCTCTGCCGGTCCACGAGGTCGTGCCACCAGACGTCGCGGCCTTCCGTCCAGGCCACGTCCTGGCCGGTGCGGCGTACGACGAGGACGTTCCGTACGTGGTCGATGCCCGCGATGGCCTCGTCGACGTTCGGCTTGAGCGCGCTCGGCGCGCCCCGCCGGTAGCCGCCGTCCGCGGTGATCACGACGTGCGCGTCGCAATCCTCGATGCGGCCGCGCAGCGCGTCGGCGGAGAACCCGCCGAAGACCACCGTGTGCGGCGCGCCGACGCGGGCACAGGCCAGCATCGCGAACACCGTCTCGGGGATCATCGGCATGTAGATCGCGACCCGGTCGCCCTTCTGGACACCGAGCTCGAGCAGGGCGTTCGCCGCCTTGGACACCTCGCGCTGCAGATCCGCGTACGTGATCGTGCGGGTGTCGCCGGGCTCGCCCTCCCAGTGGTAAGCGACCCGGTCGCCGAGACCCGCCTCGACATGCCGGTCGACGCAGTTGTACGCCGCGTTCAGCTTCCCGCCGACGAACCACTTGGCGAACGGCGGATTCGACCAGTCCAGCACGGTGTCCCACTCGGTGTTCCAGTGCAGGCGCTTCGCCTGCTTCTCCCAGAACGCCAGCCGGTCCGCCGTCGCCTCCTCGTACGCCGCCGAGGTGACGTTCGCCGCCTCGGCGAGATCTGCGGGGGGAGCGAACCGCCGGCTCTCCTGGAGAAGATTGGAGAGGGTCTCGTGTGGGGTTTCCTGCGTCACGGCGCTCCTCCATCGAGCAGAAGGTCAGGTAGGTCCATGCCAACTTCACCAGCTTCGTACGTGTCGTTACAAGGGGCGCGCGCCGCGTAGGGTCATGCGATGGTGCCGTCTCCGCCCGCCGCGGGATCGCGCCGCGTCCCGCCCCGCGCCGTACCGTGTTTCGGCCACTGATGGTTTCAAGGAGGAAGCGGCGTTCCCGCACCGGCCCGGCGCCGGGCGACCTTCGAACGCCGCGCGTCCGATGAGCGATGCGTTTGCCAACGTCGCGACCCTGCCCGACGTGCCCGAGGCCGTCGCGCGGACCCGGGAGGCCGTCGACCGGTTGCTCGGCCACCGGATCCTGCGGCGGCGCAGCGCCGAGGTCTCCGCGGAGTCGGCGCTGCGCGGCGCCCGGGCCTCGGCCGCCCTCGAAGGCGTCTCGGCGCCTCTGGAGGAGATTCGCGGCGGCCTGTCGAACGATCCGGTCGTGCAGGGCGCGCTGCGGGTGTCGGCCGAGCTCGGATCGCTCGCGGACACCTGGCGGAAGGCCCCGCGCCAGGCGCTCGCGCGGCTGCACGCCCTGGCTGCCGCGGACGCCGTCGCCCCCGAGGCGCTGGGCCGGCCACGCCCGGACGACGACGCCGCCGACCCCCTCGAACTCGGCCCGCCGCCGTCGGCCAAGGAGGTCGCCGCGCGCCTTGACGTGCTCAGCGACCTGCTGACCGCCCCGACGGACGCGCCGGCCGTCGTCGTCGCCGCGATCGTGCACGGCGAGCTGCTGGCGCTGCGGCCGTTCGGCTGGGGCGACGGCATCGTGGCCCGGGCGGCGGCGCGGCTGACCCTGGTCGACCGGGGCCTCGATCCCAAGTCGCTGACCGCCCCGGAGGTCGGGCATCTTGAGCTCCGGGACACGTACGGGGTTGCCCTGCGCGGCTATACGGCGGGCACTCCGGACGGCGTCGCAGGCTGGGTGCGCCACTGCGCCGAGGCCATCGAACTGGGCGCACGCGACGCGCTCGCGGTCTGCGAGGCGTTCCAGCGCGGCTGAGGCGTTCCGCGCGGTACGAGACGGCACCTCGCGGCCGGAGACGGCGTCGCCTGGTTGAGAAGCGCTTCGGGTCGGAGACGGTGCCTCGCGGTCCGAGATGGTGGCGCGTGGTTGAGCCAGTGCCTCGCGGTCGAAGACGACTCGGGGCCGGAGACGGCGCCTGGCCGTACGAGATGGTGCCTTGCGGTCCGAGATGGTGGCGCGTGGTTGAGCCAGTGCCTCGCGGTCGAAGACGACTCGGGGCCGGAGACGGCGCCTGGCTGTACGAGACGGTGCCTCGCGGTTGAGATGGTGCTCTGCGGTCGGCGGGGCACGGGTGACGTCTTGCGGTCGACGGGCACGGGACGGTGCTCCGGCCGGCGGGAGGCCGAGGACTGGGCCGACCGGCACACATGTCGTGGCCGGCCATGGACGGCACGACGCACACCGAGGCGAAGACCACGGCGCGCGGCCGTCCGCTTTTGGGGGCTCGGTGCCCTTTTCTTCTCGTCGGAGAAGGTATGAGGAGGCTCGGAGCCGACCCTCTGTCAAGGCCGTGTCAGGACGCAAGAGGTGGTCTCCGAGCCGTTGCCGGGTGAGAGTGTTCAGGCGCTCGGGTAACCCATGTGCGGGCGCCGACGGGTCGGTGGACGGCCCGTAATCGGTATCGGCGAGGCGGCACGGGGATGAACGGGGTGACGCAGAGCGAACGGATCGGCGCAAAGCGAACGGCGCTCCCGGAGGAACGCCGTCGCCGACACGTCACACCGGGTTACCAAGCGTGCACCTCTGATCGTCGGATCGGGTCAAGCCCGTCTCGACGCGCCTCCCGCGGCTGGTCGCGCGTGGGTGCCCGGCTGCCGTGCTCGGACACTTAGTCCGTGCAACCTGTCTACGCCGAATTAGCCCAGTTGGCAAGCCCTCGATTCGCCGAGCCGAGGTGGGCGGGAAGATCTCCGAGGGCAGAACGGTGAACCCGCGCAAGAGATCGACTTCGTAAATGCGACATTGGCCGCGGTGTTGGGCATCGCGTCGGCGACAGGAAAAAGATCACGCAGTGTGATCTACCTCTGTATCAATCAAGCGTGCCCGAGCGCAGAACGATCTCGCCTGCTTCCGCTACGCTGCAGCCACTCGCGGAAGGCGTTCTCGACGTACCCCCCACGTAGGAAACGCCCGAATACTCCCGTTATGGGCGGTCGGCCAATGATCACGAATTGGTCGCCACTTCGACGGAACACCGAGTGATCGGGCGACATTATGTTGAATCTGCATACACTGGGGGCTGCCGGGTTTAACGTCCGCTGACGAGTGCCTGGCCGCGACTTGACCTTCGAGACCTCCCGGGAAACGGGACCGGCTCTACCCCCCCGGAGCCGGACCGTCCGGCGACCCCCGCTCTCCCCCCCGGCGGGGGTCGTCTCGTATCCCCAGCCATTTCGTCTCCTGCCGGAGCCCTCGGCGACGGAGTTATCCACAGGTCGGGGAGGGGTCCTTTCGGCGTCGACAGTCACGGGCGCATCGTTGACCTCGCGAAAGCGAGGAGATGCCATGTCCGCCATCGTGCTGATCGCCTCTGCCGATTCCGTGCTCGTCGACGACCTGCTGCGCCTGGCCGCGGCGGCGGACGTCGAGACGCGGCTCGCCGCCGACCCGGCAGGCGCCCGGGCCGCCTGGCGCGACGCCGCGCTCATCGTGGTCGGCGCCGACTTAGCCGCGCACCTGGCCCGGTCGTCGCCAGAGCGGCGGCCGGGCGTGATCCTCACCATGGTCGAGACCGACGGCGACGACGTCTACCGGTTCGCCGTGGACATCGGGGCGCAGCAGGTGGTGGCCCTGCCCGAGGCCGAGACCTGGCTGGTCGACCAGATGGCGGCGGCCTCGGAGCCGGCCGGCGGGCGGGCGGCCGTGGTCGGCGTCCTGGGCGGGCGCGGCGGGGCGGGTGCGAGCGTCCTGGCCGCGGCACTGGCCGGCGTCGCCGCGCGGTGCCGCCTTCGCACGCTGCTCCTCGACGGTGATCCGCTCGGCGGCGGCATCGACCTGGTCCTGGGCGCGGAGGGGACGCCCGGGGCCAGGTGGTCCGACTACGCCGACCGGCAGGGGCGATTGAGCACCGCCGCGCTCCACGACTCCCTGCCGGCGCGCGACGGGCTGGCCGTGCTCTCGTGGCATCGCGGGGCGGCCGAGCCGGTCTCGGCCGAGACGATGCGATCGGTGCTCGACGCGGCGGTCCGCGGCTACGACCTGGTGGTCGCGGATCTGCCCCGGCAGGTCACCGACGCGAGTGCGGAGGTCCTGGCCTCCGCCGACACCACGCTGCTCGTCGTCCCCGCGGAGGTGCGCGCCACCGTCGCGGCCGACCGGGTCGCCGGGCTGGTCCGCGCCTACTCACGCGACCTTCGGGTCGTCGTCCGCGGTCCCGCGCCCGGCGGTCTGAAGCCTGCCGTCATCGCCGAGTCGCTGCGCCTGTCCCTGGCCGGCGTGGTGTCCACGGACCGGCGACTGGCGAGCGCGATCGAGCGGGGCGACCGTCTGGGGAGGGGCGGAGCGCTCGATGACTTCTGCCGCCGGTTCCTCACCGACCTGGCGCACGACCGGCCGCTGCGCGGAGAGGTCCGCTGATGGGCGCCGCCGACCCCGGGGCGGCACCTCGGCGCCTTGCCCGCCTGCGGCGGCGACGTGCAGACGGCCTGCTTCGGCGGCGACGTGCAGACGGCCTGCATCGGCGGCGACCGGGTGACCGCTGCGCGGCGCTTCACCGACGGCCGGCCGACGCGGCCGGCTGGGACCCGCCCGCCGCGGACACGGGCGGTGGCCGCCGGCGACGCCCAGTCCCGGCCGCGTCTCATCGGCCGCTCCCGCTGTCTCGGAGCGGGCCGGCCCTAGGTCTTCCCGGCCGGGACCCGCGCCTTCGGGCCGCCCGGCCTCGACCGGCCCGCACAGCGATCACGAAAGGAAGGGCGTCATGAGCGATCTGACCGAGGCCGTCCGCGGTCGGCTCGTCGGGACAGGCGTGGCTCCGACCGCCGCGCACGTGGCGGCGGCGCTGAGAGCGGAGGAGCGGATGCTCGGCGACACGGAGGTGCTGTCCCTCGCCGACGAGGTCCGGGCCGACCTGGTGGGCGCGGGCCCTCTCGAGCCCCTGCTCCGCGCCCCCGAGGTGACCGACGTCCTGGTCAACGGCCCGGGCGAGGTCTGGGTCGACACCGGTGCGGGTCTGCGCCTTACCCGCGTGCGATTCCCCGATGACGCCGCGGTGCGCCGACTGGCCCAGCGGCTCGCCGCCGCGGCCGGCCGACGGCTCGACGACACCGCCCCGTACGCCGACGCCCGGCTGCCCGGCGGGATCCGGCTGCACGCGGTGCTGCCGCCGATCGCCTCCGGGGGCACCACACTGTCACTGCGCCTGCCGAGGCGCCGGGCCTTCACGCTCGCCGAGCTCGTCTCCGCCGGGGCCGTCCCTCCGGAAGGAGCCCACCTGCTGGACGCCCTGGTCACCGCTCGACTGGCCTTCCTCGTCACCGGCGGCACGGGCACTGGGAAGACGACGATCCTGTCGGCGCTGCTGTCGCTGGCCGATCCGGGCGAGCGCCTGGTCCTGGTGGAGGACTCCGCGGAGCTGCGGCCCGCGCATCCGCACGTCGTGGGCCTGGAGACCCGCCCGCCGAACATCGAGGGAGCCGGCGGCGTCACCCTCCACGACCTCGTTCGCCAGGCCTTGCGGATGCGACCGGACCGCCTCGTGGTGGGCGAAGTGCGCGGCGCCGAGGTCGTCGACCTGCTGGCCGCGCTCAACACGGGGCATGAGGGGGGCTGCGCCACCCTGCACGCCAACGCCCCAGCCGACGTACCCGCCCGGCTCGAGGCCCTCGCGTGCGCGGCCGGGCTGAGCCGGGAGGCCGTGCACAGCCAGCTCGCCGCGGCCCTCGACGTCGTCGTCCACCTCGTCCGCGAGGCGCCCGGCGGGCGGCGCCGGGTGGCCGAGATCTGCGTGCTCCACCGGCGCCCGGACGGCCTCGTGGAGGTGGTCCCGGCCGTCTCCTACGGGGCCGACAGCGCGATCCACGAGGGCCCTGGCGCCCCGGCCCTGGCCGCCCGGCTCGGCGGTCCACCGCCGTGATCGTCCTCCTGGCCGTGGCGTGCGTGTCCGCCGGCGTCTGGATCCTGTCGCTGCCCCCGCCGGCCGCGCTCCGGCTGACCTCGATCATGCCGACGCGGTCCGGGGCGGCGTCCGAGCGGGCCTCCGGTCCCCGCCTGATCGACCGGATGCTCCGCCTACGCGGGGTGCTCTCCGGCGGGCGACGCGACCTCGCGGCACGGCGGGCCGCGATCGTCGAGCTGTGCGACGGGATCGCGGCCGAACTCGCGGCCGGACGCCCACCCGGCGCCGCGCTGTCCGGTGCCGCCGAGGGCCTGTCCCTTCCCCGGCTCGGATCCGTCGTGGACGCCGCCCGGTCGGGTGACGACGTCGCCGCGCGCCTCGAACGAGCGGCCGAGACGCCTGGCTGCGAGGGACTCCGCCTGCTCGCCGGCTGCTGGCGCATCGGGGTCGACCGCGGCGGGATGCTCGCCCGTGTGATCGACGGTCTCGCCGCGGCGCTCCGCGACGAGCAGGAACACCGGGAGGAGGTCGCCCTCCAGCTCGCCGGCCCGCGTGCGACGGCCCGGCTGCTCGCCGGGCTGCCCCTCCTCGGCCTGCTCATGGCCGTCGCTCTGGGCGCCCGACCGTTCGCCTTCCTGTTCGGCACGATCCCCGGAGCGCTGTGCCTCGGGCTCGGCGTCGCGCTGGACATGCTCGGCCTCTGGTGGACCAGGCGCCTGGCCGCCGCCGCCGAGGACATCCGGTGACGCGATGGAGTTCGCCCCGCAGACGGAGCCCGCGTGCGGCTCTGCCCGGCTCGCTCACCCGAACTGTGAGAAGGGATCATTGATGTTCCTCGAGCTGACCGTCATCGGCTGCGCCGGCCTCGCGGGTTTCATCGCCGTCTCGGGCGATCCGGCGGGTAAGCGACTCGGCAGGCTGTTCGCGGATGAGCGTCGGCCCGTCGCGACAGCGGCCGAGGCGACGCGGACCGAGAGCCGCTCATGGCCGCTTGTGAGCCCCGCGGGCGCGACCATGAGCCGTTCTCGTGGACCCAGCACACGTCGCTCTCATCGGTCGCCCCGGGCCCGTTCCGGGACGGTCGCGGGCCGCACAGGGAGCCTGGAGGAGGGCTCGGCGGCCGTCGGCGGCCGTGGGAGATCGGCCGAGGGCCGGTCGGACACGAGCGAAGGGCGGAGAAATGATCGCCTCATGCCCGGGGTGAGCGTGTTGGCGGGCATCGCCTGCGCGCTGCTGCTGGGAGGTCCGGTGGGCTGGGTGGCGGGCGTCCTGGTCGCGGTGGGACTCATGCGCTTCCTCGCGCGGCTGGAGCCGAAGGCGGCTCGCGAACGCCGAGGTCGCGTCGTCGCCGAACTGCCCATCGCGATCGATCTACTGGCGGCGTGCCTTCGCGGCGGCGGCGCGTGGCACGAGTCGGTCGAGGCCGTGGCCGATGCGGTCGGCGGACCGCTCGGCGCCGAACTGGCCCGCGTGGCCGCCCGTATCCGACTCGGCGCGGACCCCGCCGCGGAGTGGCTGGCGCTCGCCCAGGACCCCGTGCTGGCGTCTCTGGGCCGCGCGGCGGCCCGCGCCGCGTCCGGGGGCGCACCCCTCGCTGCCACTCTCGCCCGTCTGGCGCGTGACCAGCGGCGCGTCGCACGGGTGGCCGCCGCGAAACGAGCGAGGGCCGCAGGGGTCCGGGCGGTCGCCCCGCTCGGTCTGTGCTTCTTGCCGGCATTCATCCTGCTGGGCATCGTCCCCGCCGTCGCCGGTATCGCGGCCACGTTGCTCGTCCCCTGAGCCGGCCGGGTACGTCGGCGGGGGCGGCGTCCAAGGTGGCGCAGCCGCCCTCACGTCCGTTGCTGAGCGCGGCCAGCAGGCCGACGACCTCGGCGCCGCGCACCTCGCCCACCACGAGGCGGTCCGCTCGCCTGCCGGACTGACGTACACAGCCCGGTACAGGGGAACGCGCAGCGGCGATCAGCGTGTCGGCTGACGTGCCATCTCGCTTGGTGATCGCGCCTACGGCACCGGGGTGATTCCGCCGTCGACGCGCAGGTCGATGCCGTTGATGTAACCGGCCAGCGGACTGGCCAAAAAGGCCACCGCGGCTGCGACATCGTCCGCGGTGCCGAGCCGTCCGCTGGGGTTCGGCGCGTACTCGGCCAGCACCTGCGGCTCCAACTCGTTCCACGGCGCGGGTCGGCCCTGCGCCGCCGCGCGGTCCTCGAACATCCGCCGCATGCCCGCGGTGACGATCACACCGGGGCTCACGGTGTTCGCCGTGATCCCCGAGCCGGCAAGGTGACGGGCCAGCCCGGTGGTCATGTTGACCACGGCGGCCTTCGCGGCCGAGTAGTCCACCATGTTCGGGAGCGGGCTCGTCGCCGCACGACTGCCCAAATTGATGATCCGAACACTCTCGTCTCTGGGCTGGGCACAAGCCCTGGTGCAGCCGATGTCCTACCGTGGCGGATCATTGACCTTGAGCTTGTCTCCGGTGTTGGAGATGAAGATGACCAGCAGCTTCGCCGGCTTCGTCGGGCTGGTGTTCTCCGTGAGCAGGTGGTGGGCGCCGGGCTGCTCGACCCAGTTCTGTCCTTGGTGGTACGTACGTACTGGCTTGCCGGCGAGTCGGCTGCGCACAGTGCCCTGGAGCACGTAGGCGTAAACGAACGCTGCGCCGTGCCGATGCGGCACCGCGCGCGCGTTGGGCGGGAAGTCCACGATCGCTGAGGTGAACGTCTTGCCCTTGACATTCGGAAGCCTCTGTTCGAACAGAGGCGACAGCGTCTCGGACGGTTGGTTCGAAATCGTGGCAACAGCGGCCACCCTGCCGGTCGCACGCTGTGCTGCGGGGGCGCATGCGGTGGCCGTAGCCACCATGCCGGCAGCCAGGAAGCCGCAGGCAAGCCGTATTCCGATCATGATTGTTCCCCTCCTCGGTCTTCGATGACCCGGATGATCGTTTTGCCGGGGGTGCGCTGGTCGGGGGCGAACGCGTAGGGCGCTTCGGGGAGCGTCAGCACGGCCCCGACGATCGGCTTGAGCCGTCCGTCCCGTACCCGCTGGGCGAGGTCCGCGAGCCGGGCGCGATCGGGTTCGACGACGAAGAAGATCGCCTGCCCGACCTTGGGTTGGACCGTGGGTGGAGTGGCGACGGTGACGAGCGTGCCGCCGGCGCGCACCAGCGCGGCCGAGCGGTCGAGGATCTCGCCGCCGATCACGTCGAACACCACGTCGACCTCACCGGCATCTTCCAGTTGATCGGCCTGCAGGTCGAGGAAGAGATCCACGCCGAGACCGAGTGCGGTTTCCCTGTCGGCGGCCCGGCCTGTGCCGATCACCACGGCTCCCACCTCGCGTGCGAGCTGCACCGCGATCGAACCCACACCCCCCGCGGCACCGTGGATCAGGACGGTCTGGCCTGTCGCGAGGCGGCCGTGGTCGAACAGGCCCTGCCACGCGGTCAGCCCCGAGATCGGCAGTGCGGCGGCCACGGTGTGGTCGACGTCCGCCGGAAGCGGGGCAAGATTGCGGGCCTCCACCGCGGCGTACTCGGCCAGTGAGCCGTTGCGGGTCCAGTCGGCCAGTCCGAACACCCGCTGGCCGACGCTAAGACCGGTGGTTCCATAACCCAGCGCGGCGACGACACCCGACAGCTCATGTCCGGGAACGCTCGGCGTCCGGTCACGGCCGGCGCGATCGGTCCACGTACCCGGCCAGTCGAGCTCTCCGGGGGTGAACCCCGCGGTATGCACCCGCACGATGACGTCGTTCTCGGCGGCATGCGGGTACGGCATTTCCGCCAGGGAGAGTCCGCCGACACCGGCGGCGCGGTCTCGGACAGTGACGGCTTGCATGGCGTTCCTCTCATGGCGGCGTCTTCGAGTTCGAGCGCACAGGTCATCCGGACGTGGAACTCACATCGACCCGTCATCGTGGGGCCGGCAGGTTGATTCCACCGCCACGACCGCCGGGGCGTCGTCGCCCGGCCGGGCCATGGTGATGTCCCTTTCAGTGGTCTCGTTCCAGGTTGTCATCAGGGAGACGAGCCAGGCCACACGGGTGTGACGGCTCAGAAGTGCGTGATTTTTTCCGGGTTGAGGACCCTGCGAAATGCGGTGATCAGGCCGTGCGTGATCTGCACCGTGTCGACGGAGTAGACGCGGTCCTCCCGGCGGAACAGAAGTGCGGGCTCGCCGCCGACACTGGTGCAAGTTCTCCACAGAACGTTGTTCGGGGATGGTCGGTCTCTGGGCGTTCCGTAAGGCTGATGCCGGGACGTTCTCGCGTCCGTCACCTGAACAGGAGGATCACATGCGCACGATCTCTACGCTGAGTCGCCGTTGGCGTAGCCGTGGGAGCGACGACGGCATGTCCACCGCCGAATACGCCGTTGGCACGGTGGCGGCCGCCGCTTTCGCCGGCCTGTTGTTCAAGATCGTGACCAGCCCAGAAGTCCGGCGAATGCTCTTAACGATCATCCATCGGGCACTCACTCTCGTGGGTTGACCGACTGCCATGCGGAGCGATGATCGGCGGGACGGGTCGCACGCGTGCCTTCGGGCCTCACGCTCATCGGAGTGGGGGCGGTGATCGGATCCGGGAGTGCCGCGATGGGGCGCGGGCGTGTCGCCGAGTCCGGTCCGGCCGTTGCCGTACGAGAGGGCGTAGGGAACGATGCGCCGACAGGTGCCCGGATTTCGGCTGCGGCGGTCGCTGGAGGCTCTGGTGGTCCAGGCGGGCCACCGATCCGACACCGAGCGGGCACGGTGGATGCGGGCCGCACGGCCCGCACCGCACCGCCCGGTGGTCCGGTAGGGCGATGCGGCCTCGTCGCGCCCGATCGTGACCGAGGATCGGTGACCGCCGAGACGGCGGTCGCCTTCCCGGCGCTCGTCCTCATCCTCGCGACCGCGATGTGGGGGGTGAGTGCCGCGGCGGCCCAGGTCGCATGCGTGGACGCCGCGAGAGCCGGTGCCCGTGCCGCCGCCCGAGGAGAGCCGATGAGCGAGGTCCGGGCCGCCGCTCGGAGCGCGGCTCCTTCAGGCGCGAGCGTCTGGATCCATCGGGACTCCCGCATCACCCGTGTGGTCGTACGGGCCACGGTGAGCCCTCCGGTGCGGAGCCTCTTCCCACCCCTGAAGCTGCGAGCCCAAGCCGCCGCCGCCACCGAGCCGGAAGGAGGCACCCAGACGACGGCCGCCCACGGCTGAGGCATCGGAAGTCTGGAGGAAACGCCCGTCCCGGTCGCCGACGCCGCGCGTGCCGCCCGCGAGGTCGGCTACCGGATCGTTGCGATCGAGCTGACCGGTGACCCGCGGAAGGTCGGAGAGGGATGGGAGGTCGGCGAGCGATGGGGAGGCGGAAGGGACGGGGAGGCGGAGAGGCACGGGGCGGAGAGGCACGGGGCGGAGAGGCACGGGGCGGAGAGGCACGGGGCGGAGAGAGACGGGGCGGAGGAGGGACTCGGCGGAGAGGGACGGGGTGGAGGGGGCCGGGGGGAGCGGAGGTGCTACGGGAAATGGCGTCGGCATTGGCGGGGGTGACGTGGAGGACGATCGAGAGCGCATGCCGGTCCGTGGAAACGGAACCCGGAGACCGAGGTTCGGGCACGGTGTGGACGGTCGCGCTGATCGGGGCCGTCTGGACGGTGGCCGCGATGGCGATGGTCGTGGGCGGAGCGCGCGCCGCTCGGCATCGTGCGCATGCCGCCGCAGATCTCGCGGCTCTCGCCGCGGCCGCACACGTGGCCGAAGGATCCGAGCGTGCCTGCCTGCTCGCGGCACGAGTGGCGCGCGATTCTCAGGCGCGGCTCCACCAGTGTGAGGTCCGCGGCTCGGTCGCGGACGTCGTCGTCACTTCCCAGGTCCGGTCGCTGCCGCGATTGGGCCGGCTGACCGCCACCGCCCGGGCCCGCGCCGGCCCGGTGGACGGCGGTGGCGTGCCGAAACCTGATCCGACGGGGGAGGGCGTGACCGGAGGCGGCTTGGCTCGTTGATCCGTCACATGGGATGCATACCAATGCCCCACGCAAGGTGGGGCATTGGTATGGATCTGTGACTCTATTGGAGATAGTGTCCGATAAGCTGCTGCGAACAATTACCACCATCGGCTTCAGAAACCCCTAGAGTCACTCGGAACGACCGTGACGTTCTTCCCGTCAGGGCGTTTCGATCAAGGGATGAGCGTTGCCGCCGGTGTTCCGAGCCGGTGCGACGGAAGAGTTGTCGAGGAAGGGACGACGTCGTGAGGAAGGTCGCCAAGGCCGCCGCAGTCGCCCTGATGACTCCGCTGACCGCAGCCGCCATCGCGGTCGGCGAGAGCGGCCCCGTGCACGCTGAGGACTCGTGTTGGTACGGGTTGGCGAGTGCTTCGATCACTCCTCCCGCCGGCACGATCACCGCCGGGTCGAGCGTCCACGTCAGCGCCAAGGTCAGCGGCATGCTCGCCGGTGCCCACCTTCAGATTTCCGGGCCCGGTCTCGACCAGCAGGTAGGCCCGACCACTCACGACGGCACCATCTCGGGAGACGTGACTGTTCAGGAGGACGGATACTTCGTCCTGAAGGTGATCGGTAACCTCACCACCTGTACGTACGACACGAGCGGGTTCTCGGTGAACGCCCGGTCGGCGTCGCCGAAGCCCAAGTCGAAGCATCACAAGACGACGCCGGGCAAGACGCCGAAGTCCGGCGGGGACACGACGGTTCCGGCGGGGGCGGGCCCGACCCTGCCCAGCGGCACGGGCACCGGCGGCGTCCCGACACCGTCGCTGAACAGCAACTCGCCGTTCAACCTTCCGTCGTTGGGTCCAAATGGCTCGGGGGCGGGATTCCAGTACCCGACGCCGGATCCGCAGATCGCCGCTCCGAACACCAAGCAGGTGCGGGCGGACAACGTCGCCGCGACCACTCCGATCAAGTGGGGTCAGAGCATCGCGGCCGCGTTGGTGCTCCTGCTGCTGTCCGCGCACTTCGGCATGTGGTCCCGCCGTCAGCGACTGGCAGCGGATGCTCGCGTCGCGCAGACCGGTCCCGCCGGTCGTGCCGGTGGGAAGTCGCCGCGTGGCGAGGGGCCGGCCGTCCGGAAGCGGCGAAGGGCGCCGGTCACCGAGCTCGTCACGGGTGCCGACATGCCCGGAGCGGCCGGTGACGCCCGAGACGCCGGGACGGGTGATTCCACTACCGCTGCTCCGGCTCCGGACGCCGCCGCGGACTCGCGCCAGAACGCCGGTGGCGCGGCGGTGGCGCCGGATCGCGCCTCCGACCGCGGGGACGCCCGGCAGGAATCCTCCGGAGCCGCCGGCCACCGAGAGGCTGCTCCTGCCCGTCGCGGCTACCGCGGGCGGCGGCGCCGGAGCTGACCCGACGGACGGACCCCGTCCGCCGCCGCGCGTGATGCTGCGCCCGGCGCGATCCGTGCCCTGCGTTCTCTGTGCGCCCGCGCGATTCCGGTGCCCAGCGATTCCTGTGTGCCTGCGCGATCCGTGTGGGCGTGATCTACGTACCTCGCGCGATGCCCGATGCGTGTGCCCGATGCGTGTGCTCGGCGCGATGCCTGTGCCGTGGCGCGGTCGCCGTGCCAACTCGCCGTGCCAACTCGTGGCGGGCGTGGTACCGGCTCTTCACGAGGGACGGTTCGCGGGTTCCAGAGTCGGGGGTTGCCAGGTAAGTGCGGGAGCCAGCGCCGTTAGTAGGGAAGAGGACGGGCTCAGCCGCAGGACCCGGTCCCGCAGGATGGCGGCGGGCTGCCAACTCCATTGCGCGACCGTTCCGATGAGACGGGACCGGCGGGCGATCATCTGCGTGCGGGCGCGACGCTGCCGGTCATAGGCGGTGAGAGCGGGTTCCACGTCCCGATGCGCGGCGAGCATCGCGGCCAGCGTGACGGCGTCCTCCAGAGCCTGGTTGGCGCCCTGCCCGAGGTCCGGGGTCATGGCGTGCGCGGCGTCGCCGAGCAGTGCGGCGCGGCCATGGACGAAGGTGCGCAACGGCGGCAGTTCGTAGATGTCATGACGCATCACCGCGTCCTCGGAGGCGGCGGCGAGGAGTGCGGGGATCGGCGCGTGCCAGCCGTTGAAACGCCGCCGCATCTCCGCCAGCTCGCCGTCAGGGCTGCGCTGCCCCTCGGGAGCGTTCGCGGCGCCGAAGAAGTAGGTGCTGCCGTCGGCGAGTGGCACGATTCCCGCTCGCTGGCCGCGTCCCCAGGTCTCGCCGGCCGCCGACGGATGACCCCCCGTATCGACGATCAGGCGCCAGGCCGTGTATCCGGCGTAGCGGGGTGCGCGATGGCCGGGCCAGAGGGACCGCCGGACGACGCTCCGGAGCCCGTCGGCGCCCACCAGCAGGTCGGCTCGCGACACCCCTGCCGTGTGCCGGACCTCGACCGAGGAATTTGCGGCTTCGACGCCGGTGACCTCGGCGTTCATGCGGAGCGCGGCGGTGGGCACGGCTTGGCGTAGGACCTCGGTCAGATCGGCGCGGTGCACGGCGACGACCGGGCCGTATCGGCGTCCCAGTTCGCGTACGTCGGTTCGGGCCAGCCAGCGGCCGGAGGCGTTCCGGATGCCTCCTTCGGTCTCCGTCATGGCCCGTCGGCGAACGTTCTCGCCCAGGCCCAGCGCATCCAGGGCACGTACCCCATTGGGCCACAGGGACAGCCCGGCGCCGACCTCCTCGAAGGCGGGAGCGCGCTCGAGGACCTCCACCTGCCATCCGCAGCGGATCAGCGCGACGGCGGCTGCCAGCCCGCCGATTCCACCACCGACCACGACCGCGTTGCGCCTGTTCGCTCCGTCGGGGTGCGCTCTGGGGTCCATGCGCCCGTTGTACACCTGTGGGCAGACCCGCGATGTCGTGTCCTCCCCAGGCGAGCGCACGGCGCGCAAAACGCTCGCCGCTCGCCGAGAGACCGACCGAGCCGGGGGGACAAGCCGGGAGGACAAGCCGGGAGGACAAGCCGGGACGAGCCGTCCGTCGAAGAACGGAGCTCCCCGTACGCCCGATGGCCGAGGGGATCACCCCGGCGTCGTACGGGGCGGGGCGGTCACTCGGTGCGGTCGAAGAAGGAGGAGACCGGGTCGCGGTTGGACCGCTGGCCGCCGGCGACAGGGATGTCGTTGGCCGTCGTCGCGGGGCCGCCGGTGGTGTTGCGGGCGCGGGCCAGTTCGCGCTGCAGCTGCTGCTTCTCCATCTCCAGCGTGCTGAGCGACTCGCGGTGCTGGTCGCGCAGGTCGCGGATCTCGCGGCGTGCTCGCAGGGCGCGGCCCATCGTCAGGAAGGCCAGCGCCATGCCGATCAGGAACACGAACGCGACGAGCACGCCCGCGGCGAAGACCTGTCCGTCGGTCTGCACGCCTGGCACGTGCTTGCCGAAGATCTCGATCGAGGCGGATGACGAGTTCCCGGCGATGACGCCGATGCCTACGGCAACCGCCGCGGCGGCGAGCACGATTCCCAGGATGACCATCGATACGTCTCCTCTCCCATGGCCCCGGAGCGCGAACCACGATCCGCGGCGGCATACCGGCGCCATCGGCGATTTGTCGGATTGGCCAAGTTAGCGGGAAGTGGACGGCTTCAACAGGGGCCACCACTGCCACAGCGGTCACAGAGCGTCCACCCGACAGCGCATGAGCGTACGACGCCGCCGGGCTCGCCGGAACGTGGGACAGGCCGCGTGATCAGCGGGAGGGCGCCTGTTTCAGGAGGGCGTCGAGCAGGTCGAGCGCGCCCTGCTTGTCCAGCGGATCGTTGCCGTTACCGCACTTGGGCGACTGGATGCAGGATGGGCAGCCGTGGTCGCACTCACAGTCGGCGATGGCCTCGCGGGTCGAGCGCAGCCAGCGTCCGGCCTGTTCGTAGCCGCGTTCGGCGAAGCCGGCGCCGCCGTCGTGGCCGTCGTAGACGAACACCGTCATCCGGCCGGTGTCCGGGTGGAGCGCCGTGGAGACGCCGCCGATGTCCCAGCGGTCGCAGGTCGCGAACAGCGGCAGCAGGCCGATGGAGGCGTGCTCGGCGGCGTGCGCGGAGCCGCCGACGTCGGCGTCGCCCAGGACCCGCAGCGCCTCGTCGGGCAGTGTCCACCAGACCGCGCGGGTGCGGAGCGTACGGGGCGGCAGGTCGAGCGGGCGTTCGCCGAGGACCTCGCCGCTCGCGAGGCGGCGCATCTGGTACGAGACGACCTGCTGGGTCACCTCGACGGTGCCGAAGCACAGGGTCGCCTCGCCCCAGGACATCGACCGGAGGGTCTCCAAGATGGAGATGTCGGTGACGTCGCGGGCGGTGGTCGTGTAGTCGGGGTCGGCCGCCTCGACCAACGCCACCGAGTCCTCCAGGTCGAGGGTCTGGACGACGTACGACTCCCCTTGGTGGAGGTAGACGGCGCCCTGGTGGACGGTGGTGTGCGCGGACGGCTCGTCGACGGTGCCGAGGAGGCGTCCGGTGGCGGCCTCGACGACCTGGACGGGCGGGCCGCCGGCGCCGCGGATGTCGGCCAGGTCGGTGGCGCGCTCGCGCTTGGTCCAGTACCACCCGGTGGGGCGGTGCCGCAGGAGCCCGCGGCGTACGAGGTCGGGCAGGAGGTCCTTGACCGACGGGCCGAACAGCGGCAGGTCCTTCTCGGTGAGCGGGAGTTCGGCGGCGGCGGCGCACAGGTGCGGGGCCAGGACGTACGGGTTGTCGGGGTCGAGGACGGTCGCCTCGACGGGTGTGCCGAAGATCGCCGAGGGGTGGTGCACGAGGTAGGTGTCGAGGGGGTCGTCGCGGGCGATCAGGACGGCGAGGGCGTCCTGGCCGGAGCGGCCCGCGCGGCCGGCCTGCTGCCACAGCGACGCGCGGGTGCCGGGCCAGCCGCAGATGATCACCGAGTCGAGTCCGGAGACGTCGACGCCGAGTTCGAGGGCGTTGGTGGAGGCGAGCCCGACGAGCTCCCGGGATCGCAGGGCCTTCTCCAGCGCCCGTCGCTCCTCGGGCAGGTAGCCGGCCCGGTACGCGGCGACGCGGGAGGGAAGGTCCGGAGCGATCTCGGCGAGGGCTCGTTTCGCGCCGAGCGCGACCGCCTCCGCGCCGCGCCGCGAGCGTACGAAGGCCAGGGTCTGCACGTCCTCGATGACGAGATCGGCGAGCAGGTCGGCGGCCTCGGCCGTGGCCGTGCGGCGTACGGGGGCGCCGTGCTCGCCGCGCAGCTCGGTCAGCGGCGGCTCCCACAGCGCGAACGACGTCGCGCCGCGCGGCGAGGTGTCCTCGGCCACCTCCGCGACGTCGACCCCGGTGAGCCGGGAGGCCGACGCGCCCGGGTCCGAGGCGGTCGCCGACGCGAGGATGAACACCGGCTCGGTGCCGTACCGGGCGCAGACGCGCCGCAGCCGCCGGAGGATCTGGGCGACGTGGGAGCCGAACACGCCGCGGTAGCCGTGCGCCTCGTCGACGATGACGTAGCGGAGCCGCCGCAGGTACGGGGCCCAGCGCGCGTGGCCGGGCAGGATCGTGCGGTGCAGCATGTCGGGGTTGGTGAGGACGTAGTCGGCGAACTGGCGGACCCAGGTGCGCTCGTCGGCCGGGGTGTCGCCGTCGAACGTCGCGGCGCGCAGCTGCGCGAGCTTGAGGCCGCGCAGCGAGCGGAGCTGGTCGGCGGCCAGGGCCTTGGTCGGCGCGAGGTACAGCACGGAGCCGCCGCCGAACACGGCCTCCAGCGCGGGCATGAGATAGGCCAGGGACTTGCCCGAGGCGGTGCCCGTGGCAATGATCACAGACCGGCCGTCGTGCGCGAGCTCGGCGGCCCGCGCCTGGTGCTCCCAGGGCCGCTCGACGCCGGCCAGGCGCAGGCGCTCGATCAGAAGCCGCGGCACCCAGGCGGGCCAGTCGGCGGTGCGGCCCTCGCCTGCGGGAACGTTCTGGACGTGGGTGATACGGCCGTGGCGGCGCGGGTCGTCGCGCAGGCGGCGCAGGATCAAGGGAGCCCGCCCTCGCGAGCCGTTGGCCGCCGAGGTGCCGTCATCAGAGGGGAGTGCGGAGTCCGTTTCTATGGCCTGCGTCACCCCTTCGGTTGAAAGTGGTTCGCCATGCGGAGGTTTCCAGTCTGGCATCCTGGGCACAACGCATGGACCGTCATCCGTGCTACCCCCTGCTCGCACGAGGGCGCGTCACGCTGGGCAGGGTCGCCCTGTGTGGTGATTTCGTGTAGACACGATGGCGGAGCGTGGTTGAATCACGGCGGGGTTCCATGGCCCCGACTTCCATACGCGGCACGGCGCAGGAGGATCTGTGGACCTGAAGGTGAACGACTACACCACCGACGATGACCTCACCGTCATCAACGTGGAGGGAGAGATCGACGTCTACACCGCGCCGAAACTCCGCGAAAAGCTCATCGACCTGGTGAACAAGGGTAAGTACCACCTGCTCGTCGACATGGAGAAGGTCGAGTTCCTCGACTCCACGGGCCTCGGGGTGCTGGTCGGCGGGCTCAAGCGGGTACGGGCGCACGACGGCTCGCTGGAGCTCGTCTGCACGCAGGAGCGCATCCTGAAGATTTTCCGGATCACCGGCCTGACCAAGGTCTTCGGCATCTTCGACTCGGTCGACGACGCGCGAGAGCACCGCAAGAAGCAGAAGTAGGGCCGGGATGGCGCCCGAGACAGCCACCGTCGAGCTCACGTTCAGCCCCTTGCCGGCCCATGTCCGCACCGCCCGGTTGATCGCGACCGCCGTCGCCCGGCGGGGCGGGGTCGAAGAGACGTTGCTCGACGAGGTGAGATTGGCGGTCGGTGAGGCCTGCTCCCGTGCGGTGGAGGCTCATCGCCAGCAGTGTCCGGAGGAGCCCGTACGGGTGGAGCTGCGGGACGGCGCGGACCGGTTCGAGGTGGTCGTGACCGACCGTGTGCCCGACGACGATCCGGCGGGCAGCGGCGTCCCGGGGTCGTCGGTGGACCTCGTGGAGCTGAACGGCGATCTCAATCTGGGATTCGCCGTCATCGCGGGGCTGGCCGACGACGTGGACATCACGTCGACGCCCTCCGGTGTCGAGATCACGATGAGCTGGCCGGTCAAGAAGGACTGAGCCGGCCGCCGGTCGGCGACGACCGACCGGCATGGACGTCCCCGCCCCCGGGGCCGCGTGAGATGCGGCCCCGGGGGTCTCTGCTTTATACGGGAGTTACACTTTTCCCAGTTTTCGCAGTCCTAATCATGATCGCCCCTTATGGACTGCTTTTTGATCAAGAAGTGGATCGCCCTATAAGTCGCGATTGACCAGCGGAGATGCTCCTCGCTAGCGGCGTAGGATTAATTTCTGGTGCAGCGAGTGTCACATCTCGGTCGCATTACTGTTAAGCAACCGAGCAGGCTTCTAATTCCGGCTACGCCTGCGTAGACTCCCGGCACCATTGCCCCGCCCGACGCGTGGCGGTGGCCGGTCACCCCCGGGGCGACCGGATCGAACGCGGCTGTCGAGGAGGATGCATGTCTGGGCTTTCCCTGCCCGCCCAGGCCAGTGCAGAGGTGAATCTCGGCGGCAGCGACCTGAGTCTGGTGGTCGTTGTCGGTGTGATCGCCTTGTTGGCGCTGGCCGTAGCAGGTGTACTGGTCCGCGAGGTACTCGCGGCGGGCCAGGGCACCGAGAAGATGCAGGAAATCGCGCGGGCGGTGCAAGAGGGCGCGTTGGCGTACCTCAAGCGCCAGTTCCGTACGGTGCTCATCTTCGTGATCCTCATCCCGTTCCTGTTGCTCCTGCTTCCGGCGGAGTCGACCGGGGTGAAGATCGGCCGATCGGTGTTCTTCGTCGTCGGCGCGGCGTTCTCCGGCATCACGGGATTCACCGGCATGTGGCTCGCCGTACGCGGCAACGTCCGGGTCGCCGCGGCGGCACGGGAGAGCGGCGAGAAGATCGCGATGCGGATCGCCTTCCGCACTGGCGGCGTCGCCGGAATGTTCACCGTCGGCCTCGGCCTGTTCGGCGCCGCCGTCGTCGTGTTCGCCTACAAGGGCCATGCCCCGGGCGTACTCGAGGGCTTCGGATTCGGCGCGGCCCTGCTGGCGATGTTCATGCGGGTCGGCGGCGGCATCTTCACGAAGGCCGCCGACGTCGGCGCGGACCTGGTCGGCAAGGTCGAGCAGGGCATCCCCGAGGACGACCCGCGCAACGCCGCCACGATCGCCGACAACGTGGGCGACAACGTCGGCGACTGCGCCGGCATGGCGGCCGACCTGTTCGAGTCGTACGCCGTCACGCTCGTCGCGGCCCTCATCCTCGGCCGGGTCGCGTTCGGCACCGAGGGCCTGGTCTTCCCGCTGATCGTGCCGATGATCGGCGTGGTCACCGCGGTGATCGGCATCTTCGCGGTCGCACCGCGCGCCAAGGACCGGTCGGGCATGAGCGCCATCAACCGGGGCTTCTTCATCTCCGCGATCGTCTCCGCGATCGCGGTCGCGGTGGCCACCTTCCTGTACCTCCCCGACTCGTTCGCCAAGCTGCACGGCGCCAACGCCTCGATCAGCGGCGACTCGAACCTCGCGGACGTCGACCCGCGCTGGGTCGCCCTCGGCGCCGTGCTGGTCGGCATCGTGCTGGCCAGCGCCATCCAGCTGCTCACCGGCTACTTCACCGAGACCAACCGCCGCCCGGTCAAGGACGTCACCGACAGCGCCCGTACGGGTCCGGCGACCGTCATCCTGTCCGGCATCTCGCTCGGCCTGGAGTCGGCCGTCTACACCGCGCTGGTGATCGGCGCGGCCGTGTACGGCGCGTTCCTCCTCGGCTTCAACAACACGACCGTCGCGCTGTTCGCGGTCGCGCTGGCCGGTACGGGTCTGCTGACGACGGTCGGCGTGATCGTGTCCATGGACACGTTCGGCCCGGTCTCCGACAACGCCCAGGGCATCGCGGAGATGTCCGGCGACGTCGAGGGCGAGGCCGCAAGCGTCCTGGAGAGCCTCGACGCGGTCGGCAACACCACGAAGGCGATCACCAAAGGCATCGCCATCGCCACCGCCGTGCTCGCCGCGACCGCGCTGTTCGGCTCGTTCCGTACGACGGTTGTCAACGAGCTCGCCGGGGCGAACGACAGCGTGAAGAAGGCCCTCGGGCCGACCTTCCAGCACTTCAACCTCGGCGTCGACAACCCGAACGTGCTGATCGGGTTGCTCATCGGCGCCTCGGTGGTGTTCCTGTTCTCCGGCCTGGCGATCATGGCGGTCGGCCGCGCGGCCGGCCGGGTGGTGGTCGAAGTGCGCAATCAGTTCCGCACCAAGCCCGGGATCATGGACTTCACCGAGAAGCCCGACTACGACCGGGTGGTCAGCATCTGCACCGCCGACGCCCAGCGTGAGCTCGCCACGCCGGGCCTGCTGGCGATCATGACGCCGATCGCGGTCGGCTTCGCGCTCGGGTACGCGCCGCTCGGCGCGTACCTCGCGGGAGCGATCGCCTGCGGCGCGCTGATGGCGGTGTTCCTGTCCAACTCCGGCGGCGCCTGGGACAACGCCAAGAAGCTCGTCGAAGAGGGCAACCTCGGCGGCAAGGGCTCTCAGGCCCACGAGGCGACGATCATCGGCGACACGGTCGGCGACCCGTTCAAGGACACCGCCGGCCCCGCGATCAACCCGCTGATCAAGGTGATGAACCTGGTCTCGCTACTGATCGCCCAGGCCGTCGTCACGTACGCCGCGAACGCCGCGCTGCGGATCATCGTCACCGTCGTCTCGGTCGGCATCATCGTCGCCGCCATCGTCGTATCGAAGCGGCGGGCCTCCTCCATCGGCGGGGAGACCGAGCCGGCCGTCGAGAGCGGCGACGAGAAGACGCCGGGCGGCGCCGACACCACCGACGAGGAGGAGGCTGCGGCCGCCAAGGCGTCGTGACCTGAGCCAACCCTGGAAAGAAGGGCAGAGGGGGCCGGACGGATCACCGTCCGGCCCTCTCCGCGTCTCCAGCTCAAATTTCACGGGCCGCGATTCACCGCACACCTCCGGGTATGGCCGCCGACCAGCGCGTCTCCTCCCAGGGGCGGGGTGTGGTCGTGGCACGGCGAGGGCACGGCAGACTGGAGGCATGCAGAAGTCCCAGCCGTCCGGCGCCAAGGGGTTCGCCGTCCTCGTCGGCATCATGGTCGCGATCGTCCTTGTGCTCATTCTGATCGCCGTGATCTTCTCGCCGCACCACCGCATCTGATGCCCACGCTGATCGTGCTCCGGCACGCCAAAGCCGACTCCCCTCTGGGCACGCCGGACTTCGAGCGCCCGCTGGCCACCCGTGGCCGGCGCGACGCGCGTGCGGCCGGCGACGAGCTGCGCGCCGCCGGCCGCGTCCCCGACCGGGTGATCTGCTCGCCCGCCCTGCGCACCCGGCAGACCCTCGAGGAGCTCCGGATCGACGCTCCCGTCGATTTCGAGGAGCGGGTGTACGACAACGACCCGGCGGCCATCCTCGACCTCCTGCGCGCCCAGCACGAGGAGCCCGGCACGCTGCTCCTCGTCGGCCACAACCCGTCGATGCACCGGCTCGTGCTCGACCTCGGCAGTGCGGCCGCCGAGCGTTTCCCGACGGCGGCCACGGCGGTCATCGAGTTCGACGGGGACTGGTCCGACCTTTGGCCGGGCATCGGCCGCCTTACCGCGTACTGGACGCCGCGCGCCCACTGACGCGGGCGAAAGCGCGGTGAACGGACCAGCCCCCGGGTGACCCGTCCCGATTCAACGGTTGTCGCCGTCTGATCCCCGGGTCTTTCTCGTTCCTCGGGGCCGGCGTGGACGGCATTTACGGCGTCGTCCGCGCAGGTCCGTCCGGTACGGAGCCGAGTCGCGCGAGGACACAGCGTGGCGACACTCACAGTTACTTATCAGTTTACAAAGTGGCCGGATCCGGCCACGACTCGCGTCGGTGGCGCTCTTGTCCGTACTGATCACAGCGGCCGCGACTGGCCGTCAGAAATCCAGTCACGCCAGTTACGGAACGTCATAGGGGTGCCATTAGCCCCGACCGGATCTCTAACCTGCGGACGGACGCCAGGCAGGGGACCGTGCCGGAAGCGGCGGGGAGCCGGCGTCGTTCGGTCGGGCCAGCCGTTGGCCCGTGCCTGCCGCATCCGAGATCCGGATGGGGCCGAACGAACGGAGAGGTCGTGAAGAGGCTCGCATTCCTCCCCCTCCTCGCACTGCCGATGGCCGCGGTCACCCCTGCCGCGTCGGCAACGACTCTGGCACCCTTGGTCGCCGCACAGAGCAGCGCGGCGTCCGGTCAGTACATCGTCACCGTCAAATCCGGCGACGCGCGGCGCAGCGACGCGATGGACCGGGTGCCACAGCGCGCAATCACCCACGTGTTCAAGGCCGTCACGAACGGCTTCTCGGCCCGGCTCGACGCCGCACAACTGGACCGCCTGCGCCGGGACCCGAACGTCGAAAAGGTCACGCAGGCGACGACCGTGCACACGATGGAGACCCAGTCGAACGCGGACTGGGGGCTGGACCGCCTCGACGCGGCCAAGGGCCTCGACCAGAAGTACACCTACCAGCACACCGGCAAGGGCGTCACCGCGTACGTCATCGACACCGGCATCGACACGTCCGATTCCGACTTCGGCGGCCGCGCCGCGGTCGGCTATGACGCGACCGGCGGTGACGGAAAGGACTGCAACGGCCACGGCACCCACGTCGCGGGCACGATCGGCGGCAAGACGTACGGCGTCGCGAAGGACGTGACGCTGAAGGCCGTTCGCGTGCTGGACTGCCAGGGCTCCGGCACCGACGCGGACGTGGTCGCGGGCATGGACTGGGTGGCTCAGCACGCCGCCAAGCCGGCCGTGGCGAACATGTCCCTCGGCGGCGCCAAGTCCTCCTCCATCGACAACGCGGCGAAGAAGCTCACCGGCGCCGGGGTGTTCCTCGCGGTGGCCGCCGGCAACGAGAGCGCCGACGCCTGCAACGGTTCGCCGTCCGGGGCCCAGGGGGTCCTGGCCGTCGCCGCCTCCGACAAGAGCGACGCCTCGGCGAGCTTCACCAACTTCGGCAAGTGCGTCCAGGTGTACGCCCCGGGCGTGGACATCACCTCCGACTGGCTGAACGGCGGCACCAAGACGATCAGCGGGACGTCCATGGCGACCCCGCACGTCGTCGGTGTGGCCGCCCTCTACAAGGAGGCGAACGGAGACGGCTCCGAGTCGGCCGTCACCTCCTGGATCACCTCGCACGCGGTCAAGGACGCGATCAGCGGCGTCCCGGCCGGAACTCCCAACCTGCTGCTGAACTCGGGCGGTCTGTAAGCCGTGCAGGGGGCTGTCCCCGATCCAGCCTCCTGATGACCGTCTGACGATGCCGGGGCCGCGCGGGCCCCGGCATCGTGCTGTAGTGCGGCCCCCCGCATCGTGCTGTAGTAGAGCAGGAGATTCCGGACAGGGGGGAGCGAGGATTGCGGTCATCGCTGACCTGGTTGCGGGAGACGTACGCCGAGTCCGAGGGGCGCCCGTCGTGGATGTACGGCGCGGTCGCGTCCATCGCCATCGCCACGCCCCTCGTGATCGGCACGGTGACCGGCCACCCCGCCCGGGGCGGGCTGGCCGCTCTCGGGGCGTTCTTCGTCGTCAACACGACACCGCAGGGCCCGTACGGCGCCCGGGCCCGCGCCCTGCTGACGGCGGTGATCGTCGTGACGGCCTTCACCCTGTTCGGCGGCCTGCTGTCCGGCCACGGCTGGCTCGCCGTCGTGGTCGTGCCCGTCGTCGCGGCGCTCGCGGCGGCCGTCCCCTGGTTGGGCGTCACGGCGACGCTGTGCACGGTCGTCGCCACGGTGCGGCCGCCGGGCAGCCCGGCCGTATTCAACGCCTTCATGGAGATGATCGGCGGGCTGTTCGTGGCTCTGCTGATGGTCGTCCCCCTCCTCACCCACCGCCTGCAGCCGCTGCGGACGGCGCTGGCGGACGCGGGCACGGCGGTGGCCGCCGCCCTCGACGTCCTGGCCGATCCTGAGTCGCCGAACGGCGAGTGGACTCGGCGCCGCCGCCGGGCGTACGAGGCGATCCGGAAGGCCCGGGCCACCTACGGGCTGTACCTGGCGGGCGGCCGGGACGACCACCAGCGCCCGAAGCGGCTGATCGATGCGTTCGTCCGGGTGATGGACGAGGCCGTGGCGCTGCGGATGCTCGTCGACGTCGCCCTGGAAGTGCCCCCGCCGGAGGAGTGGGAGCGGGAGCGCCGGGTGGCCGTCGCGGCGATCGCCGCCCGGCTGCGGCTGGTCGCCGGGGCGATCGAGACGCGTGGTGGCCCGTCTCTCGTCGCCGACGAGCCGGTCGCGCTGCACCGGTTCACCCGGGTGAGCGAGGATCTCCGCCTGGCGTGGCTGGCGGAGCCGGATTACCTGATCGAGACGGCGCTGGTCGTCCAGGTCCGCCGGTTGGTCTCCCGGATGACCGAGAGGGTGGACGGCGCCCGGAAGATCATCGCCCCGGGCCTGAAGATCGGGTTCGACGCGCCGCACCTCCCAGAGCGGCCGACGGGCGGCTGGACCCGGTTCTGGGAGGCCGTCCGCAGACGCTCGCCGGGCTTCCGGTACTCCGCGCGCATGGGCGTGGCGATCGCCTTGGCCATGGCCGTGACCACCGCGCTGCGGCTGCCGCACGGGCACTGGCTGACGATCACGGTCTTCGTCAGCCTGCGCGACTCGTACGGCGACACGGTCTCGCGGGTCGTCAAGCGGATCGGCGGCACGGCGATCGGCGCGATCGTCGCCGCGCTGGCCCTCGCGCTCGTGCCGCAGCAGGGCACCCTGATCGCGCTCGTTTTCATCGGTGCGGCGCTGGGCTTCACGGTGCGGCCGGTCAACCACGGGCACTGGATGGCGTTCGCCACCCCGATGATCATGCTGCTGGTCGACTATTCCAAGCCGATGAGCTGGTCCGCCGCCACCTGGCGGATCGGGCTCACCATCGCCGGCGGGCTCTTCGCGCTCGTCGCGGCGCGGGTACTGTGGCCGGCCGGCACGGTCGGCCTCCTGCCGGGCCGGCTGGCCCGGCTGATGCGGACGCACGCCCGGCTGGCGCGGACCGTCGCGGCCCGCTTCGACGGCGACCGGGAGGTGTCGATCCGCCGCCGCACGGAGGACGCAGCGGCGGCGGCGACCGGCGTGGAGGAGTCGGTGACCGGGCTCGGCCGCGAACCGGCGCCGCCGGACGACCTCATCCGGCGGCTCCGCCAGGTCGGTGTGGAGGCGCGGCGGTTCCGTGACGACCTGAGGGCCCTCGTCGCGCTGCAGGAAGAGGACCGCTCGGACCCCGGTCCGCTGCCCGCGATCCTCGAACGCGTCGCCGACCACCTTGAGGACGGTGCCGACGCCGTGCTGTCGGACGAGCGGACGGACGCCGAACTACGGCTCGACGATCTGCTGGACGAGTTCGACCAGCACTTGGCGGAGCTGACGCGTCGCCGCCGCGACGAGCTGGACAGCGGGGTCGGCACGGACGCGGTCACGACGCTGCGCCGCTCACTGGTCGAGGTCGCGGCCGCCCGGCACGCGCTGCGCGGGCTCGTCTCCGATGCCGAACGCCTGCGGAACGCCGTCCAGGTCGACGCCGCCTC
This sequence comes from Actinoallomurus sp. NPDC050550, assembly GCF_040655075.1. Classification (NCBI taxonomy): domain Bacteria; kingdom Bacillati; phylum Actinomycetota; class Actinomycetes; order Streptosporangiales; family Thermomonosporaceae; genus Actinoallomurus; species Actinoallomurus sp. NPDC050550. Next base: position 20,889 of record NZ_JBFAJC010000061.1, on the reverse strand, counting down.
GTGACTCTTGACGTCAGGACCTGGCGGCGGGTCGCTCCCGACAGGCGCAACATGGGGAACTCACGGCCCCGTCCGGCGACGGACGTCAGGAAGGTGTTGGCGATCGCGAGGGCGCAGTGGGCGATGGCGATGCCGAGGACCACCACCAGGCCGAGTTCGGTCTGGCGGCCTTGGCGGTCGCTCGTCGCGGCAGTCCACTGGCCGGTCGGCACGGCCTGGGGCCGCGCCGTCCTGGCCTTCCTGGGGGCCTGAGAGGCCGCCCACCGGCTCAGGGGAGGTCGGGGTCCTCGGCGTCCGCGGCGTCGATCTCCTCGCGGGAGATGCCGAGCAGGAAGGCGATGGTGTCCATGTAGGGCACGTTGACGGCCGTGTCGGCGGCCTCGCGTACGACGGGCTTGGCGTTGTAGGCGATGCCGAGCCCGGCGGCGGCGAGCATGTCGAGGTCGTTGGCGCCGTCGCCGATCGCGACGGTCTGGCTGACCGGCACGCCCGCGGCGGCCGCGAACCGGCGCAGCGCCGCGGCCTTGCCGGCCCGGTCGATGATGGGGCCGACGAGGCGGCCGGTGAGCTTGCCGTCCTCGACCTCGAGGACGTTGGCCGCCGTGTAGTCGATGCCGAGGTCCGCGGCGAGCGCGTCGGTGATCTGCGTGAACCCGCCGCTGACGATCGCGAACTTGTAGTCGAGCCGCTTGAGTGTACGGACGAGGGTGCGCACGCCCGGGGAGAACTCGATGCGGTCGCGGACCTTCTCCAGCACGCTCTCGTCGAGGCCGGCGAGCATCGCTACCCGCTCGCGCAGCGCTCCTTCGAAGTCGAGCTCGCCGCGCATCGCCGCCTCGGTGATCTCGGCGACCTGGCCGGCCAGCCCGGCGTGCTCGGCGATGAACTCGATGACCTCGCCCTGGATGAGGGTCGAGTCGACGTCCATGACGATGAGGCGTTTGGCCCGGCGGGCGAGGCCACCGCGCTGTACGGCGACGTCGACGTGCTGCTCGGCGGCCTCTGCGGCGAGCGCGGTGCGCAGACCGTCCGGGTCGGCACCGGAGACGTCCATCTCGATGCACGTGACCGGGTGGTGGGCGAGCCGCTCGATGCGGTCGATGTTGGCGCCGTGCGCGGCGACGCGGCCCGCGATCCCGGCCATCGCGGCGGGTGTGAGCGGGTTGCCGAGGATGGTGACGTGCAGCCGCCCGCGGCGCCGGGGGCTGCCGTTGCCGGTGCCGGTGGCCAGCTCGATCTCCATCCCGAGATCGGCGGCGATCTTCTCGGCGGCGGCCCAGACCCGCCCGACGTCGGTGTCGGGGCCGTACGAGACGAGGACGCCGAGGACCAGGCGGCCGCGGATCACGACCTGCTCGACGTCGGCGACGGCCACGGGAAAGCCGGCGAGGATGCTGAACAGGCGAGACGTGACTCCGGGACGGTCACGGCCGGTGAGCGTGATGAGCAGTGTGCGCGTCTTGGCATTCATGCTGTTCACCACGGTACTTGGCTCTGATCGTGACTCGCGCGGCGGTCCACCATGCGGACACCAGGGCTTCCGCGCCTGTTCGCGACCCGGCCCGCCGGCGCCCACCGAAGGTTCATCAGGCGTTCGAGAGCCGAGAGATTCGGATCATGTGCCGGAATGATGATCGTCCGTCGCGGAAGCCGCAGGCTGAGGTCGCCGAACCGGATGATTTCCCGCGCGCTGACCGGACAGCGGAACAGCTGGGCCAGGGCCGCTCGCTGATCAACTCCCGCGTTCGTGGGAGACGAGGGTTGCGCGACGGTAGGCGATGGCGGCGAGAGTGAACGTCAGGCCGCCGACGGTGAAGAGCACATCGGTGGCGCCGCTCGCGAACAGCGCCCAGAACGAGGGGTGTGAGGTTCCGATGACCTGTGCCGTCGTCAGCCCGGTGAATCCTTTCGGCAGGATCCCGGTGACCCGGACCAGATCGTCTCCGACACCCGAGACCCCGCGTGCTGAGAGGAGCACGGATCCCGTCCACGCGGCGGAGAGAAGCATCCATCGAGGAACCCGCCGGCCCCACGGCTGAGCCAGGGCCAACGGCAGTAGGACTCCGGCGATGACCAGGAGATCGACGATCACCGTGAACACCTGAACGACGACCTGCCCGGCCCCATGCTGGTCCGAAGCGGAGGGGAAGTCGAGGCCGGTGATGTACCAGATGACGTGCCAGGCCACGAAGACCATCACCCAGGCGAACGCCGCATACGCGGTCCTTCGATTGGTGCGTAGGGCATCGTCCCGTGCGCGGCGATCCGGCAATGTCCGGTCGGCTCGCTGCGATCGGGCATCCGAGATGAGCGAGTCTCCAGAAGGCTTCATACCGTCGATGCTCACTGGAGCCGCCGCACTGGCACCTCCCCCTCCCGGGTGATGATGCTCCCCTGAAAGGCGTGCCGACCCAGGGTGGCCGTGTGTGCTCTCAGCGGGGAAGAAGAAGGTTCGCGTCGCCGAACTCGTGCCAGCGGTAGCCGCCCGCCAGGGCCTCGGTGTAGACGCGTTCGAGCAGGTCCTCGCCGGCGATCGCGGTCAGCATCCGCAGGTGGGATGAGCGCGGCTCGTGCAGGCCGGTGAGCAGGCCGTCCACCACCCGTACGCCTTCTTCGGGGGTGACCACATGCGAGGTCCAGCCCTGTGACGCGCGGACGAACCCGTCATCGGCGACGGCGGTCTCCAGCGCCCGTACGACGGTCGTGCCCACGGCGATCACCCGACCGCCCTCCCACCTCACATGGTTCACCAGCGCCGCCGTCGTGGCCGGGACGTCGTAGCGTTCCGGGTACGGCGGCTCGTCCTTCTCCGGCGATGCGACGCCGGTGTGCAGGGTCAGCGGCGCGACCAGCACGCCCCGGGACACCAGGCGGGTCACCAGTTCCGGGGTGAAGGGACGCGCCGCGCTCGGCATCTCGGCGCTGCCCAGGCCGTCCGCGGCGAGCGCGTCGGCGAAGACGGTCTGGTAGGCGGCGGTCGGCTGGTCGTGGTCGACGTAGCCGTAGCGGATCGGCACGCCGTACTGCCGAAGGTACGGCTCGACGTCGGTGTCGAGCCGCGCCCGCCACAGCCGGGGCGTGTAGCGGTTCAGGAGGGTCAGCGTCGCGCCGCCGGGCAGGGGGAACCACTCACCCGGGCATCCGCCGGCGTACGGCTCGGTCGCCCGGCCGGTCCGCAGCCGTAGCTCCACGAGCCAGGAGTCCGGATCGGCGGGCATCGGCCCGGAGAAGTGCACGGCGATGCGGTCGAGCCGTACGGCGGCGGGCAGGGTGGCCGAGGTGTTCACGACGAGCAGGTCCCCGGGCCGGAGCAGGTCGGGCAGGTCGGTGAAGGCGTGGTGGGTCACGCCGTCCCGGGTGGCCGCGAGGAGGCGGACGGCGTCGCGGCGAGGCGGGGGTTCGTGCGCCTCGAGGGCCGGGGGAAGGGCGAAGTCAAGCACGGGAGACCTCCACACGATGGGCGGCCGTGGCCGCCACGAGGCCGATGACGAGGGTCCAGGCGAGCCCGGCTCCCAGGCCCGCGGCGTTGACGAGGGCCCCGGCCACGCCGATGGCGAGCGACGAGCCGAGGGTGTCGCTGATCTGCAGGGCCGAGGAGTTGACGCCCTGCTCGGCCGGTGCCGAGAGATTGAGCACCTGGACGCTGAGGGCGGGGAAGGCCATGCCCATCCCGACCCCGCCGACGATCCAGGCGGGGACGGCCGCCCAGCCGGAGGTGTACAGGGCCAGCGTGATTCCGGCGACGCCGATGGCGAGCAGGACGGCGCCGAGCACCGCGAACCGCCCCCGCGACGCGTCCGTGAACCTGCCCTGCCACCAGGAGCCGGCGCTCCAGCCGAGGGCCCCGGAGGTGAGCACGATCCCGGCGGCCGTGGGGGTGAAGCCGTGCCGCGTGACCAGGGCGAGCGGGATGAACGTCTCCGTCCCGGCCATCGTGCCCATGAGCAGCCCGCGCATGGCGATCGCGGTCGGCAGGCCCCGGCCGAGGCGCAGCGTGCCGCGCGGCAGCAGGACCCGCAGCCCGTACGCGAGCCCGGCCAGGCCGAGCAGCGCGGCCGGTGAGCGATGGTCGATGCCCCAGGGCAGGAGGGTGGCGCCGGCGGCCAGCGCGACGGCGGCGAGCGTACGGCCCCGGGGGAGCGCGCCGTGCGTCCGTGAGCCGCGCAGGACCGGCGCGAGCATGACGGCCGCCGGGAGTACGAGGGGGACCAACCCGAGGAAGACCCAGCGCCAGCCCACATGTTCGGCGACGAGCCCGCCGACGGACGGGCCGACCAGCGACGGCACGACCCACGCGGCCGACATCGCCGCGAACACCTTCGGCCGGGACTCCTCCGGGTAGACGTGCGCCACGATGACGTACAGCGGGACGATCGCCAGGCCGGAGCCGAAGCCCTGGACGGCGCGTCCCGCGACGAGCCAGGCCATCCCGGGGGCGGTGCCCGCGACGACGAGCCCGGCGACGAACACCGCCAGCCCGGCGAACAGCGGGAGGGCGGGCCCCCGGGCGTCCGCCCAGCCGCCGGAGAGGACGTTGGCGACCAGGCCGCTGATGGACACCGCGCTGAAAATCCACGCGTACATCGACAGCCCGTGCAGCTCGCGCGCCGCGACCGGCATCGCCGTGCCGACCGCCATCTGCTCGAACGCCAGCAGCGTGACGACGAGCAGGATCCCGACCGTGGCCGTGCGGTACGGGCCGGCCAGCAGGCGGGGGCGCCGGACCGCCTCCGCCACACCGACCGTCTCCGCGGGGGCGCTCACGGTGCCTCCTTCGTCGGCATCGCGAGCGAAGCTGCTCTGCTGATCGGCTCACTCGCTTCGCTCGCTCGCAGTGCCTCCTTCGTCGGCGCCGTGAGCGAAGCTGTCGTGCTCATCGGCTCGCTCACAGCTCGCCCACCGCGAACCGGCCGCTTGCGGGCCGCCGGGTGATCAGGCGGCGCAGCGCGGGGACGGCCACGTCCTCCGGAAGGGGAGCGGCGTCCGCGTCCTCTCCGGCGTCGGCCAGCATCCGCGTGCGCATCTCGCCCGGGTCGACCGACCAGACGGCGACGTCGGGCTCCTCGGCGGCGAGCACGTTGGAGAGCTGGTCGAGGGCGGCCTTGGTCGCGCCGTACCCGCCCCACCCCTCGTACGGCTCGCGGGCGGCGTCCGAGGAGATGTTGACGATCGCGCCGCGGCGTTCGCGGAGGGCCGGCAGCAGCCCCTGGAGGAGGCTCAGCGGCCCGAGCACGTTGACGGCGAACGCCCGTTCCAGCTCGGGCAGCGGGTACGCGGCCAGCCGGGGTAGCGGCGTGGCGCCGAGGGTGCTCGCGTTGTTGACGAGGAGGTCGAGCCCGTCCGACGCGTGGACGAGCGCCTCCCGGTGGGCCGGGTCGGCGATGTCGCCGGCGACGGCGGTGGCGTCCAGGTCGGCGGCGATCTTCTCCAGGTCGGGTGCTCCCCGCGCGTCGAGGACCAGGGTCCAGCCGTCCTGGGCGAGCGAGCGGGCCAGGGCCAGGCCGAGCCCGCGGGACGCTCCGGTGATCAGTGCCTTCATGCCTCCGACGTTAGGCAGGGGGACCCGCGGTCGACATCGGTCGCGGGACCGGGTCCCTCCGGGCGGATGGTCGTAGGTCTCTCGGGCACACTCGACATATGAAGTACGCGATCCGGCGGCCGTGGGGCGTGCCCACACGGGTGATTCTGCTGCTCATGGGGGTCGTCGGTCTCGCCGCGCTGCGGATTCCGCGCCCGCCGACGCTGTGCCTGCTGCGCCAGGCGACGGGCGTCCCGTGCCCGCTGTGCGGGTTCACCACGGCGGCGGTCCACCTCGGTCACGCCGACGTCGTGGGCGCCCTCGGCGCGTCGCCGCTGGCGGTCGCCACGTGTGTGGCGTTCGTTCTCGTGCCGGTCACCCGGCGTTCCCGATTGATGACTCGCTGGCGTGAGATGTCGCACAGAACGCGACAAATAGCACCTGTTGTCACTATCGTCGCGGTCCTGATCGTTTCGGAAGTTTGGCAACTCGCCCGCTTCGGCGTCATCTGACAGGAGGAATCGTGGGATACCCGCCTCAGGACCAGCCCCCCGGTTACGGCGGCTACCCGCCCCAGGGGCCGCCCCAAGGACCGCCCCCCGGCTACGGCGGCGGATACGGACAACCCGCCCCGCAGCCGCAGTCCAGCACTCCTCAGGTGCTGTCGATCATCGGCATCATCTGCTGGTTCTGCTGCTCGCCCGCCGCGATCGTGCTCGGGATCGTCGCCCAGAACCAGTTCCGCGCCCAGGGGCGGCCGGACACCATCGCCAGAGTGGCCTGGATCGGCGGCATCGTCGCGCTGATCCTGGGAGTCATCGGCACCGCCGTCCGGCTGCAGAACGGCGGCTGACCGCCGCCGCCGGGTTTTCCGACCGGATGGGCGGGGCCCCGGCGGCGGTACGGTCGGAGCCGTGGAAACGGATCGGGACGCCACACTGCACGCCGTCAGCACGGCGGTGCTCGCGGTCACGCGGCACCTGTCCGTGCACGAGGTCCTGCAGGTGATCGTCCGGGCCGCCGCACAGCTCCTCGACGCCCGCTACGCCGCCCTCGGAGTGCCGGACGACGAGGGGTCGTTCGCCGAGTTCGTCGTGGAAGGCGTCTCGGACGAGCAGTGGAAGCGGATCGGCCCGCTGCCCCGGCAGCACGGGCTGCTCGCTCTGATGCTCCGCGACGACCGGGTACAGCGGCTGGCCGACGTGCGCCGGGATCCGGCGTTCGAGGGCTGGCCGACGGCGCATCCGGTCCTCAAGGACTTCCTCGGTGTCCCGATCAAGGACGGCACCGAGACCCTCGGCATCATCTTCCTCGCCAACCGCCGCACGCCGGGTGGCTTCACGGTCGCCGACGAGGAGGTCCTCACGCTGTTCGCGGCGCACGCGGCGATCGCGATGACGAACGCCCGGCTGTACGAGCGCAACCGCGAGCTGACGGTCATCGAGGAACGCGCCCGGCTGGCGCGGGAGCTGCACGACGCGGTGGCGCAGAAGCTCTTCTCGCTCCGCCTGACGGCCGCCGCCGCGCTGTCCGCACCGGACCCCCGGGCCGAGCTCGAACGCGTCCAGGCCCTCGCCAAAGAGGCCCTGGCCGAGCTGCGCGAGGTCATCTTCGAGCTCCGCCCGGCCGAGCTGGCGGGCGACGGGCTCGCCGAGTCGCTGCGCAAGCACGTCCGCGTCCTCGACCGCGCCTGGGGCGCCGGGCGCGGACGGCGGCCTCGCGTACGGTTCGAGGGCGAGGACGTCGCACTGCCCCCCGACATCGAGGCGGTCGTCTACCGCGTCGCCCAGGAGGCGGTGTACAACGCCCTCCGCCACGGAGATCCCTCGGAGGTGACGGTGCGGCTCACACCCGGCGTGCTGGAGGTCCACGACGACGGCGCCGGATTCGACGTCGGGGCCGACTCCCGCGACGGTCTCGGACTCGCCTCCATGCGCGACCGCGCCGAGTCGGTGGGCGGGACCCTGACCATCGAATCCTCCGCCGCCGGCACCGTCGTACGCCTCGAAGTGCCGGCGTGACCGGGGTTCGCCGTGACCGGGGTGTTGATCGCCGGTGGCTGTCCGGTCGTACGCCTGGGGGTGCCCGCGTGATCGGGGTGTTGATCGCCGGTGGCCGTCCGGCCGTACTCCTGGAGGTGCGCGCGTGATCCGAGTGCTGATCGCCGACGACCATCCGGTCGTTCGTCAGGGCCTGCGGACGTACCTCGGCGTGCAGGAGGACGTCGAGGTCGTGGGCGAGGCGGCCGACGGCGCGGAGGCCGTCTCACGCGCCGAGGCGCTGCGGCCCGACGTGATCCTCCTCGACCTCAAGATGCCGGGCGTCGACGGCCTGACCGCGCTGCGGGAGCTTCGTGGGCGGGGCGTCGACGCCCGCGTCATCGTCCTGACGAGCGTGGGAGAGCGGGAACAGGTCCTGCCGGTCGTTCGCGCCGGCGCGTCCGGATATCTCTACAAGGACGTCGACCCGCAGGCCCTCGTGCAGGCGATCCGCGCCGTGCATGATGGGCACATGCTGTTCGCGCCGGAGGCGACGGAGGCGATGCTCGCGCCCGCGCCGGTCGACCCGGGTTCCGGGGTGCTGACCGAACGCGAACGCGAGGTCCTCGTCCAGATCGCCCAGGGCCGGTCGAACCGCGAGATCGCCCGTGCGCTCGTCGTCTCCGAGAAGACCGTCAAGACGCATGTGTCCAACATCCTGCTGAAGCTGGGGCTGCAGGATCGCACCCAAGCGGCCCTGTACGCCGTGCGTCACGGCCTCGCCGATCAGTGACTCGCGAGTATTCGCGTGAGATCGAGGAGGCGTAAGACGCGCCGGTCGAATATCTTGATGAACCTCAGTAGTCGGCTGAGTGAACCGCATCGCCGAGGACGTCATCGGAATTCACATGAGAGTCGCCATTCGCTACGTCGCGGGATCGAATGTCGGTCGTGTCCGCGAGAACAACGAAGATTCGGCGTATGCGGGCCCATGGCTGCTCGCAGTCGCCGACGGTATGGGGGGCCACGTCGGCGGGGAGATCGCAAGCTCCCTCACCGTCCAGACCCTCGCGCCGATCGATGCCGAGGTCCCCCAGGACACCCTGGTGGAGACCCTCGAACGAGCCGTCCTGGCCGCCAACCAGGCGATCGCCCAGCGCGTCGAACAGGAACCGGCCCTGCTGTCGATGGGCACGACCTGCACGGCCATGCTCTGGGCGGGCACGCACCTGGCCCTCGCGCACATCGGGGACTCCCGCGCGTACATGCTGCGCGAGAGCATCCTCTACCAGATCACCGAGGACCACACGCTGGAGAAGATGCTCACCGGCGAGGACGGGGCAGCGCCGCACCTGGCGAACCGTCTCGTCCGGGTCCTCGACGGCAAACCGGACCGCAAGCCGGACCTGTCGCTGCGTGAGGCCCTGCCGGGTGACCGCTACCTGTTGTGCTCCGACGGGTTGAGCGGTCCGGTGGACGCCGAGACGATCCATCAGGTCCTGACCACCCAGCAGGATCCGGAGGGCGCCGTTCAAACGCTCATCGATCTGGCCAATCAGGGTGGCGGACCGGACAACATCACTGTCATCGTGGTGGACGTCATCACGGAGGGCGTCGAGGCACGGCCCCCGGTCGTCGTGGGCGCCGCCCAGCGCTGACGCCGACCTGGTCGCCAATGTCTCTGTGCGGTCACGTTCTGAGCTCTGAGGGCTCTTTGACTTGACCGTTGCCCGCCTTACTGCGATATAGGGTCCACAGGGCGTATAACGGCACCGGGTTGGAGGGGCGACTTTGGATGTCGCACGGGGGACGAGGGTCACCCCTGGTGCGCCGACCGTGCCGGCGCGGATGGTCGGCCGTCTCACCTCCGCCGCAGGCGACGGTGTACGGGGCGTGGCGATTCGCGTGGGCGGCATGGCCGTCGCCGCGGTTCTGGCGGCGTTTGTGCATCGTGCCCACGATCCCGGCATACTGTGTCCGCTTCGGGCTCTTACCGGAGTCCCCTGTCCTCTGTGTGGCGGAACGACCGTCTTCATGGAGCTGGGGGCCGCCCATCCGGCCAGGGCCGCCCTCGCGAACCCCTTCGCCCTCGCGGGGGCGATCGGTGTGGCAACGGCGCCGCTGGGGTTCGGGCGCCGATGGTGGGCGATCTCACCACGTACCCGCGCATGGGTGCTCGGCGTCGTGGTGGCCCTGTCCTGGCTATGGCAGCTTGCCCGGTTCGGGCTCCTGCAGTGGTGAACTTCATATCTCGTCACGGCGATCGCGGGCCCGGCTTGGCAGACGGGCGTCATTCGATGAAGGAGTAACAGCGTGAGCACCCCCTACGACCCGTACGGCCAGGGTCAGCAGCAGCCCGGGTACGGCCAGCAGCAGCCGGGTTACGGCCAGCAGCAGCCGGGCTATGGCCAGCAGCAGCCGGGCTATGGTCAGCAGCAGCCGGGTTACGGCCAGCAGCAGCAGCCCGGGTACGGGCAGCAGCAGCCCGGATATGGTCAGCAGCAGCCGGGCTATGGCCAGCAGCAGCAGCCCGGGTACGGGCAGCAGCAGCCCGGATATGGTCAGCAGCAGCCGGGTTACGGCCAGCAGGACTACGGGCAGCAGCAGGGGTACGGCCAGCAGCCCGCCGCGTACGGCCAGCAGTACCCGCAGCAGGGCTACGGCACCGGCTACAACCAGGGCCAGTACGCCAGTTGGTTCTCGCGGGTCGGCGGGTACATCGTCGACGGTCTGATCATCGGCGTGCCCTACGGCCTCTTCTACGGCATCGGCGGGGCGATCGGCGGAGGCGGCGGCGCCGCGCTCATCTTCCTGGGGCTGCTGATCGGCTTCGGCCTCAGCCTGTGGCTGTGCTACCAGGAGGGCACGACCGGTCAGACGCCCGGCAAGAAGGTCGTCGGCATCAAGCTCATCAGCGAGAGCACGGGTCAGCCCATCGGCTTCGGCATGGCGTTCGTGCGCAAGCTGGCGCACTTCCTCGACGGCCTCGCCTGCTACATCGGCTTCCTCTGGCCGCTGTGGGACGACAAGGGCCAGACGTTCGCCGACAAGGTCTGCACCACCATCGTCGTCCAGGCCTGATACCAGAGGCCACACGACAGACGCCTCGGCGACCGCGAAAGCGATCGCCGGGGCGTTTCGCGTACGGGCGGCGCCGTGGGATCAGCGGACGGAGCTCAGGCCGCCGTCGCAGGCCTTGTATGCCGTACCGCTCGGCGTCGGCCGACTCGGCGGGCGCGGAGTCCGGGTTCGGGGCGTCGCAGGCGCCCGTGCGTGCCGCCGCACTGTTCGGAGTCGGCCGAGCCGGGCGGGCCTGGAGTCAGCCGACGGGGTCCAGGACGCTGTTGCAGGCGGCGACCCGGGCCCGCCGCACCGCGCGGTCGAGCGTGCGCAGCGCCTCGGCGCGGCGCTGAACGTGCGCGGCGGACAGCCCAGCGCTCTCGGTGGAACGTGCCAGGTCCACCACCACCGCCAGTCGGCTCGCGAGCGCCGCGACCCGGTGCGCGCGTGCGGCGTACCCCGGCGCCAGGCCGCCGACCTGCTCGTGGCGGTGCGACTCGCGCAGGGCGCTGAGCGCCTCGGCGATCTCCGGTCGCCACTCCTGGCCGCCGTCCACGGACAGCAGCGCCTCGGTGGCATCCCGGACGGCCATCGTCAGCTGATGATCGGCCTCCGGCAGCGACGGCGTGTCCGGGGTGCCGTGGCGCGTCTCGTGTACCTCCCAGCGCGTGCCGACGTACGACGAACCCCGGCGGTCCTCCGCCGGGATCAACCCGAGCGACCGCTCGCCGACCGCGGCGAGCACGGCCTCTCCCGTGTCGATGGCCGCCGCGTTGAAGTCCGGCGGACCGGTCAGCCCGAGCGGGTCGCCCGGGGCGGGCAGCGCGAGGCGCAGCGCGGCGAGCCCCGCCACGCGGAACGCACCGAGGCCCCGCCGCAACGGAAGCTCGCCGTTCTCCCCGGGAACGCCGACGACCACGTGCGGACCGCCCTGGCGCTCAACGGCGTCGGCGGCCTCGTCGAGCCCCACGTGGCCGGTCAGCCAGGCGTTGCCCCAGGCGACAAGCCCGGTGGAAGGGTGAGTGAGGCGCATGCCGACCACCATAAGCCGTCCATAATGCCGTAGGTTCGTTCCGAGACCCGGAGAGCGCCTGGCGGCATCCCGCCGGACGCTCCGCGCGCTAGGGGAAGGATGCGATGGCCGGCGAGGTACTCCGTCTCAAGGGCGTCGAGGTCCGGCGCGAAGGCGCGTCGCTGCTGCGCGACGTCGACTGGACGGTCGCAGAAGACGAGCGATGGGTCATCGTCGGCCCGAACGGTGCCGGCAAGACGACGCTGCTGCAGGTCGCGGCCGCCATGCTGTTCCCCACCGAGGGCAGTGTCGAACTCCTGGGCGAGACCCTCGGCAAGACCGACGTCTTCGAGCTCCGGCCTCGCATCGGCCTGTCCAGCGCGGCTGTCGCCGACAAGATCCCCGCCGACGAGAAGGTCATCGACATCGTCCTGACGGCGTCGTACGCCATCATCGGCCGGTGGAAAGAGGAGTACGACTCGACGGACGTCACGCGCGCCGTCGAGCTCCTCGACGCGCTCGGCTGCGCGCACCTGATCCGCCGCCGGTTCTCCACCCTGTCGGAAGGTGAGCGCAAGCGGGTGTCGATCGCCCGCGCCCTGATGCCCGACCCGGAGCTGCTCCTTCTGGACGAACCGGCCGCCGGCCTGGATCTCGGCGGTCGCGAGGATCTCGTCGCCCGCCTCACGGCCCTGGCCACCGACCGTCTCGCGCCGACGATGGGCCTTGTCACCCACCACGTCGAGGAGGTGCCCGAAGGGTTCACCCACGCGATGCTGCTGCGTCGTGGCTCGGTGGTCGCCACGGGCAAGGTCGACGAAGTGTTCACCGACGAGCTGCTGTCCGAGTGCTTCGGCCTGCCCCTGACCGTGGAGCGTCAGGACGGCCGCTGGCACGCCCGCGCCGTCGCCCCCCGCGCCTGAACGGCGGAGCCCCCCGATCGGCGTGACCGGATGATTACTGTCGGCGTCTGATACGCAATGGTCTTAGCCTCGAGCACTGGCCCGGGGAAGTGAGCCCGACTCCTGTCCGGACGGTCAGCGGTCGGGTTTCGTGTTTCAGGACGCCTGGCCGACATTCTTCGTCGGCTCGATGATCGGCTGCACTCGGCGTCGCCGATCACCGCCTGCGCCGCGGGCCCCGGCGAGCGCGTCCGCCAGCCACAATTCGGGCTCTTGGCGGGGCTTCCGGCGAGCCGACCGTGCTCGGATATTTGGTGACAGCTTGGTGTCGGTTCGGTTGGGAGGCCGGGGCGGCGGGTATCAATCGAATATGCGTTCGAAAGAGGTGTGGTGTGAAGGGTGACCGGGTTGAGATCGTGATCGATGCCGGAGGGGCGACCCGCACCTACGAGGTCGTGGCGACGCGTGCGGGTCGCCGGGTCGAGGTCGTCACGCGCCGGGGTGTCGTCGAGGTCGTCGAGGTCACCCGCACCGGCACGCCCGTACGGACCGCTCGATTCATGGCGAGTCGCATTCTCGCGCTGGTCGAGCACCCGGTGAACGATCGAGGAGACTCGCGGGCCGAAGCCGAGGACGAAGAGTAACCACCATTCCTAGCGGGCGGGGCGTACCTGGATCATGCCGTTGTCGCCGACCCGCGTCTCGAAGGCGGGCTGACGGCCGGTGGCGGGGCCGTGGACGACGGTGCCGTCGCTGACCCGGAACGTGCTGCCGTGCCAGGGGCAGACGACGCAGGTCTCCTCGTCGATCTCGACCATGCGCCCCTGGTGCAGCGGCCCGTCGAGGTGGGAGCAGCGGTCGGCGAGGACGTAGACCTCATCGTTCTCGCGCAGGACGAACAGGCTGATGTAGCCGAGGTTCCGGTGGACGGGCCAGCCGTCGGGCAGCTCCTCCACCGGGCACAGGTCGTGCCAGCCCAGTGGACCGAGGTGCGTGATCGACTCGGCGTGGCTCGGCCCGGCCGACTGCCGGAACGCCAGGTGCCCGCCGAGGTACGCGCCGGCGACCAGCGCGGTCAGGCCGGCGAAGGACAGGGCCTTGCCGGTGCCGAAATAGCCGCGCCTGCGGGCGATGAGCGAGGCGGTGTAGAACGTTCCCGCGGTGATGTTGCCGACCGCGTGGACGAGGCCGACGCGCTGCTGCTCACTGTGCAGGGCCGACCAGTCCGCGATCCCCGTGAGCGCGGTCGGCACCGAGGCCGCCAACCCGGTCGCCACGAGCACCTCGGCCGCCCGATCGGTCCCCGGGAGCAGGTCGAGTACGGCGACCGACATGAAACAGCCGATCGGAATGTCGGTCAACGGTGGATGGGCGGGATGGCCCACCGGGACTCCGTGCAGCAGGTCCTTGACGGGGCCTGGGGGCAGCAACCGCCGTACGACCTTGGTGATGAACCGGGCGGACCCGTCGAGGGCGTTGGCGTGTTCGAGGTCCTCGGCGACCTTCAAGGGACGGGGCCGCACCAGCGACCGGGAGATCCTGCTCACCCGTTGATGGTTCACCGCACCTCCTCGGCTGGCTTCGCTTTTCGGACACTAGTCTGCCGTGCTTACGTCCCCAGCACTCGGGGTCCTACCCGTAACGATTTTTCCCAGCACGTCGGCGGGCACGGCGCGATTCCTCGAAGTATCGCGCGTTCGGGCGGCGGCAATCGGCGCGTGCGGAGTTACCGTGGATTCAGGGCCGTGCGTCCTTGAAGGAGTCCCGATGCCGGCGTGGGTGGTCTGGCTGGTCGTGGCCGCAGTTCTCGGAATCGCCGAGGTGACCACGCTGACGTTCGCGCTCGGCCTGATGGCGATCGGCGCGCTCGTCGCCGCGGTGACCGCGTCGGCCGGGCTTCCCGTGGTGGTCCAGGTGCTCGCGTTCGGCGCGACCTCGGCCGCCGGGCTGGCCGCCGTACGCCCGATCGCCGTGCGGCACATCCGGCAGCCACCGCTGCTCCGCAGCGGCACCGCGGCGCTCGTCGGCCGTGAGGCGCTGGCCCTCACCGAGGTCTCCCGCTACAAGGGCCGGGTGCGCATCGGCGGTGAGGAGTGGAGCGCGCGCCCGTACGACCCCGGAGTCGTCATTCCTGAGGGGGCGGCCGTCGACGTCCTCGCCATCGAAGGCGTCACCGCCCTCGTTCATCCCCGGGAGGACCCATGGCCGACCTCGCCCTAGCGGTAATCATCGCGCTGGTCATCGGACTGCTCTTGGTGGCGACCGTGGTGGTGCGGACCGTCTGGATCGTGCCCCAGGCCCGCGCGCGGAATGTCGAGCGCTTCGGGCGCTACCGCAAGACCCTGCAACCGGGCCTGAACGTCATCGTGCCGTTCGTCGACCGGGTCAAGCCGCTGATCGACCTGCGCGAGCAGGTGGTGGCGTTCCAGGGGCAGCCGGTCATCACCGAGGACAACGTCGTCGTGCACATCGACACGGTGCTGTTCTTCCAGGTCACCGATCCGCGGGCGGCCGACTACGAGATCGTCGACTACATCAAGGCGATCGAGCAGCTGACCGCGACGCAGCTGCGGAACGTCATCGGCACGCTGGACCTGGAGGCGACGCTGTCGTCCCGCGACCGGATCAACACGGCGTTGCGCGGCGTGCTGGACGACGCCTCCGGCAAGTGGGGCATCCGCGTGACGCGCGTGGAGATCAAGGCGATCGAGCCGCCGCAGTCCATCAAGGACGCGATGGAGAAGCAGATGCGGGCGGAGCGGGAGAAGCGCGCCACCATCCTGCAGGCCGAAGGCGTACGCCAGTCTCGGATCCTGACGGCCGAAGGGGAGAAGCAGGGCGCGATCCTGCAGGCGGAAGGCGCGCGGCAGGCCGCGATCCTCAAGGCCGAGGGCGAGGCCAAGGCCATCGAGCAGGTCTTCACCTCGATCCACGAGAACGATCCAGACCCGAAGCTGCTCGCCTACCAGTATCTGCAGACACTGCCGAAACTCGCCGCCGGCGAGGGCAACACCTTCTGGGTCATTCCCGGCGAGATGACGTCCGCGCTGCGGGCGGTGAGCGCGGCGTTCGGAGGCCAGACCGAGGAAGCCGACCGAGGGCACGGCCGGCCGACTGCGAAGAAGGAGCCCACTCCGGTGCCGGAGCCTCGTCCGGGCGCCGTCGAAGGCCCGGATGAGCAGGCCGCGCTGCGGGAGCACACGCCGCCGTTCGAACTCGCCCCCGGCCGCGTGAACGCCGCCACGGACGATCCTCTCCGCGCACCGTAAAGAAGCCGTAAACGCCCTCCCGCATGGTGAGACCACACCGAGAACGACGGGAGGGCCGACATGATGCGACTGGCCGTCATCATCGCGAGCACCCGCAACGGCCGGTTCGGGCCCACGGTGGCCGAGTGGTTCACCGCCCGTGCCCGCCGCCGCGGAGATCTCGAGGTGGATCTCGTCGACCTGGCCGAGATCCGCCTGCCCTCGACTCTTCGCGACCACGACGAGGCGGCACCGCCGCGGGTGGTGGAGTTCGGCGTGCGCATGGCCGCGGCCGACGCGTTCGTCGTCGTCACGCCGGAGTACAACCAGAGCTTCCCCGCCCCGCTCAAGACCGCCATCGACTGGCTGTACGAGGAGTGGCACGCCAAGCCGGTGGCGTTCGTCGCGTACGGCCGGGAGTCCGGCGGTCTGCACGCCGTGGCCCGGCTGCGGCAGATCTTCACCGAGCTGCACGCGGTGCCGATCGCGACGGCGATCAGCCTCCCGTGCTACTGGGACCTGTTCGCCGCGGACGGCACCTGGCCGAAGACCACCGCCTCCTGCAACACCGCCGTCAGGCCCCTGCTCGACCAGATCGTCTGGTGGGCCCGTGCCCTGCGCGACGCCCGCACCGCCCGGCCCTACACGGTCTGACATCCCTTACTCGGCCAGCGCCCGCGCGAATGCCTCGTGGACGTCAGCGGTGAACAGCACGAACCGCGCCTCCTCCACCCGGCTCGGTGTCGCCCGTACGGTGCCGATCGCGACGCGGGCAGCATCGTCCAGCGGCCAGCCATAGATCCCGGCGGACACGGCAGGGAAGGCGACCGTCGCGGCGCCGAACTCGTCGGCGACCCGCAGCGACTCTCGATAGCACGAGGCGAGCAGCTCGGACCGGTCCTCGGATCGGGAGTACACCGGGCCGACCGTGTGGATCACCCAGCGCGCGGGCAGCCGCCCCGCCGTCGTGGCCACCGCCTGCCCCGTCGGCAGGCCCTTGCCGTACTGGGACGCCCGAAGCTCGCGGCAGGCCGCGAGGATCTCCGGCCCGCCGCGGCGGTGGATCGCGCCGTCCACGCCGCCCCCGCCGAGAAGCGAGGAGTTCGCGGCGTTGACGATCGCGTCGACCTGCTGCTCGGTGATGTCCCCCTGAACCAGCGTGATGGACGTCATCCGACCATCCAATCGCCTGCCGGTCCCGCCGTCGACCGCTCGGGCGAGGCGCGCGCGGGCATCGAAATTCCGCTCGATACCAATATCGATGTTGGCGGCCATATTACGATCTTCTGGGGTTTTAGGCCGATTGGCGGGTGATACTGGCTACGTGACGCCCTGAAATGTGATCTTAAAAGGGCGTAAGGGGCAATAATTGCGCATCTCAAGGTAAGAAGGTGACTTAACGTGCTGAGAAAGGCGATTGCCGTGTGTGGGCTGGTAGCCGCAGCCGCCGCGGGTTCTCTGGGCATGGCGTCGTCCGCGTCAGCCCAGCAGTATCCGCCGGTCGGCTACTATCCGACGTCGTTGACTCCTGGCGGCGTCTCGTTCGTGCCCGGCATCACGACGTACACGCCCGTCGTGGCGACGGCACCGGCGTACCCGCCGACCGTGACGACGGGGTATCCGCTGTACCCGCCGACCGTGACGACGGGATACCCGCTGTACCCGCCGACCGTGACGACGGGGTATCCGCTGTACCCGCCGACCGTGACGACGGGATACCCGCTGTACCCGCCGACCGTGACGACGGGATACCCACTGTACCCGCAGTTGTCGGGTACGACGATCATCCTCCAGGCGCCGTACGAACGGTCGGCATCGCGGTCAGAGGCGCAATCCCAGGCTCGCTCAGAGGCGCAGTCACAGCCGATGTCGCAGTCGTCATCGCCGTCCTCGGCGCAGTCCTCGGGGCAGGTCTTGCCGGCCGGCTCGCGGGAGGAGACCAGCCAGCAGCAGGCCGGTTCGGAGGAAGGTTCTTCGGCGACCGGTTCGGAGGAGAACGCGCCCGCGTACTCCTCGGAGAGCGGTACGACGGGCCAGGGCGGCTACTGATCGCGGTACCCGCGCGATCTCCGACGCCGCGAAGGGCTCGGCCGGGTCACCGATTCGATCGGTGGCCCGGCACCGTAATACGACGCGGATCTCGGGGTGGTAATTTCCGTGCCGTCCGCTACGGCTCGAAATCACACTCGATAGCGCTGTCGCAATGAAGGTCGGATTTGCGCTGTTATTACACTTTTATGGTCGATGGTGCCGCTTATCGGGACATACTGAACTTGTGGCCACCCTGAAGTCGGATGGTAAAGGGTGGAAGTAGTAATAGTTACCTAGGTTCAGGTAAGAGGGTGATCTAACATGTTGAGAAGGGCAATCGCTGCTTGTGGCCTGGTGACCGCCGCGTCGGCTGCTTCGCTGATCGCCGCATCACCGGTGTTCGCCCAGCAGTACCCGCCTCCTTATACGCCGACGACCTATACGCCTACGACCGTCTACACGCCAACGACGGTGTACACACCGACCACGGTGCCCTTGTATCCGCCTTACATTTCGCCGATGATCAATCCAAATATCTCACCGGCGATCAACCCTAATATTTCACCAGTGATCAACCCAAACATTTCGCCGGTGATCAACCCTAATATCTCGCCACTGATCAACCCGAACATTTCGCCGACGATAAATCCCAATATCTCGCCGGCGATTAACCCTAATATCTCGCCGGCGCTACAGCCGAGGGTCTACCCGCAACAGCCGCCAACAACAGTGGTGGTCGTGCCGCAGTATGCCGCAGGCGCCGGGCAGAGTTCACCCACGCGGGAGCGGGGTATGGAACAGGGTTCACTCCAGCGCCAGAGCTCGGGTACGGAGCAGAGCTCATCCGAGCAGGCGCCCGGCACGGAGCAGGGTTCGGCCGAGGGTTCGGCTGGCATGGAGCAGGGTTCGGCCGAGGGTTCGGCTGGCATGGAGCAGGGTTCGGCTCAGGGGACGGCCGGCATGGAGCAGAGCACCGGCACGAGCCAGAGCTCTGGCGAAGAGAGCCGGGGTTGACGCCTACGCTGAGTGAGAATTCTCAAGAGAGAGCCGGGCCACCGATTCGACCGGTGGCCCGGCACTGATTTGTTCGTAGGTGAATCGTCAATTCTTGCAGTGGACGGCGCGCATCCGTGAATACGGTGTCGACGCTCCGCTGAGAAGAGGTTCGGGTCGCGACCGTACGGCGTGGTCGAGGAACGCGGCCAGGTATACGCCGGTGACCCGCAACCCCAGGCCGCCGTCGATGGAACCCAGCGCGAGAAGGTGGCGCAGGGGCGCGGCCAGGTAGTAGGACGCGTAGTCGCTGAAGTTGAAATGGTGGCTTTCCGCCAGTTCGTAGCACCAGGTCGTTCCGGTGCTCGCGGCCAGCATCGTACGTGCGGTGGCGACGTCGGCGCGGCTCACGGCGTCGGCGGCCCGGCACGCGCCGGTCACGCAGGACCCCGCACTGGCCACGATCATCATCGGCCGGTCGAGGCCCGCGCGTACGACCGGGCCGAACTGGGTGCCGTCCAGGTCCACGGCGCCCGCGCAGTGCGCGTCGAGACGACAGGCCTCCAGCGATGCCACACCGCCGAAGGAGTGACCGATGTACGCCGGGTGCGCCGCGTCGACGTGCCCCGCGAACCGCTGCCCCAGCGCGGCGACCCGTCCCGCGGCGAAGCGCGCGTCGGCGGCCCAGATCGCGACGAGCCGGTCACCGGCCTGAGCGGCGGCGCCGATGTGGAGGTTCGCGGCCTTGAGCGTCGGTGGGTTCCCTGCCGTCGTGCTGTGCACGGCACGGCCGTGCAGCACGGTGAGGTCCGCGGTGTACGTCGGGGTGACGCCGGCGACGAGGTAGCCGTGGCTCGCCAGGTCCTCGGCCAGCGCGGTGTACTGCGGCGCGGCCAATCCCAGCCCGGGCAGCAGGACGACGACCGGGAACCGGCCGGCCGCCACCGGCGCGTCGTCGTACGCGTGCACCCGGACGGCGCCGAACCTCGTCTCGCCCAGCCCGGGCAGGCTCCCGAAGTGCAGGCCGTTCCACGCGCCGGGCAGGTACGCCGCGCGTCGCCCACCCGATGGCGCGGCCGGGTACCAGAGCCAAACTGACAGCTCGCGCGGGGTGCCGGCACGCGGGGCCAGCGGGTCGGTGCGCGTCGGGTCGGTCCAGTCGAACGTCGTGCGGCCCACCGGGTACGGGCCGGTCGGAGCGGGCAGCGTGATCGGCCGCGTGTGCCGGATCGCGGCATAGCCGACGTACCCCCCGGCGGCGAGCACCACAGCGGACAGGGTCGCCAGTGTCACCGTCACGACTCGCCGTACGAGCCTCCGCCATCTCGGGCGTTCGCGCGTTGCAGGATGCCGTTCGCTCATGCCGGGCATAGTACACGCCGCGTAGTACGCAATGCGTAGTACGGTGGGATCTCGCAACGGAGGTGACGATGTCCACCCTTCTTCACACGCTCTACGCCCGCCGCCTGCGGCGGCAGGTCACGAACGGCCCGCTCCCCGAGCACGTCGGGCTGATCATGGACGGCAACCGCCGCTGGGCTCGGCAGATGGGCCTGGAGAACCCGAGCCTCGGGCACAAGTACGGCGCCGAGCACGCCGAGAACGTCCTGTCCTGGTGCGAGGCCGTGGGGATCAAGCACGCCACCGTGTTCCTGTGCTCCACGGAGAACCTGCAGAACCGCGGTGACGCCGAGGTCGCCTTCCTCATGCAGGTCATCGAACAGATGGTGGCCGACCGGCTCGCCCGCCCGGACGCCCGCTGGCGGGTCCACGTCGCGGGAATGCTCGACACGTTGCCCGATACGACGGCCCGTGCCCTGAAGGACGCCGTGGAGGCCACCCGTGACTGCGCGACCGGCGCACACGTCACGCTGGCCGTCGGTTACGGCGGTCGGCAGGAGGTGATCGACGCCCTGCGTGATCATCTGCACGAGCGAGGCGAGGCCGGAGAATCCCTGGCCGACGTGGCACAGGCCCTGACGGTGGACGACATCGCCCGGCACCTCTACACGGCGGGCCAGCCGGACCCGGACCTCATCATCCGCACCAGTGGCGAACAGCGGATGTCGAACTTCCTGCTCTGGCAGAGTGCCTACTCGGAGCTGTACTTCTGCGAGGCCAACTGGCCCGCGTTCCGTGAGATCGA
>NZ_JBFAJC010000060.1:0-63766 GCF_040655075.1 Actinoallomurus sp. NPDC050550 | reverse complement strand
CACCGGACGCACCATCGAATACGCCCAATCCGCCTACCGCGGCGACCGATACCGCATCACCACAAAACTCCACTTCGACCACACGTCCGGATAGGTCGCGCGCGCGGCGAAGGAATGTCGTGGTCCCACCGCCGTGCGGGGTGTCAGTGGCCGGCGGTTCCGCCCCGGTGGTCGGCGAGCCGGCTGGACCCTAGCGTCGGTGGGTGGCGTGTCCGCACGCATCGCGGAATCGGTCTCCACGAGCCAGGGCCTGCCCGCAGGATGAGCAGAATTCGGCCGGGATGCCGGCGGACTTCCATTCAGCGCGGGGGCGTAGGCCCGTCTCGATGGCGGCTGCCAACTCGGCCTGGCCGGTGTAGTGCGCGACCTGCCGATTGATACGGGTATGGGCTTCGTCGTCGGTCCAGCGCGCGGGGATCAGGGCCTGCGCGACGACCTCTTCTCCGGCTTCGGAAGAGCCTTCAGGGGTGTCGGTGCTGATGATGCTCAGGTCAAGTCGGTCGGGCGCGCGACCATGTCGACGCTCCCGTTCAGCTTTGTGGCGATCTCGAGGAGTTCGTCCACGCGCCAGTCGGTGCCCAGCCCTCGGCAGTCACAGCTGAACTTCCCCCGGCACGCGTCCAACGCGGCCTTTAGATCCGCATCGGTTTTAGCGTCGTTGACCGAGTCGGTGAGGAGGATCGCGTGCGCGAGATCGACGTCGGCGAGGAGCTCGGCGGCGGCGGTCAGCCACCGGCCGAACGCGACCCCCGAACCTGTGCGCAGACCGTTGACGGCCGTTTTCGCCTCGCCACGTGTCGCGCGCGATGCGGTCGCCAGAGCCTTGTCGGGGGGATAGACCACGGTGGCCGCGCCGGTGCCGGCGATCACCGCGAAGCGTGTTCCGTCCGCCAGCGTCTCGATCGCCGCGATCACTGCCTCTTTCGCCGCGGACAGCCGGCCCGAATCCATCGATGGCGCGCATCCCAGCAGGAACACGACGGCCCTGCGTTCCGGCGCGACGGCCGTCGCGCCGATGCCCACGCCGCCAGGAGTTTCGGCGGTCACGGTGATGATGGCGTTGACCTCGTCCCCGCCCGGCGGCAGGTACTCGTTGTGGAAGACCTCGATGCGAAAGTCGAGGGGCTCCAGCGACACCGATCGCGACCTGAGCCCTGCCCGGTGGGCACGGTTCCGTACCAGCGGTACCTGCGCAGCCGCATCGAGCGCACCGGCGATCACCTCCCGCCCGGCATCGAGGATGATCGCGCAGTTGTCCTCACCCAGCCCCCACAGTTCGGGATCGGTGAGAAGTGTCCTGAGGCCTGGCAGGTGCGCCGAGCAGCCGCACGGTCACATCACGCGCGACGTCCGGATCCCGCCGGAGCCATTCGCACAAAGACCGGATCGTGGCGTCGTCGTCCTCCTCCGGGAACCGGATCGCGACATCGACCGAACCCTCCCTGCCACCCGAGAACGTCAACAACCGCCAGTGTCTCAGGTCTTCGATCGATGGGGGGCTGGCTCCACCTCGGATGAGAGGGGTGACTCCAATGTGTTCGGCCATGCCGCCTCACTAGCTTCGCCATCATGAAGATCTCGAAGCACGCGTCCGCCGTCGTCGCCGGATCCGTACTCGTGGGTGCAGCGCTGCCCATCGCACCGACCGGCGCATCAGTGGTTCCGCCGCCGTCTCGGCAGACGTTGGTGCGACAGGCGGGCAGGGTCGTCGCGGCCGGCGTACCGGGCGTCAACATCGAGACGCGCGATGAGCGTGGCACCCGCTCCATCGTGGCCGGTGCAGGGAATCTCCGCACCCACGAGCCGCCGCGGCCCTCCGGTCGGTTCCGCATCGGCAGCGTCACCAAGTCGTTCACGGCGACCCTGGTGCTCAGCCTTGTCGCGGATGGGCGGATCGACCTCGACGCCCCGATCGACCGTTACCTGCCGGGGGTGCTGCCGTACTCCGAGCCGATCACCGTCCGTCAGTTGCTGCAGCACCGAAGCGGTCTGTTCGACTATGGGAGCGTCCTGTGGCCGGACCCGAAGACCGTGGCCCGGTCGCGATACCGGGACTACGCCCCGGCCGATCTCGTGCGCATCGCCACGCAGAAGCCGCTGCAGTTCACCCCCGGCAGACAGTTCCTGTATTCCAACACCGACTACGTCCTGCTCGGCATGCTCGTGGAGAAGGTCACCGGCGAGAGTTACGCACGCGCGTTGTCCCGGCGCGTGCTGGACCCGGCCGGGTTGCGGAACACCTACCCCGCCGGACACGACCCGCGGCTGCGGCTGCCGTCGGCGCGCGGGTACGAGGCCGTGTATTCGTCGACCCGGTTGACGGATCTCACCACCTACAACATGTCCGCCGCGTGGGCGAGCGGCGACATCGTCTCCACCACCCACGACGTGAACCTCTTCTACTCGGCGTTGCTCGGCGGGCGGCTGGTGCCGCCCACCCTGTTGCGCCAGATGAAGCAGTCCGAACCCGCCTTCCCCGGCTTCGGGTACGGGCTGGGCCTCGGGTACACCGAGATGTGCGGCCGGCAGATCTGGGGCCACCAGGGAGGCGTGCCCGGGTACGGCACTTACAGCTTCACCAGCCCTCAGGGCCCACGCCAGATCACGATCTCGGTGAACCGAAGCCTCAAGCTGAGCCCGGCCGCCGGAAAGGAGATCAACACGCTCATCGCCGATGAGTTCTGCGGCGACCCGGCTCAGAGATGAGGCCGCCGCAGCGTCGCGCGCCGACCCGAGGGGGTCAACCGGTCAGGGTGCCGTAGCCGTCGTTGCCGAGGCCGGTCGCGGTCTGGCTGGTCCAGAGGTCTCCCTTCGCGCCCAGGGAGGTGACGTCGCCGATCACCTGGGTGTCCACCTGGTCGCGGGGGAGGGCGCCGGCCTGCGCGATGTCGTGGGCGTACGCGGAGGCGGCGCTACCCGCCGAGGAGACCAGGCCCGGGGTCAGTGAGGACCACGGGGAGCTCAGCGCGGCGCTGCCGCCGCCGAGCGCGAGGGAGGAGCCGTTCAGCGAGCCGTCGCGGTTGGAATCGAGCAGGTTGCCGCTGTTGTAGGTCGACTGGTTGGAGCCCATTTGGTAGTAGGCGTTCGAGGCGTTGGTGGTCCTCGGGCCGGTGATGAAGTAGTTGTCCACGACGTCGTGGGTGAACTTCCCGCCGGAGTTCCCGGCGGTGTAGCCGGCCTGGTAGTCGTAGATGACGTTGCCGATGTACTGGGTGTCGGCCTTCGCCAGCGGGTTCCGGTTGTGGGAGTTGGCGAAGATGTCGTGGTACCAGGTAAAGGGGCCGCCTTCGGTGTGCGCGCCGAACTGCTGGCCGATCGGGTCGGCGATGATGGAGTCCTGAATGGTGATGTTGGAGGCGCCGACGGCGTCGATGTCGTCCCATTTGGCGAACTCGACCGAGACGTGGTCGAAGATCATGTTGCTGCTCTGGTAGAGCGACAGGCTGGCCTTACCGCTGGCCGGGTCGAGGGTGCCTTCGCGGAACCGGACGTTGCGGACGATGTCGTTGGAGGAGTTCGCGAACGACACCTCCCGGGCCATGAGGCCGACACCCTGGCCGGGAGCGGTCGTGCCGTCGATCGTGATGTTGCTCGTGACCGAGACGGCGGAGGACAACTTGATATAGCCGGCGACGTCGAACACCACGATGCGGTGGGAGGCGCTGACCGCGTCGCGGAACGAGCCGCTGCCCGAGTCGTTCAGGTTGGTCACGTGGTACGTCGTGCCGCCGGCACCGCCGGTCGCGCCGGCGCCGTAGCCCACGGCCCCCGGGAAGGCCGACGCGGAGGCGACGGTGGCGTGGGCCGTCCAGGCGGCGCAGGCGAGGCCCGTGACGGCCGCGCCGAACAGGAGCGCTCGGCCCCGCGGTGAGGTACGACGACGCTTGAGGACGGACATGTCACCTCCGGATGAGCGGGCTTCGTGACGGTAAGTACCGGACCGCGAATCGTCAAGGTGAGGTGGTGATCGAGGGTGCGGATCTGTCGTCGGCCACTTCCGCGTGGCATCGATGGCGCCGGGTCGACGTGGGCCTTCATCAGCCGATTCGGAGGCTGGCGATTGGTCGGGTTTCGGAGATCAGAGGCGCATGAGGCCGGTCCCTTGCCGGTGACTTTTTCACGCCGCTTTCAAACGTCGCATGTTCCGGGTGCACGTCGTGCGCAAGATGGCCGACTCGGTGGAAGGCAGCACGACCGGTGTGCTGCCGCACACCGGTCACCTCGCGGTCCGCGAGAACTCCGACGCAGGCAACGCCGAGATCGACGCCTTCATGGGGTATCGGACGGCCGTGCGGAGCGGCGCAGTGTGACGCGGTGTGGCTGTCAGTACCTGCGGGGCGGATTCGGTCCGTTGGGAGGCTGGGGCGGGCTGGGCGGATACGGCTGGTTGGGGTAGGGCGTGGCCGCAGGGTAGGGACTGTTCGGCGGTCCGCCGGCTGCGGGTGGCTGCTGTCCGTACGGCCCGTACTGGGGGTAGGGGCCGCCGGCCGGCCCCGACGGCGGCGCACCGTACGCCGGTGCGGCTGCGGCAGGGGAACGTCGCCGGGCCACCATGAAGACGACGGTGACGACCATGAACAAGGCGCCGACGCCGATGAGTGTGTAGCCCTCGTCGTGGGTCTTGGACAGTTGCTGGGCGGAGTCCCGGGCGACCCTGGAAAAGCCGTGGTGGGAGATGGTGATGCACCGGTCGTCCGGTCCCATCGACCTGCCGTTGCAGGTGGCGGTCGTTTTCGTGCTGAGGAACGCGCCGTAGGCGATCGCGGCGACGCCGATGCACAACGTCACGATCAGTCGGCCTGGCTTCACGAGCTCTGCTCCTGTTGGTGATGGCTGCGATACGTGAGGGCGCCGGTTGCCACGGCGGGCCTCTGCTCTGACGCGGTTACCGGCGCGATCGTGGCGCCGCCGGGCTTTTCTGGTGGCGGCGTCTGCCGGGCGCGCGGGTCAGGACTTGAGCGGTAGCCGCTTGGCGAGTCGTGTGGCCAGCGGTTTGAGAGCGGGCATCGGGCCGGATTGGCTGTCGGCGTCCATCGCCATGATGACGTTGCCGGAGCGTACGAGGATGATCTCGTCGGCGACGTAGGGGCCGGTGGGGGTGACCTTGACGTCCAGCGCCTGGTCACCAAGGTGGGCGAGGGCCGTTGCCTTGGTGGTCATCTTGACGGTCTTGCCGCCGAGGGCCTGAGTGGTGAAGTGCGCGCAGCGTTTGGCCAGGGCGCTGACCTCGTTCATCTGCTTGACGGCATCTCCGGGCTGGTAACCGTTGAAGACCAGGTCGGAGCTGGTGTCGTTGGGGGTCTTGAGCCCTTGCTCGGCATAGGAGGCCTGGTAGTCGTCGGTCAGGGTCTTGGCGCCGCCGTTGGTCATCGCCTTGGCGCAGCTCTCGCCGGGCAGCAGTGGGGCGCTGGGGGTCTTGACGGTGGCTCCGGTGTCGAAGTTGGAGGCGTTGTCCAGCTTCCAGCCGTGGGGCAGGTCCTTGGCGGTGGGCGTCAGCGTCTTCAGCTTCGTGCCGGTCGGGACGCTGCCGGATCCCCCGGCCGGGCTGCTCGGGCCGCCGGAGGCGGCGGGCTGCTTGGCGGTGGCCGGGGGTTGTTGGGTGATGCCGGGAGAGGACGGTTTCGACGATGAACATCCGGTCACCATGATGGCGAAGGCCACGGCTGTACCGGCTCCGGCGAGCAACCTATGCATGGGCATGACGATTCTCCCCCAGTGAAGATTATGAAGCCGGCTTGATATGGCTCAAGTCCGGCAAGTCGGTGACTTTAGCCAACACTTGGACGATCAGGCAACCGAAAATTTGTGGGCTCCGTCACGCGAGTTTCAGAACACCAAAATTCGAGGTTGTCTTTACCAACATTTTGCCGGATCGGCTCGACTTGTGGCCTGGAAAGCGCGTAGCGGGAATTTTAGGAGCAATTGCGATCGCCTGGGCCCTGAGGGACGCACACGAAGGCGCTCTCTTTTCTCAGGCGACCGCGACTTGCTGGTGTGCGGAGCGTGCCGGTCGACGAGGTCTGCCGATGTGGTGGTCCTCCCGTCTGGGAGGACCACCATTAAGCGGGTCGATTACCTGTAGATCATGAAAGACATCAGGTAGTTGTAGTTGGGGCTACCGACGCCGGTGGCTGCGTCGTAGCCGGGTGTGGTGGCCAGAAGTGCGGGGCCCGCGCCGTCGGTGCCGGTGGTGGCGAGGTATGTGAGGATCGGACCGCTGGCGGTGCTGGGGTTGGTGTACCAATTCAGTGCGAAGTCCAGCGGGTTCCCGGGGTTTTGGGTTGTGATATCTGTGAAGAGGTGTCCCCGGTAGCCGTGGTAGATCGCGCCGTTGGCGAATCCGATGGGCGCCCCCTTCGCCTGTTCGGCGAGAGCCTGCATGCCGGCGAACAGCGGGGTGGCCAGGCTGGTACCGCCCCAGCGAGCGGTGGAGTAGGCAGTGGAGCCGTCGGGCTGTGTTGCGGTCAGGCCGATGATCATCCCGGTGTTGGGGTCGGCGTCCATGGCCACGTCGGGCACGACACGCATGGGCGAGGTCGAAGCGCCATTGGGCAGGGTCCCGCTCAGGCTGTTCGGCACGATCCCCGCCTGGTAGGACGGCTGGGAATAGGCGTAGCTGGTGCCGCCGCCGCTGCCTTGGTAGAAGTCCGCAGGATAGGTTCCGGGCAGCGGATCGGTCCAGCCGGTCCCCGCCGAGTTGAGGGGGTCGCGGAAGATACCGTAGTCGGACTCGTACTCGTAGTTGCCGCGTGACCCGATGGCGAGCGCAGTTCCGCCCACACCGGTCGCATACGGACTTGAAGCAGGGTACGACACTTGAAGCTTGTCGGACCCTTCTCCAGCACCACGAGCCGTGGCGGGGTCGTTGTAGCCCGCGTCACCCGACGCGAAGTACATGCCGATACCCTCGGCGTTGCCCTGTTGGAGGATGGAGTCATACGTCGCCCGGAGGGCGGGGGTCTCCTGGTCCTCGGGTGCGGTCCAGGAATTGCTGACGATGCTGGCGAGGTGGTTGTCGACGACTCGCGCCATCGCGTCCTGGAGGTCGTTGTCATTGCAGCTTGCGGCGCCCACGTACACCACGTTCGCGTCCGGCGCCATGGCGTGTGCGGCCTCGACGTCGATGTGTTCCTCTGTAAACCAGTTGCCGCAGGCCGACACGGAGTTCCATGAGGGCGCCAGGTTCTGTGTGAACTGTCCGGAGGCGAAGCCCGCGTTGCCGTGGCTGGCGAAATAGGTGTTGGCGTCGGAAAGGATCGTAGGTGAGGCGTAGGCGTCGAGGACGGCCACCGTCACGCCTTTCCCGGTTAGGCCGCTGCGAGTGGCGCCGTAAGCGGACCTGAGTTGACTGGGCGTGTATCCGCAGAGATTCCACGGCGCGCTGGTGCCATATGCAGTCGGGAGGTTCGTGGCCTTCGTCTCACCGTAATATTTGTCGCACGGCCCGGGCGTCCAGCGGTTGGGCGGCGGAGGTGGAAGATCGTCCGCCGGTTTCATTTGATGAGGTGCCGAATCCAGGTCGGTGATGGTCATCACGTTGGGTGCCAAGGCCGCCGGCACCCGCGGCGTACTTTCGGGCGCGATCTGGAGTTGGTTCTTGACTAGGAATTTGTGGAACTGTACCGAGAACGCCCGCTGCGCCTGGGCCACGCTACCCTTCACGGCAACGTAGTGGTTGGTGACCGCGGTTACCCCAAGGCCCATCGACCTCGCCCAGGATGTGACCGCCCGCTGCTCCGCGCGTGTTGGGCCAAAGCGCGCCCGAAACTGAGCGGGAGTCAGGTAGTGCCCGTACGCCGCGTTGCCGGGAGTCGAGACCTCCCGGTCGAAACGCGCCAGTCCGGCGGGGTCTTGGTAGGCGAGCCAGATCCGCCCCTTGATCGGCGTCGAGGCCGCTGCCGAACCGCGATCCGCGGACGTCACCGCCCACGACGGCTGGGTACCTGCTACCGGCGTCGTCCCGCTGGCCGCCTGTCCTGGGTCGGCGAACACCACCATCGCAGGTAGCGTCAGCGCCACGGCCCCAGTGGCCAAGCGCCACAGTGCACCGAATGCCATTGGTAAGTCCTTTCAAAATCCAAACGATCATCGACGCGGCCACAACCAAGCTGAATGCCGTTGCGCTCCCACGGCGATCCCAACACTGCCTTCATGCGGTGACCCGAAGCCGCCAGTCCTGCCGTCGTCGACTCCCGCTCCTTCAGGGCTTTGCGTTGTAGACCTCTTGGGATTGATCGTCCTGGCGCGCCGGGGGGCGGCAACTCCCGCGTCGGCGCTTCTGCCGGAAGTCGCGGGCTTATCGGGTCGGCGTCGGCGCCACCTGGGCTTCCACCCCGTCGGTTTCGCCGGACCGTGCCCGGCCGCCTCGGCGGCCAGGAGCTGACGGTGCGTGCGCCGACGAGGCGGAGTCGCGTGACCTGGCCGATGTGCTCGCGGCGCTGCCGCCCGATGCCCACCTGTGGAAACTGCCGTCTAATGCGAGAACTCAGAGTTCTTCGAGGCGGCCGGTGAGGTAGCGGCGTTCGGCCTCGGTGGGCGCCAGCTTCAGCGCTTCCTCGTACTCCGCCTTCGCCTCGGCGGTACGGTCGGCGCGGCGGAGCAGGTCGGCCCGGGTGGCGGGGAGCAGGTGGTACCCCTCGAGCCGGCCGGACGCGGCGAGTTCGTCGACCAGGGCCAGCCCGGCGGGGATGCCGTCCGCCATCGCGACCGCCACGGCGCGGTTGAGGTCCACGACCGGCGATGGCGCCAGCCTTGCCAGGTCGGCGTACAGGCCCGCGATCTGCGGCCAGTCCGTGCTTGCCGCGTCGGGCGCGGTGGCGTGGCAGGCGGCGATCGCGGCCTGCAACTGGTACGGCCCGGCGCGCCGCATCGCCAGCGCCTGGTCGAGTGCCGCCACGCCCTCGGTGATCAGCGCCCGGTCCCACCGCGAGCGGTCCTGCTTCTCCAGCGTGACCAGCACACCGTCGTCCGTGCGCGTCGCGCGCCGGGCCTCGTGCAGCAGCATCAGCGCGAGCAGTCCGCGGGGTTCGGGCTCCTGCGGCATCAGGCGGACCAGGACCCGCGCCAGGCGGATGGCCTCGGCCGTCAGGTCGCGGCGGGCGTCCTGCGGGTCGTACTCCTCGTCGTAGCCCTGGTTGAAGATCAGATAGAGCACCGCGAAGACGGCGGCCAGTCGCTGCGGGAGGAGTTCGGCGGGTGGCACGCGGTACGGGATCCCGGCCTCCTGGATCTTGCGCTTGGCGCGGACCAGCCGTTGCGCCATCGCGGGCTCAGCGGCGAGGAACGCCCGGGCGATCTCGGCGGTGGTCAGTCCGGCGAGCGTACGCAGGGTCAGCGCGACCCGGGCCGGGAACGGCAGCGCCGGGTGGCAGCACGTGAAGATCAGCCGCAGCCGCTCGTCCGGGATCTCGTCCACGGGTGGCGTGCCGGGATCGCGGGCCAGCACGGCGAGTTGGCGTAGCTTGGCCGCCCCGGCGGCATCGCGGCGCAGCCGGTCGGTCGCGCGGTTTCGGGCGGTGGTGGTGAGCCAGGCGCCCGGGCGGCGCGGGACGCCGTCGCGCGGCCAGGTCTCCAGCGCGGCGGCGAACGCGTCCTGTGCGCACTCCTCGGCCAGGTCCCAGTCCCCGGTCGATCCGATCAGGGTCGCGACCACCTGGCCCCACTCGTCCCGATAGGCCGCGTCGACCGCGGCCCGTACCCGGTCGTCGGGCGCGGTCATTCCCACATGGGACGGATCTCGACGCCGCCCCAGCGCGCGTACGGATGACCGGCGGCGATCTCGATCGCCTCGTCCAGGTTCGCGCACTCGACGATCACGAAGCCGCCCACGAAGTCCTTGGTCTCGGCGAACGGCCCGTCCGAGACCAGCGTCTCGCCCTCGCGTACGCGGACCGTGGTCGCGTCCACGACCGGACGCAGCCGCGCGCCGACGAGCTTGCCGCCGCGCCGATCCAGGTCCGCCACCCAGGCCCGGTGCACTGGATCCGCATCGAGCTCCTCGTTGGTCGGTGAGATCGTCTCGTCATCGCAGATCAGCAGCACGTACTTCATGCGATGAATTCTGCCCGACCGGATCCCCCGGTGCCCTACCGGCGCCATGCGAACGCGCGGCCTGGGTTGACGGCCAGGATCGTGTGCATGGCGTCCTCGCCGACGCGGCGGGCCAGCGCGGCGGCCGTATCGTCGAGCAGGGCCGCCGGGCCGGGGCTTCCGTTAGGGGCGAGGCGGTCGGCAGTGGGGGTGTCGGCACCGAGCAGGATGCGGTCGCCGTATCCGGCCTCGAGCATCGCGCAGATCAGATCACCGAGCCGCCAGTCGGTGGCGTGGGTATCGCGACGAGGGCCGTCGTAGGCGAGGTAGGCGCCGGAGGCGGCCAGCTCGGCGTGCAGGCGGTGGTCCGGGTTTCGGGCGAGGTGGCCGAGTACCACGTGCCCGGGCGGCACGCCGGCGGCGTCCAGCGCGGTGAGCACCGCCTGGCCGTGGGTGCCCAGTTCAAGGTGCACGCAGACCGGCGCGCCGGTGGCCTGGTGAGCGGTGCCGGCTGCGGCCAGCGCCCGGCGTTCGTGCTCGTCTGTGCCGTGGTAGCCGGCCGCCACCTTGATCACGCCCGCGCATGCCGGGTCGGCCGGGTCCGGCATGCCGTTGTCGCCGCGCATGCCAATGGTGAGTTCCTCGGTGAACAGTGCGGCGAGCTCCGCTGTGCCGAGGGTCGCGGGCCAGCGCGGCGGGCCTCCGCCAGTGGTGTAGTGGCGTGCCTGGTGCAGGCCGGTGGCGGCGATGATGTGGACGCCTGTCCGCTCGGCGATACCGGGCAGCCATTCGGCGTGACGGCCCATTCCCGGCGGGGTCCACTGCACGAGGGTCTGGCCGCCGGCCGCCTTGAAGTCCTGGGCCATGGCCGACGCGGCGGACCGC
Organism: Actinoallomurus sp. NPDC050550; assembly: GCF_040655075.1. Classification (NCBI taxonomy): domain Bacteria; kingdom Bacillati; phylum Actinomycetota; class Actinomycetes; order Streptosporangiales; family Thermomonosporaceae; genus Actinoallomurus; species Actinoallomurus sp. NPDC050550. The sequence goes on along the minus strand of NZ_JBFAJC010000060.1, from coordinate 52,852 downwards.
CGGTTGAGCGGGCTGCCGGGGATCACAGGGGACTCGAGCAGCAGATGGTCATGGGCGTCGGTCACTCCCAGCTCGCCGAGTGGCAAGTCACCGCGCACGGTGCGGACCAGGCTCGTCATGCGGCCGCCCCGTCGCCGGCGCGAAGGTGCCTTCCGATCGTGGCGACGGTCAGGCACCAAGCCGCGATCCCGGTCATCTCTGGCCGGGCATGCTCGCCGAAACCTGATGTCGCGTCCTCGGCGATCACCAGCCGGTAGTCACGCGCGCTCGCGTCGTAAATCGTCGCCCGCGGACAGTTCGGGTAGTTGCATCCCGCGACGACCAGCGTGTTCACGCCGAGATCATCAAGATGCCACCGCAGCGGGGTGTGGTGGAAGGCGCTCCATCTCGGCTTGTAGATGACGTGCTCTCCGTCGGCGAGCGGCTGGGCCGCACCCGACAGCAGCCGGCCGGGGTCCAGGGGCGCGGCGCCCGCCGGGGCCAGGCCGTCGGCCAGGCGAGATCCCGGCGAGTGCGGGGCGACCAGGTCGGCGCCGGAGGCGATGAGCGACCGGCGGCAGATGTCGGCGTTGCCGCCGTCGGGCAGATACAGCCGGACCACGTGCACGATGGGCCGATGGGCGTCCCGGAACACGCGCGCCAGCCTGGCCACCGCCGGGACGATCTGTTCGGTGCCGGGCACCGCGTGCGGGCCGGAAACGAAGTCGGCCTGCATGTCGATCGTCAGCAGGGCGGCGCGGGCGAACTGCGGCCGGGTGTACTCATCGCCGGGCACCGGATCCTGGGAAAGAGGGTTCTCGATCACCCTGTGCACGTTAGGACTCGGTGGCGGGGCCGCCTTGTACGTCGTTGCACGCCCGTCCGGTACGGGCGAACTGCCCGGGGGTGGCGGCGAACGTCCGGCGGAAGTGGCGGTGCAGGTGAGACTGGTCGTAGAAGCCGCTGTCGGCGGCCGCCCGGGCGACGCTGTGGCCGGCGGTCAGCAACTGCTGGGCATGCCGCAGCCGCAACGCCAGCAGGTACCCGTGCGGGGTCACCCCGGTCACGGTGCGGAACGCGCGAAGCAGCACAAAGCGTGGCATCCCGACCAGCTCGGCCAGTTCGGCCAGGCTCGGCGTGCGCCCGATGTCGGCGGCCAGATACCCCTTGATCCGGCCGATCGCGGCCGGCCATGAGGCCCTGGACGGCTGGGTCGGCCCGCACGCCGCATGCCGGGCCAGCACCAGCGCCAGCACCTCATGAAGCTGTTCGCAGGCGAGCAACGGCGAGGTGCCCGGCTCGCCCAGCAGCCGATGCACCCGAACCAGGCGGGCGGCCAACTCCGGATCCCGCGGAGTCGCGGCCGGGAACGTCGGCCTCCGCCCTCCGATCTCGGCCAGCAGACCGGGAGGCACGTAGAAGACCCGGTAGTCCCAGCCCTCTGACGCGGCAGGCCGCCCGGCATGGATGACCTCGGCATCCAGCAGCAGCAAGCCCCCGGCGCCGGCGTGCTCGTCCGCACCCCGGTAGCGCACTGCCTCTGCGCCACGGTCGATGACCGCGATGGCGTATTCGCTGTGCGCGTGCGGCACGAAATGGTGCGTCCGGAACGACGCCGTCACCAACCGCACATCGCCGGCCCCCGGCGCGTACGAATGCCGGACGCGGTCCGCTCCGGCCTGCTCACCCTTCACACTCAGCCAGACCTCCCCCGCTTTTGTCGGCCCGCTGCGCCCGGGCTGGAACGCGGGCGACTCCGCGCCGGCTCTACCCTCGACCGCAATCATCACCGTCTGCAGCGCACGTTATATGCAATTTCGACCGCCCTTATGGGCAATGAAGGCTTGATCACGATTTGCGGGTAATCTGTGGAATCGCTCCCATACCGGGCAGTATGGGGCCGTGGGGTGGGTTATCACTGGGGACATCGCTGAATTCGACCTGACGGCAGGGGGATTCCTCCGCTCTCGGCCGATCGAGAACACCGTACTGATCACGGTGGTCGAGTCGCTGCGGTCACGGGGGCCGGCGGCGTACGGAGACGCGCCCGCCGTGATGGGAGCCTGGTCGACCGTCTCCGGTTGCGTGGCCGGCGCGTTCGTGCACACGCCGCCCTTTCCGCTGCTGCTCAGCGCGATGCCGGGACAGGCCGTCAAGGAGCTCGCCGGGGCCCTCGCGGATGACGGGCGGCGGCTGCCGGGAGTGACCGGGCGCCATGAACCGGCCCAGGAGTTCGCCACCTGCTGGCGGATCGAGACAGGAGCCGACCACAAGATCTGGGAGCGCCGCCGCCTCTACCGGCTCGTCGAGGTCCAGCGGCCGGACGTGCCCGGCAGCGCGCGCCTCGCCCGGCCCGCCGACCGGGACCTGCTCCTCGGCTGGTACCACGACGCCGAGCGGGAGATCCGGAAGCGTCCCGGCGACCACGACGCCGCGGTCGACGACCGGATCTCGTACGGCGGCCTGACCGTCTGGGAGCGGGACGGGGCCCCCGTCGCTCTCGCGGGCCGGACCCGGATGGTCGCCGGCATGACGCGGATCGCGCCCGTCTACACGCCGCCCGAGCACCGGCGCCACGGCTACGGCGCCGCCGCGACCGCCGCCGTGAGCCGGGCCGCCGTCGACGCCGGAGCCGAAGAGGTCGTGGTCTTCGCCGACCTGGCCAACCCAGGGGTCAACGCGATCCACCGGCGCATCGGCTACCAGCCGCTGGACGACTACCTCGTCATATCGTTCCGGGCAGGGCGGCGCGGCGACTGACGCCGCCGATCGATCGACCATCGCCGAGGAGCGTGCAGATGAGGGCGGGAATCGTCATCCTTCCGGAGTACCGCTGGCCGGAGGCCGAGCCGAAGTGGCGGCGGGCCGAGGAGTACGGATTCGACCACGCGTGGACGTTCGACCACCTCGGCTGGCGGTCGCTGGTGGACGGGCCGTGGTTCGGCGCGGTTCCGACGCTGGCGCTGGCCGCGCGGGCGACCGAGCGGATCGAGCTGGGCACGCTCGTGGCCTCGCCGAACTTCCGGCATCCGGTGCCCTTCGTGCGGGAGATCCTCGCCTTGGACGATGTGTCGGGCGGCAGGTTCACGCTCGGCATCGGCGCGGGCAGCTCCGACGACTATGACTCGACCGTGTTCGGCGAGGCCGGCCGGGTGGCGAGCCGGTCTCGGCGGTTCGCGGAGTTCGTGGAGTTCCTGGACGCCCTGCTGACCACGGGGAGGACCACGCGTACAGGGGAGTACTACGCCGCCGTGGACGCCCGTAACGCGCCCGGACCGGTGCAGTCGCCCCGCCCGCCGTTCGTCGTGGCCGCCAACGGGCCGAAGGCGATGCGGGTCGCCGCCCGTTTCGGGCAGGGCTGGATCACCACGGGGGCCAAGACCGACGACCTCGAGTCCTGGTGGCGGAGCGTCGCCGAGGCCGCGGCCCGGTTCGACGAGGCCCTGGAGGAGACCGGACGGGAGCGCGGCGAGGTCCGCCGGTTCGTGCAGACCGACGCCGCGCAGGTGTTCTCCCTGGCGTCGGTGGAGATCTACCGCGATTTCCTCGGCCGGGCGGACGAGCTCGGGTTCACCGACGTGGTGGCGCCCTGGCCACGGCGCGAGGGCGTCTACGCAGGGTCGGAGGACGTTCTGGAGGCGGTGGCCGCCGAGGTACTGCCCGGTCTACGGACCTGACCGGTGGGTGGTCGTGACGGGGGCGGCCCCTGTCACGACCACATCCGGCCGCAAGCGGACCAGGCGTTCCGAACCGGGATGAAACCGGCGGCCCGTACGTTCGAAGATCGACATGTTCCCTGTGATTCCGAGGCCCCGGTGAGCGAACAGAAGATCAACAAGGACGTGCCGCAGTCCGCGCGTGTGTGGAACTACCTGCTCGGCGGCAAGGACAACTATCCCGTCGACCGGGAGGCGGGCGATCAAGCCCTGGAGGTGCTGCCGGAGGTGGCCCGGCTGGCCCGTGAGTCTCGCCAGTACCTCAACCGCGCCGTGTCCCATCTGGTGGAGGAGACCGGGGTCCGGCAGTTCCTGGACATCGGCACCGGGCTGCCGACGGCCGACAACACCCATGAGGTCGCCCAGCGGTCCGCGCCCGAGGCCCGGATCGTCTACGTCGACAACGATCCTCTGGTGTTGACGTACGCACGGGCGCTGCTGACCTCCGCCAAGGAGGGCACCACCGCCTACATCCACGCGGATCTGCGGGAACCGGACACGATCCTGCGGGAGGCCGCTCGCACGCTGGACTTCGAACGGCCGATCGCGCTCATGCTCATGGGCATCACCGAGTTCATCCCCGACCACGAGCAGGCGTTCGGCATCGTCGATCGCCTGGTCGCGGCGCTGCCGTCCGGGTCGTACCTGGCGCTGTACGCCACGACGAACGTGGTGCACGGCGAGCGCACCGACCGAGCCATAGAGATGTGGAACCAGGCCGAGGGCACCACCCCCATGACGGCCCGGTCGGTGGAGCAGATCGCCAGGTTCTTTCGCGGGCTGGAACTGGTGGATCCGGGCCTCGTCGAGATCACCCGATGGCGGCCCGTGCACCCCGACCTGACCGGCGAGCCCGTCGACGGCTACGCGGGAGTGGGGCGCAAGCCATGATCGGGCCCGATCCCGGCCGCCCCCGCGGGCCGGGATCTCGCTACGACCCGTTGGCGACGCGGCTGCCGTCGCCGACTGGCTCGTCGGCCGGGGTCTCAACCGGCGTCGGCGCCGGACCCGAGATGAAGACGGCCGACAGCGTGAGCAGCAGGGCCCACACCCCGAAGAAGGTGAACGCCAAGGCGGCGTACGGTCCGGTGATCCAGTCGATGAACAGACCTGCGCCGATGATTCCGATCCCCGTTAACGCGATGCGCATGCGTCTACTCTGCGGCGATCAGGATCATTTGTCGAGTAAATAATTGTGTTCTTTAGACCGTCCGAAGCCGATCGCTTCGGTGCAGGGCGCTCGAAGAGCCGCAGGTCAGCGCCGATACAAGCCGTGACGTACGGGTACGACCCGTAGGGTGATTTCGGCGGGCGGCCGATGAAGACGTTTCTCGCCCTCGCGGCGGCCTGTTTCCTCGGCATCGGATTCGTCGCCCAGCAGCACGTGGCCTACCGCGAGCCGCTGGACGAGATGCTGCGGATGCGGCTGCTCGCCCACCTCATCCGCCAGCCGGTGTGGCTGCTCGGCATCGCCGCGATGGTCTGCGGGCAGGTGCTCGGTGCGTTGGCGCTCGACGAGGCCGACCTCGGCCGGGTCGAACCCCTGCTGGCGACCAATCTGATATTCGCCCTCGTCATCGCGCACGTCGTCTACCAGGAGCCGCTCAGCCGGGAGGTCTGGTGGGGCGGGTTGCTCGTGACCGCGGGCGTGGCGATCTTCCTGGCCGTCGGGCAGCCGCACGGCGGGCGGACGACGAGCCCCTGGTCCGTCCGCTGGATCGGCGCCGGTGCGGTGCTGGCGGTCGCGGCCGTGCTCGTGCTCGCCGCCGCCCCGCGGTCGCTGCGGACCAAGGCGATGCTGTTCGCGGCCGCCGCCGGGATGCTGTTCGGGGTCCAGGACGCGTTGACGCGGAGCTCGCTGCTCATGCTGGGCGAAGGGCTCGGGGTCGGCTTGCGCAGCTGGCAGCCGTACGCCCTGGTCGTGATCGCCGTGCTGTCCCTGCTGCTCGCGCAGAGCGCGTTCGACGCCGCGCCGATCGGCATCTCGCTGCCGGCGATGACGGCGGTCGAGCCGGTGATCGGGATCGTTCTGGGGATCCTCGTCTTCGCCGAGCATCTCCGGCTGACGGGGACCGCGCTCGCGGCCGAGGTCATCGGTCTGATGATGATCGTGGCGGGTATCGCTGTGCTCGGGCGCTCCTCGTTCCTGGGCAAGCCCGGGCAGGACACTGGCGCGGGCGCGGGCGCGAAAGGCGGACCGGGATGATCGCCGTCCTGTTCGCGGTCCTCGCCGCGGCGAGCAACGCCCTCGCGTCGGTGCTGCAGCGGCGCGCGGCCCGGTCGGCGCCCCCCGACGAGGCGTTCCGGCTCGCGCTCATCTGGGACCTGGTGCGCCGCCCGGAATGGCTCGGTGGCATCGTCGCGCTCATCGCCGGCTTCCTGTTCCAGGCGGCCGCGCTGACGACGGGTGGTCTGGCCCTGGTCCAGCCGCTCCTCGTGACCGAACTGCCGATCACGATGCTGCTCATTTCCTGGATCTTCCGGATCCGGCTGGGGCCGGAGTCCTGGCTGGCCGTCGGGGCGCTGACCATCGGGCTGGCCATTCTCCTCGCCGCCGCCTCGCCGTCTCCGGGACGCCGGCATCCGGACCGGATCGACTGGGCGATCGCCACCCTGGTGACGGCCGGGGTGATCACCTATCTGGTCTCGATGGCCAGGGTCACCAGCGGCTCCGCCCGCGCCACCCTGCTCGGGGTCGCCTCCGGCCTGGGGTTCGCCTTCACCGCCGCGCTGATGAAGGAGGCCACGGAGATCCTGCCCGAGGGCACGGTCGCCCTGCTGACCTCCTGGTCGGTGTGGGCCATGGTGGCGGCCGGGCTCGGCAGCCTGTTCCTCCTCCAGAACGCCCTGCACAGCGGCACGCTCGTGGCCGTGCAACCGGCGCTCAACGTCTCCGACCCCGTCGCCAGCATCGCGTACGGCGTCGGGCTGTTCGGTGAGGAGATCCGGCTGGGCGGCTGGGCGGTCGCGGAGGTCCTGGGCATCGGCCTGATCCTGTACGGGAGCGCGCGGCTGGCGCAGTCACCGCCGATCCGCCGCCACGCCCAGGTCAAACCGGCCGACCCGGGGAGCGAACCCCGTCCGGACCCCTGACCGGTGATTCGGGCGGCGTGTGATCGGGGTCGGGCCCGTCCGGTCCGAAGAGGAGGTCCTCGGCGGCAGGCGCGTCGAACAGCGCCGACGCGCGGGCGACCAGGCGACTCCGTTCGGCCGCGTCCCCGAGCCGGTCGAGTTCGGCGACCAGCCGCGCGGCGTCGTCCGCGTGGACGCTCAGCCCGGCGCGGGCCATCGCCAGGACGCCGTCGCGGCCGTGCCCCGGAATCGGCCGGTACGACACGACCGGAAGCCGGGCCGCGAACGCCTCCCGGCACGTCAGTCCCGCCGCGTTGTCCACCAGCGCGTACGCCGCCCCCATCAGCTCGGGAAGGTCGTCACGCCAGCCGAGCGCCACGAGCCCCTCGATGCGGCTGAGCCGGTCGCGCAGCGCTTGGTTCCGGCCGCAGAGCACGACGGGCACGTACCGTCCTGAGCGCGCCAGCACCCGGGCGGCCTTTTCGACCTCGCCCACGCCCCACGATCCCGCCGAGACCAGGACCGTACGGTCGTCCGGCCCTAGGGCGTGTCCGGTGGATCTTGTTCGTAGCCGGACGAAGATCCACCGGACACGCCCAAGGCCGATCCGGGCGTGGACGGCCGCCGAGCCGGCCGGGGGACTCCGGAAGGCGGGGCGGGTGAGCGGGGCGTGGCAGTCGGCCGGGCGGCCGGTCGCGGCGGTCACGTCGTGAGCCGTCTCCGGGCAGGGGCACAGGTACCGGTCCGCGCCCGGATGGAGCCAGAGGCGATGCGCCGCGAAGTCGGTCAGCAGCACCGTCGCAGGCACGGTCAGCCGGCCCGTGCGGCGCAGGTGCCCGGCCGCCTGCGCGGCCAGGTGGAACGTCGAGACGACCAGGTCAGGGGGCTGGCGGCGGACGAGACGGTCCAGGCGCGCGGCCAGCAGCACGGTCAGCGGCGAGGCCGCCCACGCCGGGCGGGGAGAGACGAAGAACGCCCGGTAGATCAGGGCGTACACCCAGGGTGCCCGCCGCATCATCCAGCCGTACCATCGCCGCAGGGCATGCCCCAGGCGCAGGGGGAGCAGCTCCAGCACGTCGACGACCTCGGCCTCGTGGCCGGCGGCGGTCAGCCGCCGGGCCAGCTCGACGGCGACGGCGTCGTGACCCGCACCCATGCTCGCACTGAGGATCAGCAGCCGATGTCTTGCCGGCGCCATGACCGTGCCTCCCGCAGACTTGAACCGATGTGCCGGACCACGCTGACCCTGGGGCTGACCGGCCTGGCGCTCCTGCACGCCGGGCCGGCCGCGACCTGGCTGCCGGCCGTACGCCGCCGGCTGCCGGGACTGGCGGGGGAGGGCGACGCCGACCATGTCGCCCTGACGTTCGACGACGGCCCCGATCCCCGGTCCACGCCGGGTTTCCTCGCCGAACTGGACCGGCTCGGCTGCCGGGCCACCTTCTTCGTCGTTGGGGAGACCCTCGCCCGCCACCCGGAACTCGGGCGCCGCATCGTGGCGGAGGGCCACGAGATCGCCGTGCACGGCTGGCGGCACCGCAACGCGTTGCTGACCCGGCCCGGCCGGGTGACCGGTGAGATCGCCAGGGCGGCGGACCTCATGGCCGCCGTCACCGGAGCCGAGCCGGTCTGGTATCGGCCGCCGTACGGCGTGCTCAGCGCGGAGACCCTGACAGCCGCTCGCCGGCGCGGGCTGCGGCCGGTGCTGTGGACGACGTGGGGGAAGGACTGGACCCGCTCGGCCGACCCGGTCTCGGTGCTGGCCACGCTGGCCCCCGGCCTTCGCGGCGGAGCCACCGTGCTGCTCCACGACTGCGACCACACCTCGGCCCCCGGCGCCTGGCGCTCGGCCCTCGGCGCGCTTCCGGGGCTGGTGGCCCGATGCCGTGAACTCGGCCTGCGCGTGGGACCGCTCGCCGAGCACGGGGTGCCCTGAGCCGGTCCAAAGCCATTTTCGAGACGGCTTCCGTAGTCTTTTGTTGTGCTTTTCATTGCAGTTCCGTTGGCCTGTATTGGCGGGCGTTTTCCTCGCTGGGCGACGAGGGTCTCGGTATGCATTTGCCCTGGTCAACGCAACTGATGACTCGTCTCAGAGTCAAATCATGGTCGATATCGGGTCGACGTAACGATTGTCCGCCGCGCGATTGTTTACGGCGTCTCTCCAGGGAAATCGTGAACCCGTGTCATCGGCAGAGGGCGTCATATACAAGGCTCGCCGGGAGAATTTTCCCGTCGCATCACGGCTGTTGCCGCGCGGATACCGTCGCCACCTCATGGCGATCTACGGCTTCGCACGGTTCATCGACGACGTCGGAGACGAGGCCCCGCCCGCGGATTGCCCCCGCCTGCTGGACATCGTGGACAACGACCTGGGACGCCTGTACGCGGGGCGCACGCCGAAGGTGCCGGCGGTCGGCGCGCTGGAGCGCACCGTCACCGCGTTCGGGATTCCGGCGGAGCCGTTCCGGCAGCTGGTGCGGGCCGGGCGGCGCGACCAGGCGGTCACCCGGTACGAGAGTTTCGAGGAGCTGCTCGCCTACTGCGAGCTGTCCGCGAACCCGGTGGGGCACATCGTGCTGCACGTCTTCGGCGCCGCCGACGCGCGGCGGTGCGCGCTGTCGGACCAGGTCTGCTCGGCGCTGCAGGTGATCGAGCACTGCCAGGACGTGGGCGAGGACTACGCCCGGGGCCGCGTCTACCTGCCGGGCGCGGACCTGCGCCGGTTCGGCTGCACCGACGACGACTTCGTCCGCACGGCGACCTCTGACGGGCTGCGCCGCGTCGTCGCCCTGCAGACGACGCGGGCCACCGGGCTCCTGGACGCCGGGACCTCCCTCGTCGCGATGCTGAGGGGACCCGCACGGGTCGCGGTGGCGGGCTACATCGCAGGCGGCCGGGCCACGATCAACGCGCTCCAGGCCGCGGACCACGACGTCCTCGGCCAGGCGGTCCGCCCCCGGCGGTCACGGCTGCTGACCACGTGGCTGCGCGTCCTCGCGACAGGAAGGTGAGCCGGTGAGCGCATCCGAGGCCTATCGACACTGTGAGCAGATCGTCCGCACGCAGGCGCGGAACTTCTCCTACGGCATCCGCCTCCTGCCGGGGCCCAAGCGCCGCGCGCTGAGCGCCGTGTACGCGTTCGCCCGCCGGATCGACGACATCGGGGACGGGGACGGGCCCGCCGACAAGCGCCTGGAGCGTCTCGAGGAGGAGCGCGCCGCGCTGCACCGCCCGGTGGCCGACCCGGGGGACCACGTGCTCGTCGCCCTGAAGGACGCGGCCCGCCGTCTTCCCATCCCCCTCACCGCGTTCGACGAGCTCATCGACGGATGCACGGCCGACGTGCGCGGCACGACGTACACCCGGGTCGAGGACGCGGTGGAATACTGCCGCAGCGTCGCCGGCTCGGTGGGGCGCCTCTCCCTCGGAGTCTTCGGCACCGACGACATCGAGGCGGCCGCGCCGCTGGCCGACGCCCTCGGCATCGCCCTGCAGCTCACCAACATCCTGCGGGACGTCCGCGAGGACCGGCTGATCGGACGCGTCTACCTGCCGGCCGAGGACCTCGCCCGCTTCGGCTGCACGCTGGGCGTCGACGCCGACGGCGTGTTCACGGACCCGCCGGAGCGGCTCGCCTCGCTGATCCGGTTCGAGGCGGACCGGGCCCGCGGCTGGTACGTCCGGGGCCTGCGGCTGCTGCCCCTGCTGGACCGGCGCAGCGCGGCCTGCACGGCGGCGATGGCCGGCATCTACCAGTCCCTGCTCGAGCGGATCGCCACCGACCCGATGGCCGCGCTCGCCGCCCGCTCGGCCCTCCCGACCTGGGAGAAGGCCATGGTCGCGGCGCGCGCCCTCGTCGGAGCCGGCCGGTGACCGCCACTTCCGGAGACGCCCGCACGCCGGCGAACGAGCCGGGCCCTCGTCGGCCGGCGACCGCGTCCAGCCCAAGTGCGCCGGTCGCGGTGGTGGGCGGCGGCCTGGCGGGCATCGCCGCCGCGCTCGCGCTGGGCGAGGCCGGTCTCCCGGTGACCCTGTACGAGGCGCGCCCCCGGCTGGGCGGCGCCACGCACTCCTTCGCCCGCGACGGCCTGGTGGTGGACAACGGCCAGCACGTGTTCCTGCGCTGCTGCACGGCCTACCAGGGCCTCCTGAAACGGATCGGCGGCACGACGCGCGTCCGCCTCCAGGACCGCTTCGACCTGCGGGTGCTCACGCCGGCCGGGCGGTCCGGGCGGCTACGTCGCGCGGCGCTGCCCGGGCCGCTGCACCTGATGCCGGCCCTGGCGTCGTACGCCCTGCTCCGGCCGGCCGACCGGCTGCGGGCCGTACGGTGTGCGCTCGCCCTGCGCGGGCTGGACCCCGGCGACCCGGCTCTGGACCGGCTTGCCCTGGGGGAGTGGCTGGCCGCCCACGGCCAGGGCGGGGCCGCCCGGCGCGCACTGTGGGAGCTGTTCGCGGTCGCGGCACTGAACATCGGCGTCGAGGACGCGGCCCTCGGCCCGGCGGCCATGGTGTTCCGGACCGCACTGCTGGGCCGGGCGGACGCCGCCGACATCGGTGTCCCGGCCGTGCCCCTCGGCGACCTGCACGACACCGCCGCGCGAGCGGCGATCGAGCGACAGGGCGGGTCCGTACGGCCGGCGGCCAAGGTCACCGCCATCGAGCCGGGACCGGTGATCGTGGTGGACGGCGAGCGGATCGACGCGTCCGCCGTCATCCTCGCGACCCCGCACCGGCAGGCCGCGCACCTGGCGCCATGGGATGCCGCGCCCGATCGGAGCAGCTGGGCCGGGCTCGGCGAGAGCCCGATCGTCAACGTGCACCTGCACTACGACCGCCCGGTCAGCGACCTGCCGTTCGCCGCCGTCGTCGACTCGCCCGTGCAGTGGGTCTTCGACCGGACCCGGGCCACCGGCGTCCGCGGCGGTCAGTACCTCGCCGTCTCGGTGTCGGCGGCGGACCGCTGGATCGACGAGCCGACCGCCAAGCTCCGCGCGGAGTTCGTCCCGGCGATGGAGCAGCTGTTCCCCGCGACGCGGCGGGCACGGCTCGTCGACTTCTTCGTCACGCGCGAACGCCGCGCCACCTTCCGCCAGGCACCCGGCAGCGGGGCGCTCCGTCCCGCCGCCACCACCCGGTGGCCGGGCCTGTACCTCGCCGGCTCGTGGACCGACACGGGCTGGCCCGACACGATGGAGGGAGCCGTGCGCAGCGGACTCACCGCGGCCCGTCTGGTCCGGAAGAGGCTGACGGGGGCCGCCTCATGACGGCGACCGCCCCATCGTCGGTCGCCGGCGCGCGCCCGCTCGTCGAACCGGTCCTTCGCGCGGCCGTCGCGCGGCTCGATCCGATGACGGCCCAGGTCGCGGGCTACCACCTGGGCTGGTGCGACGCGTACGGCCGGCCCGCGACACCGGGCGGCAAGGTGCTGCGGCCCGCACTGGCCATCCTGTCGGCCCGGGCGGCGGGCGCGGACGTCGAGGAGTGCCTGCCGGCCGCCGCGGCGGTGGAGCTCGTGCACGCGTTCTCCCTGCTCCACGACGACATCATGGACGGGGACCGGACCCGCAGGCACCGGCCCGCCGCCTGGACCGTCTTCGGCCGGTCGGCCGCCATGCTCGCCGGCGACGCGCTGCTCGTCCTGGCCGGCGAGCTCCTGCTGGAGCTGGGCACCCGGGGCGGGGTGTGGGCGGCGCGCGGCCTCGCCGCCGCGGTCCAGCGGCTGATCGCCGGGCAGGCGTCGGACCTGGAGTTCGAGGCGCGGGACGACGTGAGCCTGGAGGAGTGCCGGCGGATGTCGGCGGACAAGACCGGCTCGCTGCTGGCCTGCTCCTGCTCGATCGGCGCGATGGTCGCCGGGGGGCCCGCTCACCTCGTGGCCGCGCTGGCGGCCTTCGGCGCGCAGGCGGGCCTGGCGTTCCAGCTCGCCGACGACCTGCTCGGAATCTGGGGGAGCCCGGAGGCCACCGGCAAACCGGTCCTGGCCGACCTGCGGGCCCGCAAGAAGAGCCTCCCGGTCGTCGCCGCCATCACCAGCGGCACGACGGCGGGCGAGCGCCTCGCCAAGCTGCTGGCCCACCCGGACCCGCTGTCCGAGACCGAGCTGGGCGAGGCCGCCCGGCTGGTCGAGGAGGCGGGCGGCCGGGCGTGGGCCGAGGCCGAGGCCGAGCACCGGCTCGACGCGGCCGAGCGCCAGCTGGCGACCCTGGACCTGCCCCGGGGCGTCCGCGCGGAGTTCGGGCAGATCATCCGTTTCATCGCATCCCGGGATCACTAGTGACCACAGAGCCCCGCCCGGTCGCCGCCGGCGCCGACGTCGCCCTCAAGGCGGCCTGCGACCACCTCCTCGGCCTGCAGTCCGCCGAAGGGTGGTGGAAGGCCGAGCTGCAGACCAACGTGACGATGGACGCCGAGGACCTGCTGCTCCGGGAGTTCCTCGGCGTCCGTACGCCGGAGGACACCGCCGAGGCCGCCCGCTGGATCCGCTCCGAGCAGCGCGAGGACGGGTCCTGGGCGAACTTCCACGACGGGCCCGGCGACCTGTCCACCACGATCGAGGCGTACGCGGCGCTGCGCCTGGCGGGGGACTCCGCCGACGCGCAGCACATGCGTTCCGCCGCCGCCTTCGTGCGCCGGAACGGCGGGATCGAGGGCAGCCGGGTGTTCACCCGGATCTGGCTGGCGCTGTTCGGGCAATGGCCGTGGACCGACCTGCCGGTCATGCCGCCGGAGCTGGTCTTCCTGCCGCCGTGGTTCCCCCTCAACGTCTACGACTGGGCGTGCTGGGCGCGGCAGACGGTCGTGCCGCTGACGATCGTGAGCGCGCGGCGTCCGGTCCGGCCCCTGCCGTTCGACCTGGACGAACTGCGCACCGGCCGCATGCCGCGCCGTCGGCCGCACCTCGGCTGGGACGGCTTCTTCGGGGCCCTCGACCGCGTCCTGCACCGGTACGAGCGGCGGCCCGTGCCGGGCCTGCGCCGCGCGGCCCTCCGGCGCGCCGCCGAGTGGATCGTCGCGCGGCAGGAGCCGGACGGCTCCTGGGGCGGCATCCAGCCGCCGTGGGTGTACTCGCTGATCGCCCTCCACCTGTCCGGCTACGGCCTCGACCACCCCGTCATGCGCCGGGGCCTGGCCGGGCTCGACCGATTCACGATCCGCGACGAGCGGGGCCGCCGCCTGGAAGCATGCCAGTCGCCGGTCTGGGACACCGCCCTCGCCGTGAACGCCCTGCGCGACGCGGGCGTGCCCGGCGACCACCCCGCCCTCGTCGGCGCCGCCGGGTGGCTGCTCGACGAGGAGGTCACGGGGCCAGGCGACTGGGCCGTACGGCGGCCGTCGCTGCCGCCGGGCGGCTGGGCGTTCGAGTTCGACAACGACGGCTACCCGGACACCGACGACACCGCCGAGGTCATCCTCGCCCTGCGCCGGGTCGCCCATCCGGGCGTGCGGCCGGCGATTGACCGCGGGCTGCGCTGGATGGCGGGCATGGCCTCGCGCGACGGCGGGTTCGCCGCGTTCGACGCCGACAACACCCGCGAACTGTGCCTGCGGCTGCCGTTCTGCGACTTCGGCGCGGTGATCGACCCGCCGTCCGCCGACGTCACCGCGCACGTGGTCGAGGCGCTGGCGCATGAGCTCCCGCCCGGATCGGACGACGTGCTGCGCCGCGCCGTCGTCTGGCTGCTCAAGGCCCAGGAGCCGGACGGCTCGTGGTTCGGCCGCTGGGGCGCCAACCACGTCTACGGCACCGGCGCCGTGCTCCCCGCGCTCGTCGCCGCCGGCGTGCGTCCGCACCGGCCGTGCGTCCGGCGGGCCGTCGACTGGTTCGAACGCCACCAGAACGACGACGGCGGCTGGGGCGAGGACCTGCGGTCGTACCGCGATCCCGCCTGGATCGGGCGCGGTCACTCGACGCCCTCCCAGACCGCCTGGGCGCTCATCGGGCTGCTCGCCGCCGGCGAGCGCTCGGCGGCGGTCGACCGGGGCGTGGAGTGGCTGGTCGGCACCCAGCGCGCGGACGGTACCTGGGACGAGCCCTACTTCACCGGCACCGGCTTCCCCGGCGACTTCTACATCAACTACCACCTCTACCGGCTGGTCTTCCCGATCAGCGCGCTCGGCCGCTACCTGGGTTCGGTGAGCCCGTGACCAGGCTGGTCATCTGCACCGCCCTGCGGATCGAAGCCCGGGCCGTCCGCCGCGGGCTGCCGCCGTCCGTCCGAGCCGGCGGTCCCGGGATGCCGACGTCCACCCGAGCCGGTGGTCGCGGGATGGCGCCGTCCGCGCCGGAGGTCCGCGTCATCCGGACCGGCCTCGGGCCGCGGCGCGCCGCCCGCGTCGCGCGGCGCCTGCCGGAGCACGAGGCGCTCGCCGTGACCGGGTTCGGCGGCGCGCTCGACGTCGGGCTGCGCCCCGGCGACGTGCTCGTGGCGACCGAGGTGCGCTTCGGCGAGCGGGTGTTCCCCTGCTCCTCGGCGGCGCGGATCGCCGAGGAACTGGCGCTCGCCGGCCTGTACGCCCGGACCGGACCGCTGTTCACCTCACCGCACCTGGTCACGGGCACGGAGCGGATCCGGCTCGCCGCCGCCGGCGTACGCGCCGTCGACATGGAGACCGGGCCGCTCGCCGAGGTCGCGGCCGGCACGCCGTTCGCCGCCGTACGCGTCATCGTCGACACCCCCGCCGTCCCGCTGCTGCGGGTCGGCACGGTCCGCCGCGTCCTGATCGCCCGGAGCAGGCTGCGCCGCGTCGCCCCGGTCCTCGTCGAGTGGGCGCGCATCGCCGGTCCCCGCTCCGCGACCCGGGCCCAGGATCAGCGGCGCAGGAGAGCCGGGTCCACGCCTCCGGAGGTCGAGTCATGACGATGCCGCTTCGCCAGAGCCTGCGCATCGGCGCCTACATCCTGGGCCGGAAGCTGCGGCGCACCCGGAAGTTCCCGCTGCTGGTGGAGCTGGAACCGCTGTTCGCCTGCAACCTCGCGTGCGCCGGCTGCGGGAAGATCCAGCACCCCGCGAACGTCCTGCGGCAGCGCATGCCGGTCGAGCAGGCGGTGGCCGCGGTCGAGGAGTGCGGCGCGCCCATGGTCTCGATCGCGGGCGGCGAACCGCTCATGCATCCGCAGATCGGGCGGATGGTCCGCGAACTCGTCGCACGCAAGAAGTACGTCTTCCTGTGCACCAACGCGCTGCTCATCCCCAAGAAGATCGACCAGTTCGAGCCCTCGCCGTACTTCGCCTGGACCGTGCACATCGACGGCCTGCGCGAACGCCACGACGCCTCGGTGTGCAAGCCGGGCGTCTTCGACGAGGCCGTCGCCGCCGTCCGCGAGTGCAAGCGCCGGGGGTTCCGCGTCACCGCCAACACGACCGTCTTCAGCACCGACAGCCCGAAGACGGTCGTCGACGTGCTGAACTACCTGAACGACGACCTGGCCGTCGACCAGATGATGGTCTCCCCGGCGTACGCCTACGACAAGGCGCCGGACCAGGACCACTTCCTCGGCGTCGAGGAGACCCGGCGGCTCTTCAGAGAAGTGTTCGCGGGCGGCGGCCGCCGGCGGTGGAGGTTCAACCACTCACCGCTGTTCCTGGACTTCCTGGAAGGGAAGACCGACTTTCCCTGTACGGCGTGGGCGATCCCGTCGTACTCGCTGTTCGGCTGGCAACGGCCCTGCTACCTGATGGCCGACGGCTACGCCCGGACGTACAAGGAACTCATCGAGGAGACCGACTGGGACGCCTACGGCCGCGGCCGCGACCCCCGCTGCGCCAACTGCATGGCGCACTGCGGCTACGAGCCCACGGCCGTGTTCGCCACGCTCGGCTCGCTGAAGGAGACCCTGCGCGCCGTACGGAGCGGCTGAGCGTCAGGCCGGTACGGGCCTGGGCCGGCGCACCGTACGGAAGGGCTGGGCGTCAACCCCGTCGTAGCGTCGGACACAACGCTCCGCCCCTACCCGGGAGGCTCGCGGGCTAACGGGTGCCCCGGTCAGCCGAGCTTCTTGGCCTTGAGCGCCTTCATCATCAGCGGCCACGCGGTGTGCATCTCCGGCTGCCACGTCGACCAGTCGTGGTAGCCCTTCTGGTAGATGTGCGCGGTGACGGGGATGTGCAGCTTGCGGAGACGGTTCACGAGCGAGACCGTCGTCGCCCCGCAGACGACCTCCTGGAGCTCCACCGGTTCCTTGCCGCCGGCCGGGTCGTGCGGGCCGGGCAGCCCGGTGAGGCCGCTGGCGAGGTAGAGCCCGGTCCCCTTGAGCTTCGCGGCGAGGACGTACGGGTCGTTCGCCTTCCAGTTCTTGTCGTCGATGCCGGGGACGCCCCAGATCCGGAACGGGTCGTACTTCTCGCTCGCCTCGAACATGACGAGGGCGGGCACGCCGGTCTGCGTGAGGTGCAGAACGCCGCTGAGCGAGACGGCGTACTTGAACATGCCAGGGTGGCGCGCGGCGTACTTGACCGCTCCGTATCCGCTGGACGACACGCCCATCGTGGCGCGCCGCGTGCCCGCGTGGTAGTTGCGCTGCATCAGCTGGAGGAGTTCGGAGGTGTGGAAGGTCTCCCACTTCGGGGTGCCGCGCTTGCCGCCGTTCCACCAGTCGGTGAACCAGCCCGCCCACCCGGTGTCGGGCATCACGACCATCACGTCCCACGAGGCGGCGACCTTCTCGATGTCGGTGCTCCGGGTCCACGACACGTACGTGTCCCGGCCTCCGTGGTAGGCGTACACGACCGGCCAGGACTTCTTGGCCGAGCGGGACCAGCTCCGCGGCACGAGGACACGGACCGGCACCGTCGCCCCCAGCGCCGGGGAGGAGACCGTGAGGTCGACGGTACGGGCGTCGATCCAGTGCTCAGCGGTGATCTTCGCGCCGTCGTCGGCGGTGACCCGTTTCACGGCCGCGTCGGCCGTATCGGCCAGGACGCCCGCCGAGGCGACCACCATCAGGAGGACACCGGTGAATCCGCGCGTGAAACCGCCACCGACCATGCGATGCTCCACCGCTCTCCGCACCCGCCCATGTCACCGGACGTAGTGATCAACTCGAGGAGTCATCACCTTTGCGGAATCGGGGGTCGTTCGCTGCGCACGGTACGCACGAAAACGGCGCGGCGATTGGCACCGGCGTACAAAACGCGGAACGGTCAGGGCGCGGTGGTGGCGAGGTGGACCGAATACTCCTGGGACCGGGCGAGCCGGCGCGCGGGGCAGCGGTGGAACAGCCGGGACCATCGACCGGGGCGGAGGGACTGCCCGACGAACAGCGCGTCGCCGTGCCGGGCGATCATCACTTCTCCCAGGCGCTTGTCGGGCCGACCGCTGAGGACGGCGAACTCCCAGGGCAGGCCGGTCGGATCGAGGATCTGGACGGAGTCGAGCCAGGCCTGCATCTCCATGATGTCTCGGCAGTCACGGCTGATCAGCGCCGCGCCGGGGGCGACGAGCGCCGTGAGCTCGCAGAGACTCGGTTGCGGGCGAACGTGCACACAGAGGATCTGCGCGCCGGTGCCGGCGGCCTCTTCCGCGGCCTGGGAGAGCGCGGCGCGGCCGGAGTCCGATCCGTCCACGCCCACGACGAACAGGGGCCGGTGCCGTGCGTCCCGGGCGGGGCCGTCGGAGCCCGGGGTGAATGACTCGTCCATCATGGCCTGCTCCTCACTCGAACTCCATAGTACGCTATATAGATGACCGATCGGGACGATGTGGCGACCAGAAGTGACGAATCGGAGGACCTTTTCGACGATTTCGTCGACGCCGTGCTGGATCTGCTGCGCGCGGCGCGGCGTACGGGCGGCGCCGCGAACAACGTCCCGGGAGACGCCATCTCCGTGCCGCAGCTCGTGGTCCTGGGAGCGATCGACGTCGTGGGGGACCGCGGGGTGTCGGCGGTCGCGGAGCAGGCCGGGCTGGCCCAGCCGACGGTCACCCGCGCCCTGACGGCGCTCGAGCGCAGGGGAATGGTCGCGCGGGCCCCGCACGCCCGCGACGGCCGGAGCATGTGCCTCACTCTGACCGCCGCGGGACGGGCCGTGCTGGAGGAGAAGCGACGGGACCTCGTCGGCCGCTTCGCCGAGATCTGGGAGTCCCTCGCCGCCGAAGAACGCGAACACGCCGTGTCCCTCGTCCGCCGGCTGTCGGCTGTCACCGACCGGCTGGTCTGAACCCGATCTCAC
Organism: Actinoallomurus sp. NPDC050550; assembly: GCF_040655075.1. Lineage (NCBI taxonomy): Bacteria > Bacillati > Actinomycetota > Actinomycetes > Streptosporangiales > Thermomonosporaceae > Actinoallomurus > Actinoallomurus sp. NPDC050550. Next base: position 33,912 of record NZ_JBFAJC010000060.1, on the reverse strand, counting down.
CGGTCTTCACCGGGGCCGGCTCGTCTGAACCCGGTCCCCGGCTGTCATCGACCGGCTCGTCTGAACCCGATCCGGCCGGTTCGTCTGGAGCCGATTGCGCCGGTCGTCACCGGCCGGTTCGTCCGAACTCGGTTCCCGGCCGTTTCGCCGTCAGCGGGCCGAGCCGGCGCCGGCGAGGATGAGGCTGCCCTGGGGGAACGGGATGTCGATCCCCTCGTTGCGGTACCTGCGGTGTAGCCGCTTGATGAACTCATGCACGACGAGGTACTGGTCGGTGAACTCCCGGGTCCGCAGGTTGACCGAGAATCCGATGCTCGACTCGCCCATCGCGTTGAACCGGACGGAGGGCTCGTAGTCCGTCATTCCGCCGTCCACGGTGGCCATCACCTCCTGGGCGACGTCGAGGGTGACCTTCTCGACGTGCTCCAGGTCGCTGTGGTAGCCGATGACCACCTTCACGGAGATCGACATGTCCTGCGCCGGCCGGTGGTAATTCGTCACGATCGCGTCGGCGAACCGTGAGTTCGGGACCACGACCAGGTTGTCGGGCACCTGGCGGATCGTCGTGTTCCGCCAGTTGATGTCGATGATGTAGCCCTCCTGGCCGCTGTCCAGCCGTACGAAGTCGCCGGGCTGGACCTTCCTCGACGCCAGGATGTGCACTCCGGCGAAGAGGTTGGCGAGCGTGTCCTGCAGGGCCAGCGCGACCGCGAGGCCGCCGACGCCCAGCGCGGTCAGCAACGGGGTGATGGAGACCCCGAGACTCTGCAGCAGGATGAGGGCGCCGATCCCGACGACCACGACCCGGACGATGTTGACGAAGATCGTCGCCGATTGTGCGACGCCCGACCTGGCCAGCGCGATCGAGGAGACGACGCCGGCGGCGAAACGCGCGATCGCGATGGAGATCGTCAGGATGAGGACGGCCACCAGGACGCGGCCCGTCGTCGTCCGGATGCCCGGTTTGAGGTGCAGGATCAGCACCGAGACCCACAGGCCGAGGACCGTGCAGGGCACTACCGCGAGGTCGCGCAGCAGCTTGAAGAACAGGTCGTCCCAGGTCCAGCGGGTCTTCACCGCCCGGCGGGTGAGCCAGCCCAGGAGAGTGCGCAGGCCGAAGCCAGCTGCTGCCGCGGCGATGGTCACGGCCATCGCCACGACGAGTCGCTGCCAGTCCAACGGCTCGGTCACCGGCAGCCTCCCGCCGGGAGCCGGTCGTGTGATCTCGTGGAAAGGCACCAGTCGGCGGCCGGGCGACCGCCGTACTCTGTCGCCGGCCGAACGCAGCCGGACGTCATCATTCGATTCCTCCTTCTCGGGCTGGCGGCCCGGCCGGAGACCCCGCTTCGCGCGGGCGGCCAGGCCGGGAATCCCGCGAATGCCCCACCGGGTGCGGTGGCATTCGCCGGGCAGGGGCGCGTTCGCGGCGGCCGCCCGTCCCGTGTCCTGACGAGGACACTCTCGATGTCGGGCAAAGACCGCATCACGTCGCCGCTGACAAGATCGAGCGTAGCCAGCCCGGCGTTGGCGCGCGGGGAGATTGTGGCTTTTCTGGCGAAAAGCCAGGTAGGTGGCTTTTTTACGGAATGTCGCACCTGGGTGGTCACGCAGCGCAGTGGTTGGCCAGGTACGGCCAAGATCGCTACTGGCCGGTTGACCTGGTGGGGTTCGCCGTTTTAGATCTTGGTCACCGGTTCGACCGGGGGTTCGTCCGGCCGGCGGATCCCCGCCCCGGAGCCCCGACGACCTGCGCCGTGCACCGTAAGACCCCGCTCGGCGACCGCCTTCACCGAGGGCGGTGGCGCATCTCGACCGTGGCTGCACCATGCCACCACCTGAGAGGTATCTGGATGAAGTCGATCACGCGCCGCATCCTCGCCACGGCCACCGCCGCCCCCATCGTGCTCGCCCTGACCGCCCCCGCCGCCCACGCCGCCCCCTCCCCGGTCAAGGTCGACTTCACCTCGTGCCCCGACCGGCTGCCGGTCGGCGCCGACCCGGCCCAGTGGTGGTGCAACATCTTCGTCGTCGGCGGCGGATCCATGAAGCTCGGCGGCATCACCCAGCCGCTCACCGAGCGCATGACGATCAGCGTGGCCAACGGTCCCGACCACGCCGGCAAGCAGGTCCAGATCGTCACCGTCACCGCCAAGGCGATGACGGTGCCCGGCGGGGAGCTCGGCATCCCCGGCACCGAGAACATGCCCGGCATCAAGCTGCAGGCCCTGCCGAAGTACGTCGGGAACTTCGGGCTGTCCGTCGACGACAGCGGCAACCTGCACTCCACCATCGACCTGCGCATCAAGCTGATCAACGCGCTGCTGGGCACCACGTGCTACATCGGCACGAAGAAGACGCCGATCAAGCTGAACACGACGGTGGACCCGACGAGCCTCACCCCGTACGACGACGGCATCGTCGGCCTGACCCTGAACGACAACGCCTACAGCGTCCCGGGGGCGAGCGGCTGCGGCGTCCTCACCCCGATCGTGAACCTCCGCGGCGGCCTGCCCGCCGCCTCCGGCCAGAACACGGCGAGCATGCGCACCTACCTCGCGAGCAAGGTCTACACCGACCTGTACCCCGCCCTGCGCAAGAAGGCGCGGTCCAAGCCCGCCAAGAACCGGCTGCCCTTCAACCTGCCGAAGACGATCCTGCGGCACAAGTAGCCGGGCGCGGCCCGCCGCCGCTGGCGGGATCCGCGCCCTCGGGACCGCCCGGGGCGGACTTGCCGGACCAAGTTCGTCCCGGGCATCCGTTTCTCGCCGAGTCGGCGCCCGAACGTGAACGCGGACACCGCGCGCGTGCACCGCGGATACCTTCGCCTCCGAGGAGACCCACCGCGTGTACGGGCGCGGCATCGGCCGGTCCGCGCCGGTTCGATCACGCGTGCGGCCACATCCCGGCCGTCCCGGTCATGAGCCGTCGGCCGGAACGGCGGTCAGGGCCGCCATGTCGAGGGCGAGCGGCCGGGTGTCGACCAGGTGAAAACCGGCGACGCGCAGCAGCCGGCGGTACTCCTCGTAGGTGCGTTCCCGCCCGCCGATGTTGTTGACGGCCATGTGCACGTCCCAGGCGATGGCCAGGGACGGTGTGCCGTCCGTCGGGATGGGGCGTTCGATGATGACCAGCCGGGCGGTCTCCGACATGGCCTGGCGGCAGTTCGCCAGGATCTTCAGGCACTGTTCGTCGTCCCAGTCGTGGAGGATGCGGGAGAGCAAGTAGACGTCGCCGCCCTCCGGCACCCGCTCGGTGAAGTCGCCGCCGATGACCTCGCACCGGTCGAGCAGGCCGTCCTTCTCGAGCTCCTCGCGGGCCGCGTCGACCACCGCAGGCTGGTCGAACAGCACGCCCCGGGTGGCGGAAGCCGCCACGAGGATGTGGCGGAGCAGGTCGCCGTGGCCGCCTGCGACGTCGACGACGGTGCCCGCGTCGGTGAAGTCGATCACCTTGGGGACGCCGCTGAACCACGATGACCCGGCCGCCATGGCGCCGTGGAAGACGCTTGCCTGGTCAGGATGCTCGTTCAGGTAGTCGAACGGCGGCATGCCCAGGGCGTGCTCGAAGGCGTTCTCACCCGTGCGGACGGAATGCGAGAGGGAGCCGAAGCTGCGGTAGAAGATCCCGCCGTACAGCCGGGCGACGTCGCGGAGTGCTCCGGTCCGCAGCGTCATGCCGAGCCCGGTCAGGCTCCATCGCCCGTCGTCCCGGCGCAAGACGTCCAGTGACTCCAGGTACCGCAGTACCCGGTGCAACAGGTCGGGGTCGGCGTTCGTCAGCGTGGCGAGCTCGGCGCTGGTCGCCGGGTGTGACTTCAGGTGGTCGGCGATGCCGAGCTCCGCGGCCGCGCACAGGGCCTGGGTGGTCCACGCACCGGTCAGCAGGTCCAGCATCCGCCGCGTCGCCTCCTCGTCGGCGGGCGGCTCCGGCGCGGTGCGGGCCGGACGAGACGATTCCGACGACCGCAGGTGGGTGGCCAGCAGATCATGATGGCCGTCGACGAGCAACTCCAGCCTGCGCGGCCACCCCTGGGGCGCGACGAGACCCTCGGTGCGGAAGTACAGTACGGTGCGGCCCGCCGGGCCTTCATAAGGGTTGAATCCGCCGCCGTCGGGCGCCATTCCCGCAGGGCCGGTGAGCAGCTCCCACAGCCGTTCCGTCAGGTGTGGTTCGGGCGCGGCGACGTCGATTGCGAAATGTGTTTCATGGTTGGCCCGGCGTTCATCGTCCAGCAGCCGTTGGAATCTCTCACCTGACCCCACTGGGCAAAGGAATATCTCGATTTCACCGACATGGTCTGGTTCCGCATCGGAAATGGCGGCATGTACGATCTGGACCTGCAGGTCCGCGTCGGGAATGCCATATCGGCGGGCCACCCTTTCGCGTACGACGGTGCTCGGCCGCGGCGCCCCGGGGTTCAGCCCGATATCGGTCAGTGAGGCGGCGAGGGCGCTCGGTCCGGACGGGAACACCATGACCGAGCCGTGCGCGACGCGGCAGTGCCGTGCGATCTCCGCGGCGACGTGCTCGGGCGTGCCACTGGGCAGGAGCTCGGCGAGCAGTTTGCCAGTGCTCAACGACCGGGTGAAGTCCATGACCCGTCGGATGCGCCCGGCATCGATGTCCCCGAGGGGCATATCGCCGGTGACCCCGGCTTCATCAATGGAATGCTCGCCTTCGAATGTTTCCATGACATTCTCCCGAATCGCTGGATACTTACCTGATTGTCGAGTCGGTGACTTACCGGCTGTAGTCAGGGCGCGTCATGCCGTGCGCAGTTCGGTGGCTTATTGAACTCGTGTCCGACTGGTGTCTCCGTATCGGTCGCCGCAGTGGTGATTCCGTGAGAACTCCATCGTCGGGATCATCGACGATGATCATCGTTCCACATGGGCCTGGGGTCGCGTGCCGGTTCGGGAGTTCCTGCTTCGGTCGCCGACTACTGGGGAAGCCGCGACCTGCGAGGTTCGGGAGCCCTGAGCTGTCGGTCGATCATCTGGCCGGAGCTGGACGCGCCACGGTGAGCCGTTGGACGACGACGCGACGGCCCCGCTCTTCTGCCCATCAAAGGCCAGGGAGCGGGGCCATTTCGTGCTGACCGAGGCTGATGCCGTTTGACTCCACGGCGACCCGGAGCGGCGGAACATAGGTGTGGGGTGCGGACTGCACTGGATCCGTGCCGAGGGGTCCGCCTACGAGGTCGGTCTCCGACACCCGCAGGGCTCGGGCGAGCTCTGCGATGTGGGGTCGGCGGCGACCGCGGGTCAGGCCGTCGCGAGGATGTCGGCGAGGAGCCGCGCGGCGTGGTGTGCGTCGGTGTGGGTGACGTAGAGCGGGGCGAAACCGAAGCGGAGGACGTCGGGGGCGCGGAAGTCGCCGACGACCTCGCGCTTGATCAGCTCCGTCATGACGGCTTCGGCGGCCTCGTGGCGGAGGGACACCTGGTGGCCGCGCCGCTCGTCCCGAGGCGTCAGCACCTCCACCGCGCCGGACGGGAGCAGCTCGTCGACGCACTCGATGAAGAAGCCCGTCAGGGACAGGCCCTTGGCGCGGACGTCGGTCAGGGCCACGCCGTCCCAGACCTCCAGAGCCGACTCCAGTGTTAGCAGGGACAGGATGTCGGGGGTGCCGCAGCGGGCCCGCTCGACGCCCTCGGCCGGGACGTAGTCCGGGGCCATGGCGAACGGCTCGCGGTGGCCGCCCCAGCCGGACAGCGGCTGGTCGAACGTCTCCTGCAGGTCACGGCGTACGTAGATGAACGCCGGTGCGCCGGGGCCGCCGTTCAGGAACTTGTACGTGCAGCCGACCGCGAGGTCGACGCCGAGCGTGTCCAGCGCGATCGGGAGCACGCCGACGCTGTGGCACAGGTCCCAGACGACGCGGGCGCCGGCCGCGTGGACCAGCTCCGTCACGGCCGCCATGTCGTGCAAGCGGCCCGTCCGGTAGTCCACGTGGTTGAGCAGCGCCACGGCGGTGCGCTCACCGAGCGCCGCCGGAAGGTCGTCGACGTGCACCGCCCGCAGCACCGTGCCGGTGAGCTCGGCGACCGACGCCGCGATGTACCCGTCGGTGGGAAACGTCGCGGCGTCGACGAGGATCTCCCGCCGCCCGGGGGCGAGCCGTACGGCGGCGACGAGGGCCTTGAAGATGTTCACGCTCGTCGAGTCGGCGACGACGACCTGGCCGGGGGCGGCCCCGACCAGCGGGGCGATCCGCTCGCCGACCCGCCGGGGCGCCTCCCACCAGCCCTCCGACCACGACCGGATCAGCCGCCCGCCCCACTGCTCGCGGACGACCCTCCCCACGTGGTCGGCGACCCGCTGGAGCGGGGCGCCGAGGGAGTTGCCGTCGAGGTAGACGGTGCCGGGCGGCAGGTCGAACTCGGCGCGCAGGCGCGCCAGGGGGTCGGCGGCGTCGAGCTCGGCGGCGCGTACGGTCAGGTCCATCAGCGGCGATCCTCACACGTGGGAACGGGCGGTCCACAGCTCCGGGAAGATATCCCGGCTCACTCGTTTCTCCAGCCAGGCCACCCCGGCGGAGCCTCCGGTGCCCTGCTTGGCGCCCATCGCCCGGCGGGTGGCCATCAGGTGGTCGTGCCGCCAGCCGGTGAACTCCTCGGCGACGTCGGTCAGTGCCTCCCCGAGCCGGGTCACCTCGCCCGCGTCGGTGGCGTAGATCTTGGCCCAGACCTCTTCCACGGCGGAGTGGGGGCTGTACGGCTGGGTGAGGTCGCGCTGGAGCACCTCGTCCGGTACGGAGTGGCCCCGGCGAGCCAGGAGTGCGAGGGCCGCGTCGTAGACGCCCGGCTCGCCGAGCGCCTGGGTCAGCTCGGCGTGCTGGGCGGGGACCGACCGGTGCGGCACGAGCATGGACGCGGACTTCTCGCCGAGCAGGAACTCCACGTGCCGGTACGCCGCCGACTGGAACCCGGATCCCTCGCCGAGGGCGTCGCGGAACGCGTTGAACTCCCGCGGGGTCATCCGTGCGATCGGCAGCCAGGCGGCGCGCAGCGCCTTCAGGTGCGCGGTGCAGCGGCGCAGCGCGGCGACGCCCCCACGGACGTCGTCGGCCCGCAGCCGGTCGCGGGCGTTCCTCAGGTCGAACACCAGCAGGCCGAAGTACAGCTCCATCACCTGGGTGACCACGAGGAACGACATCTCGAGAGGCTCGTCGGTGACCGGCCTCTGGAGCGCGTGCAGGGTGGACGCGTGCACATAGTCTTCGTACGGCGTGGTGCCGCCGAAGTCGAGCTTCGGCTCATCGGCTGAGTGCAGTACGGGGCAGCCGGACGATGCTTCGGACGTCACCTTTGACCTCCTTCATCACGTTGTGGACGAAAACCATTCTGCGCGGCTCGATCCCGAGGCCACAGGGGCGACGGGGACCGCTGAGACGCCAATTCTTTACGATCGTCACCAAATGTGGCGGTTAGGCTTACGAGCGTGAAACCCGACCTCGACGCCGTCGACTGGGCCCTTCTCGGGGCGCTCCAGGAGGACGCACGGCTGTCCTTCAACGAACTCGCCCGCAGGGTCCACCTGTCCGCTCCGACGGTCGCCCAGCGGGTGCGCCGGCTGGAGGAGACCGGCGTGATCACCGGCTATCACGCCCGGGTCGATCCGGCGGCGGCCGGGTTCTCCGTCGTCGCCCAGGTCCGGATGAAGTGTTACGGCGCCCGCTGCATCACCGTGCACCCGGAGCTGCTCGACGACATTCCCGAGGTCCTCGAGGTGTCCCGGCTCACCGGGGACGTGTGCTCCATGGTCCTGGTCGCCACCACCTCGGTCGCCGAGCTCGAGCGGATCCTGGTGCGCCTCGCGTCCCACGGCGAGACGAGTTCGGCGATGGTCCTGTCCACTCCGATCCCGTGGCGACCCCTCGCCTCCGCCTGATGGTGGTACGGGAACTCGGCGCCCTGCTGCGGGAAGCTCCGCCGCGGGCCGGCCGTACCCGAGTCATCGCGATCGACGGGCGGTCCGGCTCGGGCAAGTCGACCGTGGCCGCCCTGCTCCGGGAGGAGCTGGACGCCCCCGTGATCGGCCTCGAGGGCCTCTACGGCGGCTGGGACGGCCTGGAGCACGGCGTGGACCTGCTGGTCGCGGAGGTGCTCGAGCCCCTCGCCGCCGGGCACGCCGCACGCGTCCCGCACTATGACTGGATCGACCAGACGTGGGGCGACCCGATCGAGCTGTCGCCGCCTGGGTTGCTCATCGTGGAGGGCGTCGGCGCCGGAGCACGCCGTGCCGCCCGCCACGCGAGCGTGCTGGTGTGGCTGGAGGCGGCGGACCGGACCCGCCGGAAGCGCGCGCTGGACCGCGATGGCGACACGTACCGGCCGCACTGGGAACGCTGGGCGGCGCAGGAGGCCGCGATGCTCGAACGCGAGGCGACGCGCGACCGCGCCGACGCCGTGGTGCGAACCGACGCGACGCCCGACCCGTCAGGGCCGATGGGGCTCGGCGCGCTGCGGTTCGCCGCCCGCTGACGGCGGCGTGTCACCAGTCGTCCGCGCGCTCCTCGACCAGCTTGATCAGGCCGCCGTCGACGAGGTCGTAGCGGTTCATCGTCGTGAGCCGGGGCGAGTACGCGTGGACGCTGATCGCCGGGGCGGTCGAGACGTTGGTCACCGAATGGATGTAGTCCGGCCCGAACTCCCGGAAGTCGCCGGGCGCGAGGTCGCGTTCGACGGCCAGGTCGTGTTCGCGCAGGCCCCCGAGGGCGACGGCGAAGGCCCCCCGGGAACCTCCGTGGTCGTGGAAGCCGGTCGACTGGCCCGGCATCCAGCTGAGCAGCCAGATCTCGTGATCATCGTCCTGGTGGAGGCGCTCGTACCAGCGTTCCTCGGTGCTCAGGCGTACGCGGTGGATCCATTCGTCGGGGGCGGTCGCCAACCGCCGGGCGATGTCGGCCAGACGGGTCTGGGCGGGCGCGGAAGTGCTCGCGGCCATGTACTGCTGCTCCTGTTCACTCTGAGGCCCTTCGGTTCACGCGGGTACGGGCGTGGTACACAGCGCGCTCGCCTGCCGTCGCAGATCGACGGGCAGGTTCAGCCAACGGGGAACCTCGGAGTGCATGGGTCGAGCATGGCGGCAATTCCCTAGTAAGTCAATCTGGATGGTTCGGAAGTGCGTCTTGGTCGTGGAAGGAGGTCGGCGGGTGGGCGGACACCGGCGCCGTGCACATCAGCCGAGCACCGGCCGATCAGAGCTCTAGCGACCTCTGAAGCGTCTACCACGGCCGTCAGGACTCCCTCGCCCCGTCGTCAGGAAAGCGCCGATGATCGAGGCGGCTCCGGCGCCGAAGATGCCCACCGCCTGTGTCGGGGCGCCCTTGTCGACAATGTGTTTGGAGATCAGCGCGAGCACGATGACAACGGACAGCCCCGATAGCAGTCCAAGGAAGCGCAGGGCCATTTCCGCCCAGTCCAGCAGGTTCTGGTGCCGTTCGGCCCGCTCCACCCCGTCCATGATCCGGTCAAAGGTCCCCGGCCTGACCTGCTCCCACTTTCTGGCCTGCTCGGCGGCCGGCAGGCTCTCCCAGTGGGAACGGAAAGGGGCGGTCGAGTCGGAATGGAAGGGAGTCCGGCCGGTGGCCGCGAACACCAAGGTCCCCGCCCAGGAGAACACATCAGAGGCGGGACCGACGCGACCTCCCCCGATGACCTCCGGAGCGAGGTAGGTCGCTGTTCCGACGAACCCCCGCGGCGCGGTGACGACCGATTCCGTGTCGATGATCCGGGCGAGCCCGAAGTCGATCACAACAGGGTCCGTATCACCGTCGCGCAGGACGACGTTGCCGGGCGTGAGGTCCCGGTGGATGACGCCTGCGGTGTGGATCGCGCTGAGCGCCTCGGCCAGGCCCCTGGCGAGGCGTAGCAAACAGGTCGGCATGGGCCGCGAGCAGCCCGGCGCGTGTCGTGGTCGGCTCCGCGCGGAATGCCGGGTGAGCGCTTCGAGCTGCCGCTGAAGACCGGACCGCTCGAGCCTCATCCGGCCGGTCTCCGGTAACGACTAGTGACGCCTGGCCCGGATCGGCGTCAGAGGCGCTCGATCTTGACCTCGTCGGCGCGGTACCGGGCCCGCAGCGGCTTCTTGTCGAACTTGCCGACCGTCGTCTTGGGGATCTCCTCGACGAACGCCCAGTTCTCCGGAACCTGCCAGCGTGCGACCTTGCCGGCCAGGAACTCGGCGAGTTCGGCCGCGGTCACGGAGCGGCCGTCGCGGGTGACGACGAAGGCGAGCGGGCGCTCGTCCCAGCGCGGGTCCGGGATGCCGATCACCGCGGCCTCGAGGACAGCTGGGTGGGAGACCAGGTGGTTCTCCAGCTCGACCGAGGAGATCCACTCGCCGCCGGACTTGATGACGTCCTTGGCCCGGTCGGTGATCTGGAAGAAGCCCCGGTCGTCGATCGTGCCGATGTCGCCGGTCCGCAGCCACCCGTCGTGGAACTTCTCCGGGGCGGGATCGCGGTGGTACGAGCCGGTGATCCACGGCCCGCGCACCTCGATCTCGCCGACGGACGTGCCGTCCCAGGGCAGCTCCTCACCCAGCGCGTCGACGATCCGCATCTCCACGCCGCCCGTGACGCGGCCCGACTTCAGGCGCCAGTCGACGTCCTCAGGGGTGCCCGGCTCCACACCGGGCGGGGGGAAGGCCATGCCGCCGAGCGGGCTGGTCTCGGTCATGCCCCAGCCCTGGATGATCCGCAGGCCGTACCGCTCCTCGAAGGCCTCCAGCAGCGCGCGGGGCGCGGCGGCGCCGCCGGAGGTGCCCGTCCGCAGCGACGACAGGTCGATCTCGTGGGCGGCGCCGTAGTTGAGGATCCCGCTCCAGATCGTCGGCACCGCCGAGGAGACGGTGCTGCGCTCGGCCGCGATGAAGGCGGTCAGGTGCTCCGGCTGGAGGAACGGCCCGGGCATGTGGAGCGTCGCCCCGGACAGGAACGCGGCGTACGGCAGGCCCCAGGCGTTGACGTGGAACATCGGGACGATCGCGAGGACGCGGTCCGTCTCGGTGATGCCCAGCAGTGAGGCCGACGTCGCGGCCAGGGCGTGCAGGAAGGTCGAGCGGTGGGAGTAGACGACGCCCTTCGGGTCGCCCGTCGTGCCGCTGGTGTAGCACATCGACGCGGCGGCCCGCTCGTCGAGCTCCGGCCAGTCGAACCCGGGCTCCTCGGCCGCCAGCAGCTCGTGGTAGCGCAGCACGCGCGCCCCGCCGAGGGCGGACGCGTCGCCGTCGCCCACGACGATGAACGTCTCCACGCTGGACAGTCGGCCGGCCACGCGGGCGAGTAGCGGCACCAGGGAGTCGTCGACGATGATGATCCGGTCCTCGGCGTGCTCGACGATGTGGGCGAGCTGGTCGGGGAACAGTCGGATGTTCAGCGTGTGCAGCACCGCGCCCATCCCCGGGACGGCGAAGTACGCCTCGAGGTGCTCCTGGTTGTTCCAGCAGAAGGTCGCCACCCGGTCGCCCGCGCCGACACCCAGCCGGGAGAGGGCGGCGGCGAGCCGTTCGGCGTTCTCGGCGATCTGCCGGTACGACGCCCGGCGCGGCTCGCCGCCGGTCCAGGTCACGCACTCGCTGCCGCCGTACACACGGGCCCCGTGCCGCAGGATCGCGGAGACTGTGAGGGGGAACTCCTGCATCGTGCTGGCGATCATCGCGGCCCTTCCGACGCACATACCGACCGGTCGGTAGCAGAGTAGAAGTCCCACCTTCGACCCGTCAACGATGTCCCGACGAGGACGGTCCGCGATGAACGGTGTCCCGCGATGAACCGGCCGCTCGCGTGGGCCGACGGCTCGCGTCGGACCGGTCTCCCGCGTGGGCCGGCTGCCTGCGCGACCGGTCGCCCCCGTGGACCGGCCGCGCGGTGAGCCGGTGGCCGGAGTCGGCGCACCGCGCGGCGGTCAGGAGCGCTGGGCGAGGACGGCCGCGGGCGCCGCTCGCAGCGCGGCCCGGGCCGGGAGTTCGGTGGCGAGCCAGGCGATGGCCACGACGAGGCCGGCGATCGCCGGCAGGAGCCAGACCGGTCCCGCGGCCCACGGGCGGCCGAGGAAGCCGGTGCCCAGCAGGGCCAGCGGCACCGCCGACAGCGCGATCCCGGCGCCGACGGCGGCGACGGAGATCAGCGCGGCCTCGCGGCGTACCATCGCGACGATCTGCCGTGGGGTGGCCCCGACGAGCCGGAGCGAGGTGAACTCGTCGCGCCGCTGCGCGGCCGAGGCCGCCAGCCGGTTGGCGACGGCCAGCAGGACGTAGCCGAGCAGGACGGCGAGCACCACGATGTTCACCCAGATCTCCGGCGGTGTCGGCGTCTTCCCGACGCCGTCGGGGTCCTCGGCCCGCACGCCCGGCTCGCGCGCGGTGAGCGCGGCGACCGCGCGCCGTACCTCCGGGCCCCGGCCCGGGACGGCGCGGACGAGCACCTTGTCGGCCAGGCCGGTCGTGGTGTGACCGGCGACCAGGTCGCGCGAGGCGACGACGTCCCCGAAGCCCAGGCTCCGGTTGTACGTGGCGACGACCCGTACGGCGGCCGTGGTCCCGTCGCCCAGGATCACGGAGACGTGGTCGCCGACGTGGGCGCCGCGGGCGAAGGCGGTGCTCCTGCTGATCGCGATGGTGGCGCCGGTGAGGTCGCTCAGCGCGCCGTCGCGGAGCCCGAGGTCCAGGACGCCGGCCGCGTCGGACCCGGTGACGAGCGTCCGGTACGACGCGACCATCTTGGAACCGTCTTCGCGGTACGGCCACAGCACGGTCGTCGTGGTCACCGGCACGGCGGCGGCGACGCCGGGCGTCGTACGGACCTCGTCGGCCAGCCGCGCGGGGACACCGCCGAGGCCGGGCGCGGTGACCGTGACGTCGGCGCGCGTGGCCTCCTTGGCCTGGTGGGTGGTGGCGGCCATCAGCGTGGTCTGGGTGAGCGCGTAGCTCAGCGTGAAGGCGACGGCCATGCCGAGCGCCGTGACCGCCCCGCCGACCCGGACCGCGTAGCCGTGGCCGTTGCTGACGGCCAGCCAGGTCGTCGGCGACGTGCGGCGCGGTAGCCGTCTCAGCAGTGCGCCGCTGCCGTTCCGGACGAGGTACGGCCCGGCGAGGCCGAGGCCGATGACCGCCAGGATGCTCGCCGAGCCGGTGGCGACGGTGGCCTCGGCGGTCCGGAGCAGCAAGGGAACGGCCGAGAGCACCATCGCGCCGACGATGAGCAGCAGTCCGATCCGGGTGCGTACGACCGACGGCGTCCGCGGGTCGGTCCGCGACTCGGCGACGGCCTCGGTCGCCGACATCCGCGAGGTACGGAACGCGGCGCTCAGCGCCGAGACGCGGACCGCGGCCGACAGGAGCAGTACCGCCGCGACGGCCGGCAGGGGACTCCATGCGAGCGGCAGGTGGTCCGGCAGCACGCCGTGGGCGGTCAGCAGGTCACTGAACCGGCCGGCGAGGAGATAGCCGAGTGCCGCCCCGAAGGGGAGAGGGAGCAGCGCGACGGCGCCGGTCTGGTTGGCGATGAGGCGGCGGACCTGGCGTGGTGTGGCGCCCACGGCCCGCATGAGGGCGAGGTCGCGACGCTGCCCGGCGATCGATATGGACAGCGCGCCGGCGACGACGAACCCGACGATCATCAGGACGACCCCGCCGATCGAGCCCGCGAGCATGAACAACAGCGTGCGGGCCGTCGCCGCGCCAGGCTCCTCGACGTCACCGCGCGCGGCGCCCGTCGCCACCGTCAGGTCGCCCTGGCCGCCGGCCCGCAGGGCCTGGCGGACGCGGGCGGCCAGATCGCCGACATCGGTGCCGGGGGCGGCACGGAGCGCCACGAGGTCGACCGTCGCGCGCTTCGGTCCGGCGTCCCGGCCGGCCAGGTGGGCCGCCGCGGCGTCGGCGAAGTAGACCCAGGGCCGTCCGCCGACGACGGCCGACACCCGGTACTCGTCCCGCAGGCCGGCGGCCACGACCGTCACCCGGTCACCGGGGGAGACGCCGGCCCGCGCGGCGGTGGCGGTGTCGAGCGCCACCTCACCGGGACCTGCCGGAGGAGCCCCGCGGACGGCGCCGGGACCCGGCAGCGTCCGCGACGACCAGCCGTGCCCTGCCGTACGCGGGTCGGCGCCCGGGCCGACGACGGCGCCGCCGCGCCCGACGACGGCGGCGGGCAGGCTCACGTCGCCGACGGAGGAGGCGACCCCGGGCAGCCCGGCCAGCAGACCGACCAGCCGCGCCGGGATCGCCGCCCGCTCCGGCAGCGGCTCGGCCAGGTCTTCGCTCTGGTCGACCGACTGCCGGCCGGAGACGACGACGTCCGCTCCGGCGAGGCGCTCGACCGGGATGTGGGAGCGCAGCCCCGATTCGGCCAGGACGCCGGTGGCCGTGAGGAAGGCGGACCCGCCCAGGACCGCGCAGACGATCGCGACGAGCGCCCCGATCCGGCCCCGGGCGAGCAGGAGGGAGATCCGGAACATCAGCGGCCTCCCAGCGAGCTCAGCCGGCCCGCGAGCATCTGGGCCGTGGGGTCGCCGATCACGTCGACGATCCGCCCGTCGGCCATGATCAGGGCTTCGTGGGCGCGGGCCGCGGCGGCCGGGTCGTGCGTCACCATCACGATGGTCTGGCCGAGCTCGTCCACGATCTGGCGCAGGAGCGTGAGGACGTGCCCGGAGCTGCGAACGTCCAGCGCCCCGGTCGGCTCGTCGGCGAACACGATGTCGGGGCGGGCGGCCAGCGCCCGGACGATCGCCACCCGCTGCTGCTGCCCGCCGGACATCTCGGCGGGGCGGCGGTGCAGCGTGCCGTCCAGGCCGGTGCGGTCGACCAGCGCGCGGATCCACTCCTGGTCCGGGGCGCGGCCGGCGAGCCGCAGCGGAAGGGTGATGTTCTGCTCGACGGTCAGCGCGGGGAGCAGGTTGTAGCCCTGGAACACGAAGCCGATCCGGTCCCGGCGCAGCACCGTGCGGCGGGCCTCGTCGAGGCGGCCGAGGTCCGTGTCCCCGATCACCACGGTTCCTGACGTCGGGGTGTCCAGCCCCGCCGCGATCTGGAGCAGCGTGCTCTTGCCCGACCCGGACGGTCCCATCACCGCGAGGAACCTGCCTCGGGGGACGGTGAGCGACACGTCGTCGAGTGCGGTCACCTCCACGGTGCCCGTGCGGTGCACCTTGGTGACCCGGTCGAGGCCGATCACCTGTCCCGGCGGCGCGGGACGCGTGTCGGCGGATCCGCGGCGCCTCATGCCCCGCCCCGGCGGAACCGGTCCACGATCAGCCAGGCGACGCACAGGACGGTGACGACGCCGAACGCCAGGCTCACCGGAATGGGGAGTCCGGCCATCGAGGTCACCGCGTTCCCGGCGGCGCTGATCACCAGGACGGTCCAGAGGGCCGTGCGCAGGGCGCCGATGCCGTGCCGTTCCGGGGCGGCGGCGTCGCGCTGGTCGATGCGATAAGGGTCGTTCGTCATGGGTTCTCCTTGGTAGGGCCACGACGCTACGGACCGCGCCGACCTGCGGCGATCCCGCGCGCTACCCGACCGTGGTACAGCAGGCACCACTCTTCCGCGTTCCACCGCTCTTTCCGCGTTCCACCGCGAAACCGGCGTAATCATTCATAAGGTGGACTGCTGATCTCGGGGAGGACGTGGAGATGCCAGGCTCATTCCGTTTCTTGGTCACTCTTGGTGATCTCGCGGTATCGATCTGGCATAAGCACGCCCCGTGCCCAGGCGACGCGGGGCACCCTCCTCGGTCCGATAGCCGTGCACGCTGGACCGGCAGCGTCCGGAGGGACGTGCCACGCGGGTCGGCGGCTCTTGCTCGCCGACACCAGGGCACGAAGACGATTGGCGCATGCTCGGCATCCAGTCGGGACGATTCGTGAGGATTCGTCAGGATCGCTTGGCCAATCAGAGACGCTGGAAGGACGGCGCGGTCGGCCGTGCGCTCCGCGGCTCGCTTGAGGCGTACCAGCGCCTCGCCGGCGGCCTGGGCACCGCGTCCCTCGCCCTGTGCACCGTGGGCGGGTTGCTCGTCGTCGCCGTCCTCTGCCTGGTCGGCGTCGGACTGCCGCTGCTCCCGCGCGCGCTGTCGGCCGTGCGCGCGGTGGCCGGCTGGGAGCGCGAGCGGCTGAGCCGGTGGGGCGACGAGGTCATCAGCCCGTACGCTCCGTGGCCGAAAGGCTGGTCCGCGCGGCTCCGTGCCGCCGCCGCGGATCCGGCCACCGGGCGTGACCTGCGGTGGCTGTTCACCCATGCCGTCCTCGGATTCCCCCTGGGTTTGATCGGCGTGCTGCTGCCGCTGCTCGCGATCCGGGACCTGACCTTCCCCCTGTGGCTGTGGCTGGCGCCGCCCGGCGGCATCACCACCTCCGTGGGCACCCCCATCGAGGGGTTGACGGGGATGGTGTCCAGCGCCCTCCTGGGCATCGGGTGGACGGCGATCCTCATCGGCCTGACCCCGGCGATGGCACGGCTGCAGGCCCGGCCGGGGCTGCGCCTGCTAGAACCGCACCCGGGCGTCGACCTGTCCGCGCGCGTCGCGGAGCTGACCGCGACGCGGGCCGCCGCCCTGGACGCCCACACCGCGGAGTTGCGGCGGATCGAGAGATCCCTGCACGACGGCACGCAGAACCGGCTCGTCGGCGTGACGGTCCTGCTGGGCGCCGCGCGGCGGGCGCTGAAGAAGGACCCCGCCACCGCCGACCAGGCGATCGAGCAGGCCCAGTCCGCGGCCGAGCAGGCCCTCGCCGAGCTGCGCGCGGTGGTCCGAGCGATTCTGCCGCCCGTCCTCGAACAGCGCGGGCTCGGCGGTGCGCTGGCAGCGCTGGCGGCCGGGTGCGCCGTGCCCTGTCGGGTGTCGGTCGACGTGCCGGGCTCCCGTCCCGCGTCGGTCGACGCGACCGCCTACTTCGTGGTCGCCGAGGCCCTCACCAACATCTCCAAGCACAGTCACGCCCGGCACGCGGCCGTCGACGTGCGCCAGACCAGGGACCGGCTCCACCTGCGCGTCGAGGACGACGGGCGCGGGGGCGCCGACGACAGCTCCGGAAGCGGCATCGTCGGCATCCGGCGCCGGGTCGAGGCGCACGACGGACGCGTGACCTTCTCGAGCCCACCGGGCGGACCGACCATTCTCGACGTGGAGTTGCCTTGCGTGTTGTGATCGCCGAAGACGACGCCCTGCTGCGCGCGGGTCTCGAACTGCTGCTGCGCGGGGAGGGGTTCGAGGTGGTGGCCGCCGTCGAGACGCCGGACGCCTTCCTCGCCGCCGTCGACGCGGACCCGCCCGACATCGCCATCGTCGACGTGCGCATGCCGCCCACCCACACCGATGAGGGCATCAAGGCGGCGGTGGCCGCCCGGGCGCGCCATCCGAAACTCGCCGTGCTCGTGCTGTCGGCGTACGTCGAGGAGTCCTTCGCGACGGACCTGCTCGACGGCGGCACGGTCGGCATCGGCTATCTGCTCAAGGAGCGCGTCGGGCGGGTCGAACGGTTTCTTGAAGCCCTGAACCGCGTCGTCGCCGGGGGCACCGCGATCGACCCGGAGATCGTCGCCCAGCTGTTCGCCCACCGGCGCGCCGACGACCCGCTGGACCGGCTGACACCACGGGAACACGACGTGCTGGCGCTCATGGCCGAGGGCCTGGGCAACGTCGCCATCGCCCAGCGCCTGGTCGTCACCGAGGGTGCCGTCCACAAGCACATCCGCAGCATCTTCGCCAAGCTCGACCTGCCGCCGACCGAGCACACGGATCGCCGCGTCGCCGCCGTCCTGCGTTACCTCGAGAGCGCGGGGAAGTAACGCGATACATCCGATGAATTTGGCGCTTTGTGTTCATCGTCCGCCGGTCCACGCCTGCGCGACCTAGGCAACGCGGTGACGTCAGGCCGTTCGGCGAGCCTCATGAGGCGTCACAGAACACCCTTGACTCCTCCGATGTCTGATGTTTTCGTGTGTCACAGCCCCTGACCTCTCGAGTACCTCCGGCGGATCCGGCGCGCCGACCACGCGCCCTCGCCGTGGCTCTCGGCAGACCCTCCGAGGAGCATGATGAGACGCCTGCCCACCGCGATCGCCGCGGCCGCGGCCCTGATCGGGCCGCTCGCCGTCGCACCGGCCGCCGTGGCCGGACGGGCACCCACGCCCGAGCAACGTGCCACCGCCCTCGTCGCGCAGATGACGCTCGACGAGAAGATCACCCAGACGCACACCACCGGCAAGGGCGCCGGCGGCATCTCCCGGTTCGTGCCCGGCATTCCCCGGCTCGGCATCCCCGACTTCCTCATCAGCAACGGCCCGGCCGGCGTCGGCACCGGCGCGGTCCCCACGCAGCCCGACGCCACGGCGCTGCCCGCACCCGTCGCCCTCGCAGCCGGATTCGACCCGCAGCTGGCCCGGCAGTACGGCGTCGTCGAGGGCCGGGAGACGGGGAACGTCGGCCACAGCCTCCTCGAGGCGCCCGACGTCAACATGGTGCGCGTCTACCAGAACGGCCGCGCGTTCGAGAACTACGGCGAGGATCCCTACCTCGCCTCCCGGCTCGCGGTGGCCAACATCCAGGGCATCCAGAGCCAGGGCGTGCTGGCCGAGGTGAAGCACTACGCCGCCAACGACCAGGAGACCAACCGTAAGACCATCAACGAGCAGATCGACGACCGCACCCTCCACGAGATCCACCTGCCGGCCTTCGAGGCGGCGGTGAAGGAGGGGCACGTCGCCTCGGTGATGTGCGCCTACCCGTCCATCAACGGCTCGTTCGCATGCGAGAACAAGCACCTGCTGACCGACGTGCTGCGCGGCCAGTGGGGCTTCCGCGGCTTCGTCCAGTCCGACGCCAGCGCCACCCACACCGCCGTCGGTTCGGCCGACGCCGGGCAGGACCTCGAGCTGCGGGACAACGGTCCGTACGACGAGGAGCTCAAGCAGGCCGTCCTCGACGGCAAGGTCAGCATGCAGCAGCTGGACACGATGATCGTGCGCCGGCTCGCCATCGAGATCCGCGCCGGGCTGTTCGACCACCCGAGGACGGTCACGCCGATCGACGCGGCCGCCGGGGGAACGGTGGCGCGGTCGGTCGCCGAGCAGACCGCCGTGCTGCTGAAGAACACCGGCTCGGCCCTCCCGCTCAAGACGAGCGGACTGAAGTCGATCGCGGTGGTCGGCCCGTACGCGCAGGCCGCGCACCCGGGTGGCGGCGGCAGCTCGCACGTCAAGCCGCTGTACACGGTCAGCCCCGTCGAGGGCATCCAGAAGCGCGTCGGCACGGGCGTGACCGTCCAGAGCGCCGACGGATCCGACGCGGCCGCGGCGGCGAAGCTCGCCGCCTCCTCGGACGTCGCGGTGGTCGTCGTCGGCGACGTCGAGAAGGAGGGGGCCGACCGGGCGAACCTGTCGCTGTCCGCCGACCAGGACCAGCTGGTCCGCTCGGTGGTCGCGGCCAACCCGCATACGATCGTCGTCCTCAACAGCGGCGCACCCGTCCTGCTGCCCTGGATCGACAGCGTCCCCGCCGTCCTGGAGACCTGGTACCCGGGCGAGGAGGACGGCAACGCGCTCGCGGGGCTGCTGTTCGGCGACGTGAACCCCTCCGGCAAGCTGCCGGTGACCTTCCCGCGCAGCGAGACCCAGACGCCGGTGAGCACGCCCGAGCGGTACCCCGGCGTGAACGGCACGGCGACCTACTCCGAGAAGCTCGAGGTCGGATACCGCTGGTACGACGCGCAGGGCGAGCAGCCACTGTTCCCCTTCGGATACGGCCTGTCGTACACGAGCTTCCGGTTCGGCCACCTGACCGTCTCGCCGCGGCCGGACTCGCACGGGCACGTGACGGTGGGCGTCGACGTCAGCAACACCGGGTCCCGTACGGGCGCGGAGGTCGCCCAGGTCTACGTGACGGCGCCGGCGTCGGCCGGAGAGCCCCCGAAGCAGCTCAAGGGCTTTGCCAAGGTGACGCTGCGTCCGGGCCAGACGAAGCACGTGACGTTGCGGCTCGACGCACGGGCGTTCTCGATCTGGGACACCGCGTCGCAGCGGTGGACGGTCGTCGGTGGCCGCCACGTCATCGCGGTCGGCGACTCCTCGCGGAACCTGCCGCTGTCGGCGCCGGTCCGCATCCCCTGACGGAGTCGGAGGCCCGGCCGGCGGCGTCCGGCCGGGCCTCCACGCGTTCGCCGGGTTCACAGCGCGTACGTACGGCTCAGCGGTGCTGCAGCGCGTCGAGCGCGACCGCCTGGGCGATGACCAGGCGGCGGTCGAGTCGCGAGTCCTTGATGTCGACGACGTACCGGTCCCGGAGGCCGAACTTCTTGTCCACGGCGAATGTCTCCTGCTCGTTCGCGGCGAAGTCGAAGTGGTACGGCCAGGCGAACGGCAGGCTCTCGACGTAGGGGATGAAGTCCCAGACCCGGCGCAGGATGGCGATGGTCTTGTTGCGTTCGGAGCCGGTGGTGACGCCGAGGCCCGGCTGCTCGAGGTGCCAGGTGGAGGCGAGTAGCGACGCCTTGAAGTCCTTGCGGAAGTTGCCGATCGGCTGCCCGCCCGGGTCGGTCACGTCGTACGTCGCGGCCAGGTCGAGCCGCTGGCGCGCCTTGAACCCGAAGAGCGGCTGCTCCTTGCGGTCGTCGGCGTAGAAGGTCACCTGCTCCTTGAACGCCATGCGCTTCTGCTGGGCGAAGGCGACCAGTTCGCCCTCGGAGCCGTCCGGGTTCTCGGTGTGCACCTCGTACTGGTTCACCATCAGCCGTACGCGCTGGCGGACGAGTAGTCGCCGCTGCGCCTGGAAGGTAGAGAAGTCCATATTTACCCCGTTCTGTACGTCAAGCTGAGGACCAGCAAAGGTACAGAAACGGTAAAGCGCTCCGCGTGGGGCGGCGGTGATCGTGCCGGAAACGTCACATCACGGCGCCGAGCTGCCAGGGCACGAACTCCTCGTCGCCGAAGCCGAGCTCCTCGCTGCGCGTCCGGCGGCCGGACGCGGTGTCCAGCACCAGGTCGAAGATCCGCCGGCCCATCTCGGCGACGTCGCACTCGCCGTCGGCGATCAGACCGCAGTTGATGTCCATGTCGTCGGTCATCCGCTCGTACAGCGGCGTGTTGGTGGCGAGCTTGAGGCTGGGCGTCGGCTTGCAGCCGAAGACCGATCCGCGGCCGGTCGTGAAGCACAGCACGTGCGCGCCGCCGGCGACCATGCCGGTCGCGTTGACCGGGTCGTAGCCCGGGGTGTCCATGAACACCAGTCCTTTGGCGGTGATCGGCTCGGCGTACTGGACCACGTCGGCGAGGTTGGACTGGCCGCCCTTCGCGGCGGCGCCCAGGGACTTCTCCAGGATGGTGGTCAGGCCGCCGGCCTTGTTGCCTGGGGAGGGATTGTTGTCCATCGAGCCGCCGTGCCGGGCGGTGTACTCCTCCCACCAGCGGATCCGGCGGACGAGCCTCTCGCCGACCTCACGGCTGACCGCGCGCCGGACGAGCAGGTGCTCGGCGCCGTAGATCTCCGGGGTCTCGCCGAACACGGCGGTGCCGCCGTGCCGGATGAGCAGGTCGGCGGCCGCGCCGAGCGCCGGGTTGGCGGTGATTCCGGAGTAGCCGTCCGAGCCGCCGCACTCCATCGCGAGGACCAGCCCGGAGGCGGGCACGGGCTGCCGTCGCACGGCGTTCGCCGCGGGCAGCATGTCCTTGATCCGGGCGACTCCCTCGGCCACGGTCGCGCGGGTGCCGCCGAGCTCCTGGATCGTCATCGGCACCACCGGTGTGTCCCGGCCGACCCCCCATTCCTCGACGAGGGAGCGGACCTCGTTCACCTCACAGCCGAGGCCGAGCACGAGGAATCCCGCGAAGTTCGGGTGGTTCGCGTATCCGGTGAGGGTGCGCCGCAGCACGGCGAACTCCTCGCTGCCCTCGCCGGCCATGCCGCAGCCCAGGGTGTGCGTCAGCGCGACCACGCCGTCCACCATGGGGTACTCGTCCAGCGGACCGGGCATACCCTCCTGACGCCGGAACCGCTCGGCGATGCGGCGGGCGGTTGTCGCCGAGCAGTTGACCGTGGTGAGGATGCCGATGTAGTTGCGGGTGGCGACCCGGCCGTCGGGCCGGACGATCCCGTCGAACATCGCCCGCTCGGCGACGGGCACGGGGTCTTCGGGGCGGACGTCGACGCCGTACTCGTACTCGCGGTCGAACATCTGGAACCCGAGGTTGTGGGTGTGGACGTGCTCACCGGCGGCCACCGGTCGCGTGGCGAAGCCGATCACCTGGCCGTACTTGCGCACCGGGGCGTCGGCCGGCAGGTCGCGCAGGGCGATCTTGTGTCCGCGCGCCACGTCGTTCCGGGCGACGAGCCCTTCGCGGACCGCCGCGTCGGCTGCGAGATCCTCGGTGGCCAGGGCCACGTCGTCGTCCGGATGCAGGATCAGCAGGGCGGTCATCCATTACTCCGTCCGGAATAGCGAACACTGTCCGACATCTTCCCTCGGCTTCGCGTCCGCTTCCAGACCGAACGTATTTCCTGCGTCTCCGAACACCTGCACCGGCAAGGTCGCGGCTCAGAGTTCTCGCACCCGGAGGGCGCGGCGGAGGTCGTCGAGCTCGTCGGCGAGCGCGCGGCGTAGCGGGATCGTCAGGTCCTCCCGCGCCAGGCACTTCTCGGCGGCCCGTACGGTGGCCGGGGTGGCGGCGTGCGCGGGGAACAGATCGCGGCCGAGCGCCCGGGCGACCGCCGGGCCGCGCTCGCCCACGGTCGGGAGTTCGGCGAAGTAGCGCTCGATGAACCCGGCCGTGAGCTCCGCCCGGGCCGGCTGCCAGAAGCCCTGAGCGGTCGCGGTCAGCAGGTGGTTGGACAGGGCGCCGTCGGTGAACAGCCGCTGCCACGCCTCTTCCTTGGCCGTGGGGTCGGGGAGGGCGGCCCGGCACCGGGCGGCGCCTTCCTGCCCCCGGGCGCTGGGGTCGCGCTCGACCTCGGCGGCGATGTCGGGCTCACCGGCCCCGCCGTGGGCGGACAGCTGCAGCAGCACCCTCCAGCGCAGGTCCGGGTCGAGGTCCGGACCGTCCGGCACCCGTTGCGCGCACGACCACTCCCGCAGCTCGCCCAGGGCGTCCGAGGTCTCGGAGCAGCGGATCAGCTCCCGTACGGCCGCCAGGCGCAGCGCCGGCGCGGAGCCGTCCGCGGTCCGGCGGAGGATCTCCCGGCAGACGTCGGCGAGCGCGGCCACGGCGGCCGGACGCTCGGTGGGCGGCGTGAAGCGGTCGGTGACCTGCTGCCGCCCGAAGGCGAGCATGGCCTCCACGACGCTGACGTCCGGCTCGGCGGGCAGGTGCGCGCCGACCAGGGCCAGGAACTCGGTGGTGGACAGCTCGCCGTCGCGGACCATGTCGCGGGCGGAGTTCCACAGCAGGGCGCGGGTCAGCCCGTCCTCGATCGTCGACAGCGCCTCGGCCATCGCCCGCAGGCACGGCTCGGCCAGCCGGATCTTGGCGTAGCTGAGGTCGCCGTCGTTGAGCACCACGAGGGCGGGGCGGGGAATCCCGGCCAGATTCGCCGGCCGGACCCGTGCGGCGCCGTCCGGGCCGGCGTCCGTCGGGAGGTCGACGGGGAAGCGCTCGCGCAGCACCAGCCGGCGGCCGCCCTCGGCACCGTCGGCCAGGTCGTAGGCCGCGGCCTTGATCCGGTGCGGCCGGAGTACCGACGGCTCGTCCGCCGCGCCGGTGTGGACGACGGTCGCGGACACCCGCGCGCCGTCGTCCTCGGCGGCGATCTCCAGGCGTAGCGTGTCGACCCCGCTCGTGCGCAGCCAGCGCTCGGCCCAGCCGTGCACGTCTCGGCCGCTCGCGGCGGCGAGGGCGTCCAGCAGGTCGGCCATGGTGGCGTTGCCGAACCGGTGCCGGGCGAAATAGGCGTTGATCCCGGTGAAGAACGCCTCCGCACCGAGCCAGGCGACCAGCTGCCGCAGGACCGACGCGCCCTTGGCGTAGGAGATGCCGTCGAAGCTCATCAGCGCGGCGGCGGTGTCGTCGATGCCCTCCGCCGCGACGGGATGGGTGGAGCCGCGCTGGTCCGCGTCGTACCCCCAGGGCTTGCGCGCGATCGCGAAGCCGGTCCAGGCGGTTGTGAAACGGGTGGTCTCCGAGACGACCTGATAGCCCATGTACTCGGCGAACGACTCGTTGAGCCACAAGTCGTCCCACCAGCGCATCGTGACGAGGTCACCGAACCACATGTGCGCCATCTCATGCGCGATGACGATCGCGCGCGTCTCGCGCTCGGCCTCCGTGACCGCCGAGCGGAAGATGAACTCGTCGCGGAAGGTGACGCAGCCGGGGTTCTCCATCGCGCCCCAGTTGAGCTCGGCCACGAAGGCCTGGTCGTACTTGACGAACGGGTACGGCTCGTCGAACAGCTCGTGGTACCGGTCCAGGCTGCGCCGCGTGATGTCGAAGATCTCCTCCGCGTCCAGGTGCGGGGCGAGGGAACGCCGGCAGTGGAGGCCGAGCGGGATCCCGTCGTGCTCCGCGTGGACCGAGTGCAAGGGACCGGCGACGACGGCGGCGAGGTACGTGCTGATCGGCGCGGTCGGGTCGAAGCTCCAGTGGCCGTCGGCCTCGTTCCGCCCGGGAGCGTTGCTCACGACGGTCCAGTGCGGCGGGGCGGTCACCGAGAACTCGATCGGGGCCTTGAGGTCCGGCTGGTCGAAGCACGCGAACACCCGCGGGGCCTCGTCCGGGCCGCACTGCGTCGAGACGTACGCCTCACCGTCGGCCGGGTCGATGAACCGGTGCATGCCCTCCCCGGTACGGGAGTAGCGCATGTCGGCCTCGACGCGCAGCTCGTTGTCGGCCGCCAGGTCCGGCAGCGGCAGGCGGCCGTCCCGCAGGGACGCCGGGTCGAGCACGCGCCCGTTGAGCACCGCCCGGCGAAGGCTCGCGGGCCGGACCTCGACGAAGGTGTCCGTCCCCGGCCGGGCGCCGAACCGGATGAGGGAGGTGGCGTGGAACACCTCGTCGCCGCGCGTGAGATCCAGGTGCACGGAGTAGGAACGGACGTCCAGCAGACGGGCGCGGGTCTGCGCCTCCGCGCGGGTAAGAGCCGACATGCGGTAATACTGCCGTATCGCTGCCGCCCGAGCAGGGCAAGGGCGCGTCTCACGGCGGGGAGGCCATGATTCCCGCGAGGAGTGCGGCTCGTTCGGCGAGGCCGGTCACCCGGATGGCCTCGTCGGCGGCGTGCGCGCCCCGGCCGCGGGGGCCGAAGCCGTCGAGGGTGGGCAGGCCGAGCGAACCCGGCAGGTTCGTGTCGCCCGCCCCGGCCGCGGGCCGGCCGGTGACGTCCTGCTCCAGAAGTCCGCCGATGCGGGCCACGTGGTCGAGCAACGGGTCGGGCGAGCGTTCCGGCCAGGTCGGCCGCGCGGACAGCACGGTGGCCTCCACGGCGGCGCCCGGCCGCACCGGCCGCAGGTCCGCGACGGCACCCAGCACCGTGCGCTCGGCCGCCGCGGAGGCGAACCGCAGGCCGATCTCGGCCGAGGCCTCGCCGGCGACGACGTTGGCGCGGCGGCCGCCCTCGATCCGGCCGACGTTGAACAGCGTCGTGCCGTCGTCGGGCACGACGCCGCGCACCGCCGCGATCTGGTCGATGAGCTCGTCGATGGCGGACACGCCTCTGCCCGGGTCCAGCGCGGCGTGCGCCTCGCGGCCACGGACGCCGAGCCGGACGCGGACGCTGCCCCGGCGGGCGTTCTTCAGCGCGCCGTCCGGATGCGGCGACTCCAGCCCGAGCACGGCCGTCGCGCCGTCGAGGTGGCGCTCCACGACGGCGCCTCCGGTCGGGCTGCCGATCTCCTCGTCGGCGACGACGACGAGGCGTACCTGCCGGGCCGGCGCGGCCCCGGCAGCCGACAGTGCTCGCAGCGCCATCTCGACGGCGACCAGGCCGCCCTTCATGTCGTACGTGCCGGGGCCGGTGATGATCGTGCCGTCGTCGGTGTACGGCATGGTGGCCAACCGCCCGACGGGCCAGACGGTGTCGTAGTGGCCGACGAGGAGCAGGTGCGGGCCGTCCTGCGGGCCGAACCGCGACACGAGATGCTCGCCGTCGCGGGCCACGGCGCCGCCGGCCTCCCGGTGACCGGCCTCGATCAGCGCGGCGCAGCGGGCCAGCGCGGCGGTGTCCCCGGACGGCGACTCGGCGAGGGCGTACTCCCGCAGCCGGTCCCGGCCGAATCCGAGCAGTCGGGCGGTCGCGTCGGTCAAGGCGGTGGCGAGCTCGGGGGTCATGTCCCCTCCTGGTCCACGGCGCGCCGAACGTGGGAGAATCTGCAGGTAGAAGCCTTACCTGTGATCGTACCGTGAGCAGAACTCCGTCGCCGCAGCTGACCGTGCGGCCGCTCACCACCTCCGCCGAGATGCGAGCCGGGGTGGAGGTGTACCGCGCCGCGTTCGCTCTGGCCGCCACCGATCCGGCGGTCAGCCCGCGCCTTCTGGCCGCGCTGCAGCGCAACGCCGGCTCGGTCATCGGCGCGTTCGCCGGGGAGGAGCTGGTCGGGTTCACGTACGGCTTCCTCGGCTCGGACTCCGGCACCGTGTACCACTACTCCCAGGTCGCGGCGGTCCATCCGGGCTGGCAGGGACGCGGCGTCGGACGGGCGCTCAAGCTCAGCCAGCGCGACTACGTCCTGTCGACCGGCGTGCGGCTGATGCGCTGGGCGTTCGACCCGCTGCGCACCCGCAACGCCCACTTCAACCTCGACGTCCTGGGCGCCACCGGCCGCTGGTTCCTCCGCGACTTCTACGGCGTGGAGGACATCGGCCGGGACCCGGGCATGCGCACCGACCGGTTGATCGTCGAGTGGGACCTGCTCCGCCCGCCCGGATCGGCCGCCCCGCCCCCGCCGTACACCGGCTGGGGGGAGACGCGTCGCGAGGGCGACGACGTCCTGCTGGGCGCGCCCCGCGACTGGGACGCCGTGGTCGCCCGCGACCGTACGGCGGCGTCCCGGCTGCGCGACGACATCGCGGCCGAGCTGAGGCGGCTGATCGATGAGGGATACGTCGCGACCTCGTGCCTGACGTGCGGGACGGACACGGCGGTCTACCGGTTCCGGCCGGCGCACGGAACACCGGAGTCCGGCCCGCGTGAGAAGGGATGAGACACGTGCCGAGAGTGTCCAAGTTCGAGGCGTTCCAGGTGAGCCTGCCGCTCGTCCGCGCCTTCGAGACGAGCTCCCACCGCAAGGCGCATCTGGAGCACATCCTCGTCCGCGTCGAGGACGGCGACGGCACGGTCGGATGGGGGGAGATCGCCTCGCCCAGCGACCCGTACTACTCCGCCGAGACCGTGGACGACTGCCGGCTCATGATCGAGGGGTACCTCGCGCCCGTGCTCATCGAGGCGGAGTGGGAGCATCCGAACGACGTCGGCGCGTTGTGGGCGCGCATCCGCGGCCACAACTTCGCGAAGGCGGGAGTGGAGATGGCCTGCTGGGACCTGTGGTCCCGGTCGGCCGGGCTGCCGCTGGCCCGGGCGCTCGGCGGCACCCGCACGGCCATCGCCGCCGGCGTCAGCCTCGGCATCGAGCCGACGGTGGCCGACCTGCTCGTCCAGATCGACCGGTACGCCGCCGAGGGGTACCGCAGGATCAAGCTGAAGATCGCGCCTGGGTGGGACGTCGAGCCGGTGCGCGCGGTACGCGCGGCGCGCCCCGACCTGCCCCTGCACGTCGACGCCAACGGCGCGTACACCGAGGACGAGAGGGCGGTCTTCACCGCGCTGGACGACTGCGGCCTCACGATGATCGAGCAGCCGTACGCCCCGGGCGCGCTCGCCGCACACGCGCGGCTGCAGGCGCGGATCGTCACCCCGCTGTGCCTCGACGAGTCCGTCGAGGACCTGGACCAGCTCGACACCGCGATCACGCTCGGCGCCGCCCGTGTCCTCAACATCAAGGTCTCGCGGATGGGCGGGCTGGCGGCGGCCCGCGCCGCGCACGACCGGGCGGTCACGGCCGGCTGGCAGGTCTGGTGCGGCGGCATGCACGAGTTCGGCGTCGGGCGGGCGGCGAACGTCGCGATCGCCGCGCTGCCCGGCTTCACCCTTCCCAGCGACGTGTCCGGCTCGGACAAGTACTACGAGCGGGACGTCGTCGAACCGCCGATCCGGGCGGCCGACGGGCTCGTCCCGGTGCCGTCCGGCCCCGGGCTGGGCCACGAGGTCGACGAGGACCTGGTGCGCGGCCTGGCCTCCGCCGTCCTGGTCCGGTGAGCCTTCGAGCGTCGTCGTACGGTCAAGCGCTGTTAAATTCTGTCTCCACGGGGGGCCGACCAGGCCTGGGGCAGGGGCCGTACCGGGGTTCAGGACGGCGTGTGGGAGGCTTCGGCGGTGGAGGCGAACCGGGCCAAGGTCCCGCGAAACGAACGTCTGGCAATGTTGCACCGGCGGCGGCGCGTCCAGGACCGGGTCGCCGATCAGATCACCGCATTCTCGGGCTCGATGCCCTTCGTCTACATCCACGTGGTGTGGTTCACCGGCTGGATCCTCGTCAACAGCGTCGGTCCCGCGCGGTTCGACCCGTACCCGTACGGCCTGCTGACCCTGATCGTGTCGCTCGAGGCGATCTTCCTGTCGACGTTCGTGATGCTCAGCCAGAACCGCGAGGCGCTGCGGTCCGACCTGCGATCTGAGATCGACTTCGAGACGAACGTCCTGTCGGAGGTGTGGCTGGAGGCCGTCGCCGAGAAGCTGGGCATCGACGTCGAGCACGTCCACGCCAGCGCCCGCGAGCGGATCGCCGAGGCTAAGGCCCGTCAGGAGCAGGCCGCCGACCGGTCTGCCTGATCAGCGATGATTGAGGGGATAACGACCTCCGAGAGGAGGTGTCCACGTGCAGGAGCCGCCTGGAGACGATCGCGCTCGTCTGTCGCTTCCGCAGTTGCGCCTGGACGACCTGCTCGGCGAGCTGCAGACCCGGCTGAACGCCGTCCTCGCCACCCGGGACCGAGTGCACGCGCTGCTCGAGGCGGTCGTGTCGATCGGCAGCGACCTGGATCTGCGGACCGTCCTGCGCCGCATCGTCGAGGCCGCCACCACGCTCGTGGAGGCCCGGTACGGCGCGCTCGGCGTGATCGGCGACGGCGGGCGGCTTGTGCAGTTCATCACCGTCGGGGTCGGCGAGGAGGAGATCGCCGAGATCGGGCACTGGCCCCACGGGCACGGCATCCTCGGCCTGCTGATCAAGGAGCCGCATTCGTTGCGGTTGCCGGACCTGAGCGCGCACCCGGAGTCGTACGGATTCCCGGAGAAGCACCCGCCGATGCGCCGCTTCCTCGGCGTGCCGATCCGCGTCCGGGACGAGGTCTTCGGCAACCTGTACCTCACCGAGAAGGCCGGCGGCGGGGAGTTCGACGAGGACGACGAGAGCGTGGTGGCCGCGCTCGCCACCGCGGCCGGCGTGGCGGTCGAGAACGCCCGGCTCTACCAGGAGGCCCGGCGCCGCGAGCGGTGGCTGCAGGCGTCGGCGGAGGTGTCGACGGCGCTCCTGTCCGGCACGGAGTTCCACGACGTGATCGAGCTCGTCGCCGCGTGCGCCCGGGAGATCTGTGACGCGGACATGGGCGTGGTGGCGCTCGTGGACGGCGCCGATCTGGTCGTCGAAACGGTCGCCGGCGGGCACGCCGAGGAGGTGCGCGGGCTGCGGTTCCCCGTCGACGGGACGCCGGCCGGCGCGGTGTTCCGCAGCGGCGAGCCGCTGGCGCTCACCGACCTCGAGGTGCTGGCGAGACGTTTCGGCGTGCCCGAGGGGGTGCTGACCGGCCCAGCGCTGATCGTCCCCCTGGGACTGGGCGCGGACGCTCGCGGTGTTCTCTGGGTGGTGAACGCCTCCGGAAAGCCGGTCTTCGGAGAGCCGGTCCGGCGCCTGCTCGAGCCGTTCGCGGCGCAGGCGGCCGTCGGGCTGGAGCTGGCCGGGCGCCGCCGGGACGCGGAGCGCCTCACTCTCCTGGAGGACCGCGACCGGATCGCCAAGGACCTGCACGACACGGTCATCCAGCGGCTGTTCGCCACCGCCATGACGCTCATGAGCGCCGTCAAGATCGCCGAGAAGCGGGAGGTCGCGGTGCGCGTCCAGCGGGCGGTCGACGATCTCGACGACACCATCCGGCGGATCCGCTCGACGATCTTCGCGTTGCAGAGCCCGACGGAACAGACGCTCCGCACGCGCGTGCACGGCGTCATCGACAGCGCCGCCGAGACCCTGGGCTTCGCGCCGTCCGTCCGCCTGGACGGCCCGCTGGACATCGCGGTCGACGACGCGATCGGCGAGCAGGTGGTCGCGGTCCTGCAGGAGGCCCTGTCCAACGCCGCCCGGCATTCGCGCGCCCGGAGCGTCGCCGTCTCCCTCACGGTCGGGGACGAGCTGATCCTGCGGGTCGAGGACGACGGCGTCGGCATCCCCGAGGGCGGCCGTCGCAGCGGGCTGCGCAACATGGCCGAGCGCGCCCGTGTCCTCGGCGGCACCTTCGAGATCCAATCCCGCGAGGGCGGCGGCACCGTTCTGGACTGGCGCGTCCCCCCGACCGTCGGCGGCGGGTCCGCCGCCGGAGGCCCTGGATCGGTGTAAGGATCTGCGATCGGGGCAGCCCACGGTTCATGGCCGAAGTCGACGCGGTGGTGGTGGGCGCCGGGCCGAACGGACTGACGGCGGCGGTGACGCTCGCCCGTGCCGGGCTGGCGGTGCGGGTGTACGAGGCGGCGGAGGAGGTGGGCGGCGGGACGCGTACGGAGGAGCTGACCCTGCCGGGTTTCCGGCACGACGTGTGCTCCGCCGTGCATCCGCTCGGCGTCGGATCGCCGGCGTTCCGCGCGCTGCCGCTGGAACGGTACGGCGTGACCTGGGTCGAGCCGCCGATCCCGCTCGCTCATCCCTTCCCCGACGGGTCGGCCGCGATCCTGGCCCGGTCCGCCGAGGAGACCGCTGCGGTGCTCGGACGCGACGGCGCGGCGTATCGCCGCCTGATCAGGCCGTTCCTGGGCCGCTGGGAGGATCTCGCGCCCGACGTGCTGCGCGCCCCGCTCGCCGGCCTGCCGCGGGATCCATTGCTGCTCGCGCGCTTCGGCGCGCGGGCCGCCGCGCCGGCCGCGCTGCTCGCCCGGCTCTTCCGGGGCGAACGCGCCCGCGGGCTGCTCGCCGGGCTGGCGGCGCACGCCATGGCGCCGCTCGGATCGCCCGCGACCGGGGGAGTGGCGCTGCTGTTCGCGCTCGCGGCCCACGAGGTGGGCTGGCCGTTCCCCGCGGGCGGCTCGCAGGCCCTCGCCGACGCCCTGGCCGACCACCTGCGCTCCTTGGGCGGCCGGGTCGAGACCGGGCATCTCGTACGCTCCCTCGACGAGCTGCCGCCCGCCCGGGCGTACCTTCTCGACGTGATGCCCGAGCACCTGGCCGCCCTGGCGGGCCGGCGGCTGCCGGACCGGTTCGCCGACCGGATGCGCCGCTACCGGCACGGCCCGGCCGCCTTCAAGATCGACTACGCGCTGTCCGGCCCGGTGCCGTGGCGGGCCGAGCCCTGCACGCGGGCCGGCACCGTCCACCTCGGCCCGACGATCGGGGAGATCGGCACGGCGCTGCGTGCGGCGTACGACGGCGCGGCGCCGCACACGCCGTTCCTCATCGTGGCCCAGCCGAGCCTGTTCGACCCGTCCCGGGCGCCCGACGGGTCCCACGTCCTGTGGGTGTACGGGCACGTGTCCCGGGGCTGGACGGGCGACCTCACCGGGGCGATCGAGCGGCAGATCGAGCGGTTCGCCCCGGGCTTCGGCGACCTGGTCGTCCGGCGGTCCGTGGCCGGACCGCACACGGTCGAGGCCCGCAACCCGAACAACGTCGGCGGGGACATCGCCGGCGGGGCCTGCGACCGCCTGCGGCTGCTGTTCCGGCCGACCCTGGCCCGGGTCCCGTACGCGACGCCGGACCCGAGCGTCTACCTCTGCTCGTCCGCCACACCGCCGGGTCCGGGCGTGCACGGCATGTGCGGCCACCACGCGGCCCTCGTCGCCCTGCGCCGTGTCTTCGGGGAGGAGGTGCGACGGGCATGCGATGGCTCACGGACCCCGGATACGGGCCCGGCCGGCTGATCTTCCAGCGGGGGATCGCCGTGATCTATCTGGCGGGCTTCCTCTGCGCGGTGAACCAGTTCCGCGCGCTGGCCGGGGAGAACGGCCTCACGCCGGTGCCCGCGTACCTGCGCAGGGTGTCGTTCCGGCGGGCGCCGAGCATCTTCCAGTTCCACTACTCGGACCGGTTCTTCGCGGTCGTCGCGTGGAGCGGCGTGGGCCTGTCCGCCGCCGTCCTGGTGGGGCTCGCCGACGTGGTGCCGCTGTGGGCGACGATGCTGGTGTGGGCGGTGCTGTGGGTGCTGTACCTGTCCATCGTCAACGTCGGGCAGGTCTGGTACGGCTTCGGCTGGGAGTCGCTGCTCTGCGAGGCGGGCTTCCTCACGATCTTCCTCGGCAACGCGCGCATCGCCCCGCCTGTCCTCATCCTGTGGCTGCTGCGCTGGCTGCTGTTCCGCCTGGAGTTCGGCGCCGGACTGATCAAGATGCGCGGCGACCGGTGCTGGCGCGACCTCACCTGCCTGTACTACCACCACGAGACCCAGCCGATGCCGAACCCGCTCAGCTGGTACTTCCACCGGCTGCCCAAACCGCTGCACCGCGTCGAAGTGGCGGCCAACCACGTCACCCAGCTGATCGTCCCGTTCGGGCTCTTCGCGCCGCAGCCGTACGCCACCGTGGCGGCCGCCATCGTCATCGTCACCCAGTTCTGGCTGATCCTCTCGGGGAACTTCGCCTGGCTGAACTGGATCACCGCGATCCTGGCGACCTCCGTCGTGGACTGGCGGGCGATCGCCCGGACGCTGGGGCTGCCCGGCCTTCCCCGGCCCACCGCCGAGCCGGTCTGGCACCAAGCGCTGGTCATCGCGGTCACGGCGCTGGTCGTCGTGCTCAGCTACTGGCCCGCCCGGAACCTGATCTCCCGGCGGCAGCGGATGAACGCCAGCTTCAACCCCCTGCACCTGGTCAACTCGTACGGCGCGTTCGGGAGCATCACCAAGACCCGGTACGAGGTCGTGATCCAGGGCACCGAGGATCCCGAGCCGGGCCCGGACAGCGAGTGGCGGGAGTACGAGTTCAACGGCAAGCCGGGGGACCCGCGGCGGCGGCCCCGCCAGTACGCGCCCTACCACCTTCGCCTGGACTGGATGATGTGGTTCGCCGGGCTGTCCTCCCTGTACGCCGAGCCGTGGATCGTCCCCCTCGCCGAGAAACTGCTGGCGAACGACCCGGCGACGCTCCGGCTCCTACGGCTCAACCCCTTCCCGGACACCCCGCCCGCCGTCGTCCGCGCCCGGCTCTACCGGTACCGCTTCACCACCTGGCGCGAGCGCCGGGAGACCGGCGCGTGGTGGGACCGCCGCCTCGTACGGGAGTACCTGCCGCCCATCGGCCTGCGCCCCACCGCCGGCGCCATCCGCTGAAAGCCGGGTCGCTCGGTACCGGGGGTGGGTCGGCCCCTGGGGAAACAGCGCGGGCCGACCGCCGAAAGATCGTTCGTGTCACTGCCGCGCTTCCGAGACTCCTTTAGGTCGAGATCAGGGCTTCGCTGACCCGTGCGTCCGCATCCGCTTGCGTATGGTGGGCGGCCGCTGGATCAAGGATCAGCAGGTCGACCTCGTCCGGCTCGACGAGGACGGCGGCCCCATCGGGACGGTGAGGCCGGCTAGGTCCGCTCATCACCTAGAGTGATCGTTCCGGGGTACGGCCTCGTGCGGAGGGCACTCACCGCCTGACCGGTTCGCACTGATCAACGCCAGGATTCGGGGAACACCAGGATGCCGCTCACGTCACGTCCGCAGACGACCGCCGAGTTGTTGATGGAGCTCG
>NZ_JBFAJC010000059.1:0-65172 GCF_040655075.1 Actinoallomurus sp. NPDC050550 | reverse complement strand
GGCGCGGTACTCCCCGGGGACCTTCTGCCAGGCCGGCTCGCCCTTGTGCTCACCGAACGCGATCCGCCGGTCCGCCCGCGGCTCGGCCAGGAAGATGCCCCACCGATAGTCGCGCATCGCGACGTGCCCGAAGTGGGCCCAGCCCTCGCGGCCGACGTTCACGGCGGTGCGCAGGTAGACGTCCTCGGTGGGCAGCGTCGGCCCCATCGACTCCCACCAGGTGAGGAAGTTCGGCTGCCAGGACTCCAGGGCCCGCTGCAGCCGCCGGTCGTCGCGCAGATCGACGTTGTTGGGAATCTTCTCGCCGTAGTCGGCGATCGTCATGGTCAGACTCGCTTCCGGTCGAAGTCGGCGCGCTGTCCGGTGCCGAACTTGCGCAGCGCGCCGTCGGGGCCGGAGGCGTTGGGGCGGTAGAAGATCCAGTTCTGCCAGGCGGACAGCCGACCGAAGATCTTGGTCTCGATCGTCTCGGGGCCCGCGAAGCGGTAGTTGGCCTCCAGGCCGGTCAGCGCGTCGGGGCTGAGCGACGCCCGCTCCTCGATGGCGATGCGCACCTCCTCCTCCCAGTCGATGTCGTCGGGGATGAAGGTGACCAGGCCGAGTCGCTCGGCGTCCTCGGCCTGCAGTGCCTTGCCCTCGGCCGCCTCGGCGGCGGCCAGCGCTTCGGGGTCGCCATGGAAACGGGTGGCCAGGCGGGTCAGGCCGTTGCCCATCGGCAACGGGCCCAGGTTCATCGGGCCGATCGTGATCGCGGCCGGCTCGGCGTCGGGGTCGACGTCCTCGAAGACGCCCACCAGCTGGAAGGACCGGTCGGCGGCCAACGCGAGCTCCAGCAGCGAGCCGGCGAAGCAACTGCCGGGCTCGATGAGGGCGATGAGGCTGCGGCTGGTGACGTCCAGGCGCTTGAGCGTGCGCTTGAGGTACAGGACGATCTCGCGGGCCGGCCAGTCGCCGGAGTGCTCCAGGAGCAATGCGTCATGGGACAGCACGCGGGCCGCGTCGCCCTTCGTGCGGAAGACCCAGGTGCCCAGCTCGGTCTCGTTGGTGCGCAGGTCCAGGATCAGGTCGTCCAGCTCGCGGGTGAGCGCCAGGGGCCAGAAGTCGACGCCCTGGTCGTGGACACCGGCGAGGTCGGCCGGAGCGTCGGTCTCCGGGCCGAGGACGG
Organism: Actinoallomurus sp. NPDC050550; assembly: GCF_040655075.1. NCBI lineage: Bacteria > Bacillati > Actinomycetota > Actinomycetes > Streptosporangiales > Thermomonosporaceae > Actinoallomurus > Actinoallomurus sp. NPDC050550. The sequence continues at coordinate 64,007 of NZ_JBFAJC010000059.1, read as the reverse complement.
TGATCTCCGCGACGCCGTGGTCGTGGTCCAGGGCCGCGCTGACGTACCGGTAGCCGATGTGATCGTCGGTACGCGTCTTGGCCAGCGGGGTCAGCTCGATCCCACGGGCGTCGGCGGGCCGGTCCGAGCGCTCGGCGAAGGCGGCGGCGCGCTCGGCGACGGTCCGGTCCCAGGCGGTACGGGCCACGGCCTCATCGACCAGCCGCCACTGCACGGCCTTCTTCCCGCCGACGCCCTCGGACCTGGTGGAGAAGTAGTCCGCCAGATCGCGCCGCACGTGCCGTTTGTCGACCATACGGGTGAGCCCTCCGGTGCCGGGCAGCACGCCGAGCAGCGGCAGCTCGGGCAGCGACACCGCCGAGGAGCGGTCGTCGACCAGCATGATGTGCTCGCACGCCAGGGCCAGCTCGTAACCGCCGCCCGACGCCGTGCCGTTCAGCGCGGCCAGATACGTCTGGCCGGAGTGCGCACCGGCGTCCTCGATGCCGTTGCGGGTCTCGTTGGTGAACTTGCAGAAGTTCACCTTCCACGAGTGCGTCGAGGCCGCCAGCATCCGGATGTTCGCCCCTGCGCAGAAGACCTTCTCCTTGCCTCCCGTGATGACCACGGTGCGCACCTCGGGATGCTCGAACCGCAGCCGCTGCACCGCGTCGTACAGCTCGATGTCCACGCCCAGGTCGTAGGAGTTCAGCTTCAGCTCGTACCCCGGAACGAGACCGCCCTGTTCGTCTACGTCCATCGTCAGAGTCGCGATGGAGCCGTCGAATGTCAGGCGCCAATGACGGTACCGCGACGGGGCGGTCCGGAAATCGACCCGCTCGCGCCGGGCGGGCACGTCATCGCCCTCGGTTTTCGGACAGACGGCGAGTTCGCTCACCACGCTGGTCATCGGCCATCCTCCTGTCGTTCGAGGTAGGGCCGATACTCTACAAACACGCGATGCAGCGTCAAGACTAAGTAGTATTTATTTCGAGTCGACGTGCTCGTACGCCGTCCGTGAGCTCCCGCGGCTACGCCTCCGGCCCTTCGGCCGGTTCCGTGCGGTAGATGTCGGCCGCGTCGGGCACCGTGGACACGCCCAGTTCCTCCGCCACGCTCGACACCGCCTGGGCCGCGACGGATGGATCGTGGCGGCCGTCGGTGGTGAAGTACGGTGCGACGTAGCGTTCGTAGAGTCGACGGGCCTCCGCCTCGCTGAGGCTCGGGATGAGGGCGTTGACGTACCGGACGGCGAGATCCGGTTCGTCGCGGATCGTGCGCAGGGCTCGGCGGTCGGCTCGTACGAGGGCCGGTACCGCCGGATCGTTCGGTGCGATGTGGGTGGGGTCCACGGCGACACCCACCGTGGGGATCCTGAAATGGTCCCCGACGAAGGCCAGCAGCCGCAGGCCGTGCTCCTCGGCCGTGACCTCGGGGGCCAGGGTGCTGCCGACGAACGCCGCGTCCAGGGAGCCCTCGGCGAGCCGGCGCAGGTGGCGGCCGTAGTCGCCCGGCGTCATGACGACCGACTGGACGTCATGGTCCGGATCGAGCCCGTGCCTCCTGAGCACGATGCGGGAGAAGCACCCGGGCGCGGTTCTGGGCGCGTGGATGCCGATCCTGCGGCCCCGCAGCTCCTCGACCGAGGCGTACGCGTCGCGGGCGAGCAGCCAGAACAGCGGCCGATCGGTGTTGACGCACAGAACCGTCCACGGGACGCCGTCGGTCACGCGCGACAGCACCGCCCGGCCCAGCCCGATCGTAGCGGTCCGCCGGACCCGTTCGCCGTCCCAGGCGCATCCGTCGCGCAGCGCGACGTGGACCCCCTCCTGCTCGTAGTAGTTCTGCTGGTCGGCGACGTAGGCGACCAGTTCCTCGTGGATTCCGCGCCCGACGTAGGTCAGGTCGATGGTGTGCACTGCGAGGACTCCCTTCCGGGAAGCGTCAGTCCATCGCCAGTCCGCCGTTGACCGGCGCGGTGGTGCCCGTGATGAATCCGCTGTCGTCACCCGCGTAGAAGGCGACGGCCCGGGCCACGTCATCGGGGGAGGCGAGGCGGCCCAGCGCCGTCTGGGCCGTCTGGCGCTGCCGTTGTTCCTCATCGAGGACACCGGAGATGACGGTCTCGGCCACCGGCCCCGGGGCCACCACGTTGACGGTGATCCCGCGAGGCCCCAGTTCCTGCGCGACGAAGCGGGCGAACTGGCTCAGGGCCGCCTTCGAGGTGCCGAGCGCGATCATGCCCTCACGCGGCTGCCGGCTCAACACGGTGCCGAGGTAGACGATCCGTCCGTAGCCGCGCGTGGTCATGCCGGGGACGACGGCCTTCGTCAGCAGGAAGGCCGCTCGCATCTCCTGTTCCAGTTTGCCGCCAAGTTCGTCCCACGAGATCTCGTCGAACGACTTGATGGCGTACGGGATCAGGGCGTTGTGGACCAGGACCTCCACCTCGCCCATGGCGGCCCGGATCTGCTCGACCATGCCGAGCACGGCGGACGCGTCGCGTACGTCGGCCCGCACGGCCATCGCCCGGCCGCCGGTGGACTCGATCGACGCGACCACGTCGTCCGCCTCGCCGCGGCTGCTGCGGTAGTTGACGACGACCCGCATGCCCCGGGACGCCAGCAGCCGGGCCACGGCCGCGCCGATCCCCCTGGTCGCGCCCGTGATCAGGGCGACCCTGCCGCCCTGCTGAACGTTCGTCATGTCGGCCTCCCAGGACGTGCCCGGCGCAGATGACCGTGTGATGACGCTGATATCGACCTTACGCGCCCGGATGCGGCTGTCGCCGTTCACGGTGGCCGGCTCGCAGGCCACCCCGCGCTCGGGATCCTCGGCGCACTTCTGACAGGCTCAGCAGCGGTTTCGTGACTCTAGGCGACGAGCGATGCCCGGAATCCGGGATCATGGCACGGCGGATCGCTCTACAGTCGCGTAGCGAAGCGGGCAAGAGGAAGGGTGTGACATGGGGGGACTGCAGTCCGGCGGTGGAACGAGTGCCGTCGTGGCGTCGGCGCACGCAGGGTGCCAGCGGTTTCGGATGACCGATCCCTTCATCACCCGCAGAACGCGCAGGGTTCTGGCCGCCCGCATCGGCCACCCTGATGCCGGCGCCGGGATCCCCGAGGCTCGGTGGACGCGGGCGATGACCTTCGAGAGCCTCGTGCACTCCGATGACTTCGTCTCCGAACTGCTCACCAAGACGGTCGGGCAACTCGGCCTCGCCCGTCCGAAGGCCGTCCGGCGGCGCGACTGCCACGGCATCGTCGCCGACACCGCCACCGAACTCGCCCTGGCCCATCTCGACGCGGAGTCCTCCGGTGAGGCGACCATGGTGACGGCGCTCGCCGTCCCGTACCTGAACCTCGAGAACGTCCCCGATTCGACTCCCGTCCAGCCCGACTTCGCGATCGTCTGTCCCCGGGAGGAAGAGGGCCGGACCGTCGGCTCCTGGCTGATCATGGGCGACGCCAAGGACTACGAACGGATCCGCTCGCGCATCGACGACGGCCGGATGCTCAAGGGCTTCCTGCAGGTCGCGCTGGGCGCCGAGTCCGCCGCCGCCTGGAGCAGATTGCCGGCCGGCATGCGCGTGCATCGCCAGGGAGCGCTGGCCGTGCCGCGCAACGCGTTCCTGCAGCCCGAAGCCGTCGTGGAGTTGCTGGACGACCACCGGATCGAAGTCCGCACGAGGGCCGATGAACGGCTGACGGCCAAGGCCGAACTCGACGACGGTTTCCCGGCGGAAGAGGAACTCGTCCCGTACGTCGCCCATCTGACCGCGAACTTCGACCCGCGCAGCTGCGTGACCTGCAACCTCTTCTCGTACTGCCGGGCGGAGCTGCGGAACGGTGACGAGCCGCTCGCCATCCTCACCGAGATCGGGATCGACCGTCTCAGGCGTCCTGCCGTGGCGGGGCTCGTGTCCGGTGAGAACACCGACGGGCCCGCGCCGCGAAGCATCGTGAATCAGGTGCGCGCCACCGTCACGGGCCTCCCTTCCTGGACCGGGCGTCTGCGGACCGACCCGTGCGGGTCGCCGGGCACCATCGATCTCGTCCTCGTGAAGTCGGACGCGTCGGCTCTCGGAATGCACGGCGTGGCCGTACGGAAGGTGGGCGCGGACGCGCGGACCGCGTGGGTTCGGCGGGTGTTCGCCGACCCGCAGTCCCCGTTCACCCGCCGCGCGGTGATGCGGATCCTCGGCGCGGCCATCCGTGAGATCCGGGAGGCGGGGCTCGGCCCGGTGCACCTGGTCGTTCCGGACCGGCCGACCGCCGACCTGCTGGCCACCGCCGCGGATTCCCTGGCCGGGGTCGAACTCAGCCGTCTGCGCTGGCAGCATGACCTGGACAGCGGCCGCCCGGCCCTGACCTTCGACGGGGAGCCGGCCACGCTGCCGGAGCCGCTGCACGACGACGAGCGGCTCGCGGTCAGCTTCCTCCTGGAGGAGGACAGGGCCCGGGCCATGAGCCTGCGCACACCCATCGTCGACGTACGAGCCGTGCTCGCCACGCATGTGACGCCCGGCGGCCCGGCCGTCGACGCCGGCCGCCTGGACTACCTCCTCACCTGGGCCGAGGCCACCGGCCCGCTGGACCATCGCAAGGTCTCCGACGCCATCGCACAGCAACCGGAGACCCCCGGAGCCCGGCTGTCCAACGTCGTCTCCGATGCGATCGACGGGGCGCATCGCGAGGAGGACACGGCCGCGTACAGGACGCTCGTCGGCGCGGCCCTGGACTACCGCGTCGAGGTGCTCGAAAGGGCGCAGCGCGTCCTCGACGGGTTGGGGATCTCCCGGCTGCGTGACGTCCACCGCGTGCTGGAGGCCGACGCGCAGGAGATCTGGGGCCGCCGCGTCGCGCTGCAGGCCTCCGACCTCGTCCGCTTCTCTCGGATGCACTCGCACTGGCGCAATGCCCACGTCGACCTGCTGGACGCCGATCGCAAGTGCTTCGACCAGCTCACCTGCCTGGCCGACACCTCGGTCGCACGCGACAGGGCGACCGACGCCGGGACCCGCGAACTGGCCCTCGCGACCGTGATCGGTCTTGAGCCCATCCGGCTCGACGTGAAGTCACGGCGTCTGGGCGACGCGTCGGAGGTCGTCGCGCTGCACGTGGGCGACCGCGCTCTCGTCGAGCATCCGAACACGGCCGTCAAGATCCAGAGAGGCTCCTTCAAGCTCGGGCAGCTGCCGATCGGGACGCTCAGGCGTCAGGACGGCGTCGAAGGACTCCTCTGGGACCCCCTGGTCGTCCCCGAGCTGGCGGTCGGCGACACCCTGATCCTGGCCGACGCCACCTGGTTCACGCGGTTCAAGTCGGGTCATGAGATCGCGGTGAAGCGGCCGTCCCTGGACGACCGGTCCGCTCCGAGGGCCACCTGCACCCCGGACGCCTACTCCGAGGACCCGGAAGAACACCAATGGTGCTGCCGGCCGCACACGGTCACCGAGGCCGAGTGGGCGGACACGCTCGCGGAGCGTCGATCCCGCGGCGAGCTCAACCCGGAGATCTGGCCGCCGCTGGTCGATGAAGAGCGGTTCGACATCAGAACGCATGAGGTGGAAATACTGATCGCGCCCACGCCCACCCCCGACGACCTGACCATCGACGACCTGGACTGAACGGCAATGACGATCACCTTCTCGGCCTCTGCCGCGCCGCCTGAGGACGCGCTCCACCACGAGTCCGCGGCCGAGGGGAACATCGAGGCCGCACAGCGAGCCATCTCCGCGCTCCTGTCGGCCCTCGAGGGCGCCGCCGACTACGACAGGATCCTGCTGCGCGCCGCCGCCGGTGCAGGAAAGTCCTACGCGCTCGTGCGCATGGTCAAAGAAGCCCTGGCCCATGAGAACTGCGCCCGGGTCGGCGTCACCGCCTTCGCGAACAAGCAGGTCTTCCCGCTCGCCGGCGACCTGGGGAGAGAGCTGGGCGCCTCCCAGGTCTGCCTGTTCGTGGCCAAGGACCGGATGCCGGACGTGCCGCAGGACGTGCTCGACAACGTCACCGTCGCGACCTCCTCCGGCGCGATCCCCGAGACGTGCGCCGTGATCCTTGGAACCTCGCACAAGATGGGCGCGTGGGGGGAGCCACAGCGGTTGCTCGACCGCCTCGGTCCCGCCGTCAACGCCACGCTGCCGTTCGACGTCCTGTTCGTCGACGAGGCGTGGCAGCTCCCCCTCCACCGCTATGCCACGGTCGAGGGGCTGGCTTCGCTGTCCGTCGGCGTCGGCGACGTCGGCCAGCTGCCTCCGATCGACCCCGGCCAGAACCCCTGGCGCGGCGACCCCGGCTACAACCCCTACCGCGCCTGGCCGACCGCCTACGAGGACGACGAGAAGACCTTCGCCGTCGACCTCCCCGCGGTATGGCGCCCGACGGCCGCCCAGCTTCCCCTCTGGCGGGCCTTCTACGGTGACTGGGACCGGCTGGACTGCGTGGCGGCCGCGGGCGACCGGGCGATCGAGCTCCCGGCCATGAGCGGGCCCGTCGCCGAGGTCTGGACGTCCGTCGCCACCGGTGCTCCCACCCTGCTCGAGGTCGACGGCCTCCCCGAACCCGAGGCACCGGACATCGACCCGGACCTGCTCGGCGTGGTCGAGGACCTGCTCATGCCCCTTCTCGAGAGCGGATTCGCGATCACCCGACGACGGTACGACGGCGCCGGCAGGCCGCTGAACGAAGAACGCATCACCTCCGACGCGCCGTCCGGGGACCCCCTGATCGTCGTCCTCGCCACGCGCAACCAGGCCGTGGACGACGCGACCGCGATGGTCGACCGCCTCACGGACAAGTACGACCTGCCGGCGGGCGTGCTCCTCGCGTCGACCGTCGACTCCTGGCAGGGCCAGACCAACGCCATCACCGTCGCCGTCCACCCGCTCTCCGGAGCCGACCAGCTCGACGAGTTCAATTCGGCCTTCGGCCGGCTCGCCGTGACCTGCACTCGGGCCACGCATGGACTGCTGATGGTGGCCCGCGCCGGCCTCGACGACCTGCTGGGCGAGGCTCCGGCACGACCGGGAACGCCTCTCGGCGAGCCCGGAAGCCGATCCCTTCCCCGCCAGACCCACCAGCGGATCCTCACAACGTTCAGCCGTGCGACGTTGCGGCTCGGCCCCGCATCACGATGAATCGGTGTTCCGGATGAGCGCCGTGAGCCACAGCGCGCAAGCCATGCGGCTGCTCGGCTCCATCCACGCGACACGCACACGGCCTGCCGGGATCTAACACTTAGTGGGTGCCCGACTACTCAGTGTGATAGTCGTTGGGATCGCACAGTTCCCAGACACCCGAAAGGGGATCCCGTGATCACGCGTGTTCCGCTGTCCGGCCTGACCCTGGCCGCCGCCATGGTGGGTGCCGGCGTCAGCCCGGCCGTCGCCAGCGCGGCTCAGCCTCCCGTCCCCGGCTACCACTGCCACATGCTGCACTCCCACGAAAACGGCGCCTGGATGGGCCAGGTCAACTGCTTCCCGTTCCACGGCGCCACGCACCGCGGCCCCATCCACGGTGTCTTCACGATCAGCGGCCATACTCACGAGGGGACCGAGAAGACCGTGACCTGCCGGGCACACGAGGGGCAGCACTCCGGCTTCGCCGAGCTCCCGGTCTGGGTCCGCGGCTTCCACTGCGACTAGTCCACGGCTGACCGGGCCCCGGCTCTACTTTTACGGGTACAGGACCGGATCGCCGAGGGAGTGTGGCCCGGCCGGGAGAAGCCCCGGCCGGGCCTTATTCGTTTCGGTGGTCACCGCGCCGTCACGTTCGGCCCTTCTGGCCCGGGTCTGAACGCAGTGAGAGCCAGAGATCCTGCGCGCGGTGGTCCGACATCCCCTCTGGACTGCGAAAGTCGTATCGGTACGTGTGAAGGCCGGTCGTGAACGCCCAGTCGAGCCGCCATACCGTGGGCCCGAACGCGGGCCACGACGCCGGATAGAGCGAGCCGTCCGCGCGCACCGCGTCGCTCAGGTGGGACCGGAACCAGCTGACGTCCCCCATTGACGGGGTGGTGTTGAAGTCGCCGGCGATCAGCTTCGGGTTGTGGTTGGCCGCCACGTCGCGGCGCAGTGCGCTGAACTCGGCGGTGCGGTGCCGCACCCGGGTGTGCACGTCGCGGTAGAAGGAGGTGTCGAGAAGCCCCCCTTGGCCGAGCTGGACGGGGATGTGCACGTTGTAGACGGACAGCGTGTGGCCGCCGACGTCGAGGTCGGTGCGCAGCACCTTCCGCGCCTGGAACTGGGAGTACCAGGACGAGTCGACGGGCCACGCAGTCGCGATGGGGGGAGTGGCGATGATCGGGTACCGGGAGAGCGTCACGAGTTCACCACTGATCGCCATCTGGTAGCCGGGGAACTCCTTCCGCAGCCTGGTCAGGTCGTCGACCGGCTGCGGCCCGTTGTTCACCCAGTTCAGGTACTCCTGCAGCAGATAGACGTCGGCATGCTGGGCGGTGAGGTAGCGGTAGAAGTGGGCGGGGTCATCGGTCTGGTCCCAGTACTCGGTGTTCCAGGACACGATGTGCAGCGCTCCGGCCGGCGCCCGGCCGCTGACCGCCAGCGCCCGTGGGTTCAGCCCGGCCTGGCCGAAACCGAGGATCAGCGCCACCACGGCGGTGCCGGCGACGGCCATCGCCCACCGGCGCGGCCCGCGGAAGAGGCCCACCGCGGCCGCCGCGAGCAACGCGAGCGGCACCACCATGTAGACCGGCGGAGGTGCCAGGTCGGGCAGGACCCACAGCCAGAACCGTCCACTGAACAGCCGGTGCAAGACGGCGTTGGCAAGCCAGGCCACCGACATGGCGACCGCCAACCGTGCCGCCCAGCGCGGGAATAGTCCTGCGCGCTCCATCTGCATACTACCTCCAGGAGCAAATTGGCGTCCGGACTTAGCTTATTTATCACACATTAGTCAAAGAAAAAGTAAAACAAGGGCCGTCGGCGTGGGCGTACGGCGATTCGCCATTCAATTCCCGCATTAGCGCACGAAACGGGTTCGTGCGGCTATTCTGGTACCTCGCCGGAAAGGTGCTCTCCTGCGCGCCCGGCGGAGGTCCGCAGCGGAACCTCCTTCAATACCCAGCCGATCACGAACACCAGTGCGGTGAACGGCAGGCCCCACCAGAAGACGTCGTGAATGGCGTCGGCGATGGCAGCGAGGAGCGGCCCCTTTACCTGGGGTGCGACCTTCGAGAGCGCGTCCGGGTCGAGCTTCGCGCTGCCACCGCTCGGCAGCACGCCGGCGTCCGGCATCCCGGACAGCGCGGCGGCCAGCCGATTGTTGAAGATCGCGCCGAACAGCGACACCCCGAACGCACCACCGATCAAGCGGAAGAAGTTCGACGTGCTGCTCGCCACGCCCATGTCGCGCTGCTCTGCGCTGTTCTGTGCGATCAGCATGGTCAGCTGCATCGACATCGCCATGCCGATACCGAACACCACCATGTACGCCCCGGATGTGAGCTTCGTGGTGCTCACGTCGAGCCGGGTGAGCAGGAACATGCCGACGGTCAGCACCGCCCCGCCCAGGATCTGGAAGATCTTGTACCGCCCGGTGCGGCTGATGACCTGCCCGACGAGCGGGCCGACGACGAACATCGGGAACATCATCGGAAGCAGGAGGATCCCGCTGTTCGTCGCGGACGCACCCTGGACGGTCTGCTGGTAGAGCGGCAGGAATGCCACGGCACCGAACATCGCGAACCCGATGAGGAAGCCGTGCCACACGGCCACACTGAAGTTCCGGTTCCGGAACAGCCGGAACGGCAGCATGGGCTCCGGCGCGCGACGCTCGACGAGCACGAACAGCGGTGTCGATACGACGCCGATGACGGCAAGACCGATGATCTGCCAGGAGCCCCAGCCGTAGTGCGAACCGCCCCAGCTCCGCACCAGCATCAACGCGGAGGCGGCGACGATCAGCAGGACCGCGCCCAACCAGTCGATCTTGTGCTTGATCTTGTGGTGTGGCAGGTGCAGCGTGGTGCCGATCAGCGCGAGCGCCATGATCCCGGGCGGCAGGTTGATGTAGAAGATCCAGCGCCAGGAGAGGTGGTCGGTGAGGAACCCGCCGAGCAGCGGGCCGCCGATCGTGGCGACGCCGATGACCGGCGCGGCGAAGCCCATGAGCCTGCCACGTTCACGCGGCGGAACAAGGTCACCGATTATCGCCAGCACGCCGACGACAATGCCGCCGGCGCCGAGGCCCTGCAGGGCTCGGAACCCGATCAACTCAGCCATGTTCTGCGACGAACCGAGCAGCACGGACGCCACCAGGAAGATGACGATCGCCGACATGAAGATCTTCTTGCGTCCGTAGAGGTCCCCGAGCTTGCCGTAGAACGGGCCGGACACGGTCATGGTCAGGAGGTACGCCGTGACGACCCACGACAGGTGCTTGATGCCGTCGAGCTCACCGACGATCCGAGGCATCGCGGTACCGACGATCAGGTTGTCGAGCGATGCGAGCAGCATGGCGAGCAACAGCCCGGCCAGCACCACATAGACGCGCCGGTCGAGCTTGCTGGATGCGGGGGCGACTGCCGCCTCCGTGGCGACCATTGTCAATCACCGCGTCCGGCGCAGGAGCAACGGCACTGCTGTTCCGAGGCCACTCTTGGCGTACTCCGCTCTGTCGTTCATTCGGGGGAACGGCTCCGCTGGCACCGGGACGTCGAGGAATTTGCAGAGTGGCTCCCACCCCGACTTGACGTCGAAGATCAGTAGCCGGCTGGCGGGAATGGTCTCGACGACCTCATTCGTGTGCGCCTTGAACAGTTCGATGGCGCGTTCTCGTGTCTGCTCGGTCGGTGATTTGAAGGTCTGCGATTCGAGCGTCGTCTGCAGGAGCTTGACCATCGGGGCGTAATCCGTACCAAGCATCGACGACAGCAGGACGGCGGTTCGGCCCGGTAGTGAACTCATGCGCTGTCGCCGTCTGAACAGCGTCTCTTGTATGCTGCCCAGCCAGCGCTCTGGGTCGCGTATCGTGTGGATGACCTTCGCCTCTGGATAATACTCGGCGAGCTCTCGCCAACGGGTAGAGACCGGCCCGCCGACAAATGATTCATACCCGGCGAGCACCTCGTCCCAGTTCGCCGAGCCACTTTCAAGGGCTCCGAGCAATGGCCGGATCAGTTTGGGGTTCGCAAATATATCCACCGCGTGCAGGCACGGCCCGAAGCCGAGCCGCTCCAGCGCCGCCTTGATGGAGTTCGTCCCCGTTCGGCCGAGCCCGGTACATACGACACGCACCATCGTCTACTCCTTGCCGGTGAATGACTGCTTTTTGGAGATCGATGTCATTGAGGCTGCGTGAAGGAGATCAAAAAACCCTTGGCAAGGCCAGGGCGAGGGCGGCGAGTGCCATGGCCACGATGAGCAGGCGCGGCCGTTTCGGTATGGGTGCTCGTATGACGCGTACAAGAGGTATGGCCACGAGCAGCATCACCGGTACGGTCACGTAGGCGAGAGGTGGCAGGTCATCCAATGGCGTCAACAGCCACCAACGCCCACTGAACAGACGGGTTGTCAGGACGACGAGCAGCCAGACCGTCGCCGTACCGACAAGCGCCCACGTCGCCCGGCACCATCGGCTGCGCGACGGCGATGCGGTCCTATGATCGGCCGCCGAAGCATCGGCCTCGGCGGGCCGCGTCATGCTCCGGCCTCTTCCAGCGCGCCGCCGGGGGCGGGGTCGTAGAGCCGCCGGAAGGTGCCGGAGGTGAGCCACTGCAGCACGCCGGTCGCCGCCGCGGTCGCGATCGTCACGTTCACCAGGAAGTGGATCACGACGAAGTATCCCAGGAAGGCGATTGACCGGCGGCGCGCCACGAAGGCGTACAGGCCCGCGTCGCACAGCACCGACACGGCGAACAGCAGCGCCGGAACCGCCCACCAGGCCGCGCCGAACACCACCGGGACCACCACCGACACCAACGCGGCCAGCGCCGCCACGCTCCCGTACGCGCGCCATCGGGTCTCGAAGCCCTGCGCGAAGGCCTGCGCCCGCGCGTACAGCGGAATTCGCATCCGGCCTCGGTGGAAGAGCTTGCGCAGCAGTACGCGGAGGCTGTCGTCGTGATCGTGCCGGCCGCTGATGGCGGAGGTGAGCCGCAGGTCGTAGCGGCGGGACACGCGGTAGCCGTAGTCGACCTCCTCGGTGTGCCGCAGCCGGGTGTTGAAGGGGCCGATCTCGTCGAAGACCTCCCTGCGCATCGCGCACATCGCGGGGAAGAGGAACGTCACGTTGCCCTCGCCGCTGACCGACCAGTAGTGGTACTGCAGCGCCCGGTACTCCTCGAGCAGGCTGTCGCGGATCAGCGGCTCGGGATCCTCGATCCCGCAGACCACGCCGATCCGGGGATCCGAGCGCAGCTGCGCGACGGCGACCTCCACCGCGTCGGGCGCGATGGCCACGTCGGAGTCGATGAAGAACAACACCTCGCCGGCGGCGCGCGCCACGCCGAAATTACGCGCCGCCGCGCAACCCCCGTTGGCCGGTGTCGAGATCACCGAGACGCCGAGCCCCTGCGCGATCGCCACCGAGTCGTCCGTACTGCCGTCGTCGACGACCAGGATCTCCATCGGCCCGTACGTCTGGTTCAGCGCCGCGCGCAGGCACATGCCGAGCGTGCGGGCGTAGTTGTAGTTCGGGATGATGATCGACACCAGCGGCCGGTCGTCCGTGGTCATACGCTTACACCACCTTGTCGAGGAATATGCCGGTCACCGCGACTTTGGTCACCACAGCCTTGGTCACCACAGGGACGTCACCTTCTCCTTGACGAACCGGGTGAGGAGCCGGGAAAGCCCGGTCTCGAGCACCTGGGCAAAGGCATCCAGGAACTGCTCCACCTCGGCGGTCCCGCAGACCAGGGGCGGGGCCGCGACCAGCGGGCTGCGGCCGTTCAGCGTGTAGTAGGTGTAGATGTCGTGGTCCCGGTAGAGCGCGTTGATGACCGCACACGTGATCAACTTGGTGCGGAACAGCGGGTCACGGGCGATGCCTCCCGGCGCGAGCTTCGCCACCAGGTCGAGCACCTTCGGGCCGCCGTCGAGGTGGATCCCGTGCAGTGCGCCCGCACCCTGCACGTCGGAGATGATGTCCGGGTGTTCCTTCCGAATGCGCTCCAGGCCGGGGGCGAGCACATTCTCGATCGCCCGTGCGCGCTTCGGATAATCGTCGTCGACCACGATGTTGATCGCCTCGATCGCGGTCGCGGTCTCTTCGCCGAAGCCGTAGTACGTAGTGCTGGTGCTCTGTAGCAGGGCGTCGGTGAGGCTGTCGTATGCCTTGCGGAAGATCGGATTTCTGGCGATGAAGGCGGAGATCGAGGATTTCCCGCCGCCGAAGCTCTTGGATGTCGTCACGACGTCGGGCAGCAGGCCCTCGTACCGCATGAAGTAGAAGAGGCTGCCGGTCTTCCCCCACCCGGTGTATATCTCATCGAAGATCAACACGATGTCCTCGGCCGTGCACAGCTCGCGCAGCCCCCGCAGAAACTCCTCGGAGCACCGGCGCATCGTGGAGGCGCTGAAGGGTTCGATGAGAATGGTGTACACGTCGCAGTCGCCGCGTTCGGTTCGGGCCTCGGCCACGAGCCGCCGCACGGCGTCGAGATCGTCGTACGGGAAGCTGCGGACGCCGGGGATTCCGGGGAAGGCGAAATGGTTCTGCGCCCCGCCGGTGAGGCTGCCGCTGCCGAGCAACTTTCCGTGGAAGCTGATGTCGGCGTGCAGGATCGTGTTCCGCTTGCCGCCATGGTACTTGTAGGCCAGCTTGACCGCGCCCTCGACCGCCTCGGCTCCGGAGTTCGGGAAGAAGGACATGTCGAGATCACCGGGCAACAGCTGCGCGAGATTGTGACTCAGAGCGGCGACATAGGGGGAGAAGTAGGTCTTGTGCACCTCCATTCGGTGACGTTCGGCGAACTTCTTTCTGGCGGCCAGGATGCGCGGGTGGTTGTGGCCGTGGTTGAGGACGCCGACCCCGCCGGTGAAATCCAGGATTCGGCGGCCGTCCCGGGTATGAATCCACGGGCCTTCCGCACGCTCGACGAGTTCCTTGCCGAAGCCGAACGACGTCATGAGCGAAACCTGGCTTCGGTTCACGAATTTCCGGTACAGCTTGTGCACCTCGGCGACGCTGAGCCGTTCGGTATCGTCGAGGCTGAGTAGTTCGGCCATGATTAACCTTTCTTCGACGATGAAGGCGAAATCAGGATTCGCGTGGCATGACACCCGCTGGAGTCACGGCCTCGACACAAAAAGGGCGTGGGTGAGGCCGGGATAATGGGTATCGATCGTCGCCGTGCCGAGTAGAAGGGTCCAGAGCGCGAAGTCGGCGATGAGGACTCGGTCCCGCAGCAGGGTCTCCACCGGTTCGCCGCCGCCCTGCCGAACGATGACCAGTTGCAGGTAGCGCGAAACGGCGAAGAGTCCGACCGGGATCGACAGAAACGCGATGGCCTGCGCCTGCGTGTCGAATCGCGCGCCGGAGACGAGATAGAGGACGTACGCCATGAGCGTGAGCGCGGCGTTGAGGAGGATCAGCTGATCGACGAGTGCCACTGAGTAGCCCTGCAGCGAGGGGCGGTGGCCAGAGCCGACGGTGACAAGTTCGTGTCTCCGCTTGCCGAGGCTCAACATGAGACAAAGGCAGAGGACACAGAGCAACAGCCAGCCGGAGACCGGTTGCCCGATGGCCAGGTATCCCTGGATCAGCCGCAGGAGGAACCCAACGGCGATCAAGAACACATCCACCAGCGGCACGTGCTTGAGGCCGCGGCTGTAGACGGCGTTCATGCCGAGGTAGACGAGGACCGGCCACCAGCCGATCTGTCGCCAGCCGATGAGCGCCACGCAGAGCAGGCCCGCCAGTACCGCGGCGTAGAGCCAGGCTCCGTACACCGGAAACCGGCCGGCGGCGATGGGGCGCATCCGTTTGACCGGATGTTTCTTGTCACGTTCCCGATCGGCGATGTCGTTCACGACATATGTCACGCAGGACACGAGCGTGAAGACCGCGACCGCCAAGCAGACCCTTACAACCTCCGAGGCCGACCAGCTTCGCGCGCAGACCAGAGGAAGAGGAACGACCAATAGTGTCTTCGCCCACTGCCGCGGACGTGATATGGCGATCAGGTCGCGGACGAGTGAATGCGGGGTGGGGTCCGGCGCAGGTGAGGCCCGACGTCCTTCGCGGACGGTCGGACCCGACCCGGCCGGGTCAACGGTATGCATCGCGGTCTCCGTGTGGTGGCAGGACTGGAGGGCGTTGCTGAGAAGTCGCCGGGGAAAGGGCTCCGGGGCGGCAGATCAGAAAAAGGCCTTGGTGAGCGCGAGCGCCCCTTGCCGCCATGCGTCCTTTGAGGTGGCGCCGGATCCACGCGCCTGGTTCGCTTCACGCCCTTCTCTCCACCAGGCGAAGGTCCGCAGGATCGCGTCCTGGTTTGACCGTTGCGGCCGAAAGCCGAGCTGCTCCCGCGCCAGGTCGACGCTGACGTAGGAATCGGCGAGCAGCTTGTGAAGCAGCCGTCCGTACACCGGGGAAAGCCGTGCTCGCTGAAGCATGCTGAGTGCCGTCAGCGCCGGCTTGGCCGGGAGCGACACGATCCGTTTGCCGTGACCCGCGGCGTCGAGCACGGCCTGAAAGTCCTCACGAAGTGTGCCGAACCGTTCGGCACCGATGTTGAACGTCCCCGAGACGCGGTGTTCGGGACCGCGCAGGGCGAGCACGACCGCGTCCACCAGATCCTCGATGTCCAGCATCTGGATGCGGACGTCACCGCGGCCGAGAACGGGGAAGTTACGCCCTTCGTCGGCCCACTCGAACAACATCGCGAACAATCCGAGCCGGCCAGGGCCGAGAAAGGTCTTCGGACGCAGGATGGACAGGCATTGACCGCGGTCGCGGAACTCCTCACCTACTTCCTCCGCCGAGGCCTTCGCGCCGCTGTAGACGTCCACTGGGCTGCGCGGATGGCTCTCCGGGGTCGGGACGAGTTTCGGTAGCCCGTAGACGGCCGTGGAGGAAATCTGGACCACCCGCGGAACGTCCGCCCGGTACGCTGCTTCCAGCACGTTTCGGGTGCCACTGACGATGACGCTTCTGATCTGTTCATCCGGATAGCTCGGCAGCGCGGCCGCACAGTGCACCACGGCATCCGCACCCGCGACCGCCTTGGTCATTAGTGATTCGTCACGGACATCGCCGACAAAACATTCTTCCATTTCATGTGAACCGGGCGTCGCTCGCAAGTCCAGGCCGCGGACCTTATGGCCGTCGGCGGCCAATCGCCGTACGAGAGCGCCGCCGAGCATTCCGTTACTGCCCGTAACGAGGATTCGGTCCGTCATGCACACCACCTTCCTTTGCCAGTTCATATCTGACCTGTCGGGGGGCCTTGCTTCGGATCACTCTTAGCTGATGTCGTCGCTTGACAAAATGCAATACCACTTTCGTGTAGTGTTCGTGATCTAGGGGCTTCCCCGCTCTCATTCGCTGCGTCGTGTCAAGAGATACCTGGCTATCTGACAGGTCACGACCCTTTCCTATCGCAGGGATTGTCCAGTATGAAGCGATGTGGACAATTATGGTGACCGTTTTGTCCAGTTACAGTCAGTACGGGGAGTGACATGGGGCGACGGATGCGATCGGTGGATCCGAAGTTGGGCCCGGTAGAGCGGTTCGCATGCGAGTTGCGAGCGTTGCGGGCTGAGGCGGGTGACCTGCCGTTTTGGAAGATGGCGCACTCTTGCGAGGTATCCAAGAGCGCACTCGCCGCCGCGACGGCCGGCTACCAGTTGCCGACCGAAAGGGTGGTGCGCGAGTTCGTACGTGTCTGTGGCGGCGACTGGACAAAATGGCGGCAACGGTGGCTGCAGACGGCCGCCGAGCTGGACGCGATCGCCGACAGCGGTGCTCCTGATCGCGACGTGCCGGCTCAGGCGTCGCCGGAGACGTGCGGCGTCCCCGCACCCGCTGCGGAGGGGGACCAGCCTGCCGGCGGGAGCCCATGGCGAGACCCCCCTCGGCGGCGCATCTGGCCGATCGTCGTGGCAGCGCTCGCCTTCGCGGTCGCCGGCGGATGGCTGCTGCGCACCCGGCTACGCAAGCCGTTGGCGGCGGTAAGGGGTGTCAACACTCGGCAGTGAGTCCATGGCCGGCCATGACGGCGGCCCGGCCGGGAGGTGCCCCGGCCGGGCCTCATTCGTTGTCGGCGGTCACCGCGCCGTCGCGCAGCCGTAGTGGAACAGCTGCGGAGCCGTCGAGGAACCGGCGGCGCTCGGCACCTCCATGTGCCCGGCCGCCCACACGTTCGTGGCGGAGCCTGCGGAGACCGATGACAGGACTGCGGAGTCGGCCGGGGAGCCGCCGGGGGCGGTCACCGCCGTCCACTTCTGCCCGTCCCAGTGCTCGATGAGGTTGGCGCCCCCATTACCCGGTGGTGTGGTCCCCTGTTTGTAGGAGCCGACCGCCCAGGCGTCCGAGGGGGAGATCGCGGCCACCGAGGAGAGCGTGCCGACCGGCGAGTTGCCCGGGACCGGCGCCGGGAGGATCGTCCACTTGGCGCCGTCCCAGTGTTCGGTCAGCGGCGCTATGCCGTTCGGTCCTTTCCAGGCGCCGACCGCCCACAGGTCGTGAGCGGACGTCGCCGACAAGCCGGCGATGGTCCAGTTGCCGGCGCCCGTGGGCAGGGGCATCGGCACGACGGACCACTTGGCGCCGTCCCAGTGCATGGCGTCCTCGCCGCCGCCCTGGACGCCGGCCGCGAGCCAGATGTCGTTCTTGGCCCGGCCGTACAGCGCGGTCACGACGGGGACGGCCGACGTCTGGGCGAGCGGATAGTCGACGTAGGTCCAGGACTTACCGTCCCAGTGCTCCACCAGGCTCGGGTGCAGGCCGTTGCCGCCGAGGGGCCGGGCGACACTGATCCAGGCGTCCGTGGCCGAGAACGCGGCGAGGCCGGTCACCGTCCCGCCCGGATCCTGCTGGGCCGGATAGCTCAGCGCCGGACTGATCGTCCACCGGGTGCCGTCCCAGTGTTCGACCAGCGGGCTGAAGGGCGCGCCCATGTAATAGCCGGCGGCCCACCCGTCATCGGGCGAATCGAACCTCAGCCTGGTCAGCGTCGCCGCGCCGGAGCCCGGGTCGAGCGGGACGCTGGGGCCGTGGCTTCGTACCCATTTCGACCCGTCATAGCGCTCTAGGTCGGAGATGTTGTTGCCGGACGGATAAGGAGCCTGCGTCCAGGTCCTGTCGGTGGCCGCGATCCAGACGTCGTGGTCGGACAGGACGTCCACCGCGCCGATCGGGGCGCTGGTGTACGACTGACCGGAGTTCGAAGAACTCAGGCTGAACGCCTCGGCGTTGTTCGGTGCCTCGACGGCCGACCAGGTGGCATGGCACGAGCTCGCGGCACTCGCCGCTCGCGAGGCGGTGGGCGTGTCCGCCGACACCGCGCCGGCCGGGACGGCGATCAAAGCGATGCCCAGCGACATCGCGGTGATGGCCGACCGGGCCGAGGTCCCGGGCTTCCGCCACGGAAGAATCCTCATCTTGAACATCTTTCGTTCGGAGCCTAGAAGGCGTCTGTGCCGTTGGGGGTGCCGAGTCCGGTCGGGCCGTCGTAGCCGCGTCCGGCCGTGCAGAGATAGGCCGGGTAGCAGCCGGCATTGGTGCCGCTCGTGATGTCGAAGAGCCGCGCGCGATGGGCGTAGGGGAACGCCGCGGCGTTCACCGTCGCGGCATTCCCGGCGAGGGCGTAGACGGCAGCGATGATCGGTGACGACGCGCTCGTTCCGCCCACGGTGACCCACCCGCCGACGCCGTACGTGTCATGGACCGCGACACCGGTGAAGGGGTCGGCCACGGCGGCCACGTCCGCCACCGTACGGTGCGTGCAGACCTTGTCGGTCTGCCAGGCGGGCTTGGCGATCTGGGTCGAACATCCGCTGCCGGCTCCCCACCAGGCGGTCTCCTGCCAGCCCCGCGCGTTGTCCGCGGGCCAGAGCGTCGTCCCGCCGACCGCGATCACGTGCGCGGACGCGGCCGGATAGCCCACGCCGAGTCCGGAGTCGCCCGATGACGCGGTGACGGCGATGCCCGGGTGGTCGAAGTGGCCCTCCATACGGGCCACCCCCACGTACTCGGGTTCGCCGTAACTGTTGGAGATGGCGTTCGCGTGCAGCCTGGCGGCGGTGTCCACCGAGGCCCCCAGGCTCTCGTCCTGGTTGTCGTCCGCCTCGACCAGCAGGATGTGACAGTTCGGGCAGACGGCCGAGGCCATCTGGATGTCCAGCGACTCCTCCAGGGCCCACCCGCTGTCGGGCGAGGGGAGCGGTGTGGCGGCGCCTCGCTGGTTGACCTTGTGGAAGCAGCCGTTGGCCTCCGTACAGGGCGGCAGCCCGTACTGGCGGCGGTAGACCGCCAGGTCCGCCTCGGCGTTCGGGTCGTCGAACGCGTCGACGATCGCGATGGTCTGTCCGGCGCCGCCCTTCGCCGCCGACGTGAGACGGTACGCGGCCTGCAGATCCGCGGGCCCGTATCCGGCCGGGCTCGTCGCGGCCAGAGCCGGTCCGGCGGGTCCCGAGGTGCGCACCACCGCCATGCAGCTCGGGCGCCCCGGCGAGGGCGTGCCGCAGGCGTTACGTACGGAAGGGGCCGCGGTGCTCGTGTCCGCGGGCCGGGGGCCGGTGTCGGCGCGCGTGCTGCCGCCGGCGAGCAGGGCCGCCGCGCAGACGGCCGTGCCCAGCAGGGCGCCGCGGCGTGGAGATTGACGTCGGTTCATCGGGGATCTCCTCACCGGCCGTGGGACCGGGCGGCGCCGGCGGACGTGGGCAGCGCGTAGGCGCGGATGATCGTCTGAGACAGCGCACTTCCGGAGCTGTCCGTCAACGCGGTCCGGAGCGAGACGTAACCGGTGGACTTCCCGCCCGCGGGCGGGCCGGCGGGCACCGTCACCGCGAAGCCGCCGTGGTCCGCCCGCACGTCACCGACCGCGGTCCAGGTCGCTCCGTCGTCGAAGGAGACCTCGACCGCCGCCTTCGTCACCGGCGAGGCGTTCGTCTCATGCGCCTGGTGGTAGCCGGCGAGCCGGAACGTCTCCGGCCGGTCCGCCGGCGCCCGGCCCGACTGGTCGACATCGAGGTCGTAGCCCGCGAAGACGAGCGGGAGCAGCGAACATCCGCGGCTGACGTCCGGACCGCAATAGTCGAACGATGGGAGCTTGTCCGGCCGGTGCGGGCGCCGCGACGTGAACGCCCACACCGATTCCACCGTGGAATCCAGCGGCGACCCGGTCGGGGCGGGATGCGTGACCCAATCGATCTTGTACGAGGCACTGCCCGGGAGCATCGGGAAGATGCCGCCGGGGCGCGGCTGTTCCTGCGTCAGCACGCCGTCGCGGTAGAACTTCAGGTCCTCGCCCGCTCTCGGGAGATACGCCCAGTGGCCCGCCGCGTCGCCGTAGTCGGTGACGTCGAAGGACATATTGTCGTCCTGCCGGCACACCGGGCACATGAAGCCGTGGCCCTCGGCGGCGGCGCTGGGAGCCACCAGCCCGGACTCGGCTGTGGGAGTGGGCACCAGCGGGCCGCGCAGCCAGTTCTCGCTCGTCTGCCGGCCGGGCTCGTACGCGCGGGCGGTGCCGACGACCGACGCCGCTGAGTCGTTGACGTCGTCGAAGACGGCGGGTTGCCAGACCGGCGAACCCGTGCCGCCGAAGTAGTTGGTGCGCGTCCCCGGGAGGGCGAAGTTGTACACGCTGAGGTAGGCGTCGTACGGGCTCCAGGAGTGATGGGGTGCGAAGAACTCGGCCCCCTGACCCGGCCGGTCGGCCGCGTAGTTCTCCTGGACCGTGGCGAGATCGCCGGCGCCGAGGTCGTGGTCGAGCCGTTTCGGCACGCCGCTGTCGCCGGCGTAGTCCAGGTAGTAGGCGTAGGCGGGATTCGCGCCGAAACCTCGACCCGGTGGCTCGAGCAGCCACGAATCCGCGAAATGAAGAGTCCCGACGCCGTGCGCGCCGGTCGGCGTCGCGAAGGCGCGCAGATCCGGGTACTCCTGCCCGGGTCCGAACACCTGCAGCAGCTCGGACCGGCCGAACCCGAGGACGGTACCCGCGAACTCCCGGCCGTCGGCCCCCTCTCGCGTGTAACCGAGGCCGACCATCCCCGTCTCGGAGGGCCGGGGCGTCTTGATCGTCATCGGTTCGGCGGTGCGCGCGTCGGCGGTCACCGACCGGTCCCGGTGAACGGCGACGTCGGGCAGCGCCACGAACGTCGAGGTCTGGTACAGCGACGAGGCGAGCGGCGTCCCGACGAACGCCTCGATGCTGTACCGGCCGGCCGGCACGCTCAAGGCGACCGGCTGGTCCGGGCTCGCCCAGCTGACGCTCCAGTAATGCCGCAGGTCGTCCAGGTTCTGGACGTCGATCCGCGCGTATCCCGGCTGACCGTCCCGCTCGATGGCGTCGATCGTCAGCGTGTACAGCCGGACCCCGCTCGTCGCGGCCTCAGCGCCGTCCGGCGTGCCGCCCACCGTGGCCGGCGGCGCCGCCCGGCCGCTCGCTGGCCTCCCGGCATCACCGGCTGCCGGGAGGAGCGGTGCCGGCCCGGTCGGCGTGGCGAGCGAGACGGCGTTCACCTCGTCCAGGCCACCGGCCTTCCCGGTGACCCGGGCCGGTACGCGCCCCGCGGGGACATGCCGGTCGGCGGCGAACCTGGATGCCAGCGCCGCGCCGAACGCCGTGGCCCGTGCCTTGTCGACGGTGCCCGAGGTCGTCCTCCCCTTGATGGGGGCGGTGACTCCCGGCGCGGCGACCGGATGCCGATCCGCGTTCCAGGCGACCGTGACCGGGACGACCTTCTGGTGAGCGTCGTCGAGGCCGAGCCGGGTCAGCAGGCTGACGTCGAACAACCGCCGATCGAGCAGCGTTCCCAGGTACGGTCCCGCGTCACGCGGCACCACGTACAGGTCGCCGCTCACGGTGAACGTGTCGACCAGGGGCACGGCGCCCGACGCGCTCGGGGTGACGGAGACCTGCTGCTGACCCGCGGCGCCGCTGACGTGAACGCGCTCACCGGTGATCAGTGTCACGGTCGTGCCGCCGCGCCCGCCGGCGGTCGCGGCGACCTGGGCCGCGGACGCCGACGGCAGCACGCTCAGCGGGCCGGCCGGGTCGGTGGGTGCGGTCTTCTTGCCGGAGAGAGCCGCCGCGGAACCACCCCCACATGCCAGGAGCGCCGCCGCGAGCGTGGCGGAGAGCAACCAGCCCCTCTTCCGGCGTCGCGTCGGCCTCGGCGTTCTGCGCCCAGGAGGTTCTGACCAGTGCATGAACGGTGACTCCTTACCGCGCCCGATCGGTGCCCCCGCCCGGCCGGTGGAAAATGATCATCCGCAGCATGTACCGGAGATCCGGCAATTGGAAGATCTTGGTGTGGCGGGGATCTGCCGACGTCGTCTTCCCGCCAGCCCCGGCCCGATCCGGGCGCGGCGCGCGCCGGCCCGTGCCCTGGGGCGGGGTCAGGGCACGGGCCGGTGGACATCGGAGATCAGCAGGTGATGGAGGCGTTGCCCCAGTCGGCGTGGTCGTAGTCGATGCCGTCGCGGGCGTCGGTCACGCGCAGCTCGAGCGTGCGGGCACCACCGACCGGAGCCACGAGGTTCGTGGCCGCGCCGTACGACTTGACGTCGGTGTAGGTGATCAGCCGGCCGTCACCGTACACCGCGAAGCGGACGCTGCCGTGGCCGGAGCCGACCTCGGAGTCGATTCCGACGTCCGCCGTGAACCGGCTGCAGGTGCCGCCGAGCCATACGTGTACGGCCGAGTCGGCGTGGGCGCCCACGCCCTTGGCGTACGTCGTCGTACCGATGGTCAGCGTGTGCCCGTCGCCCGCGGCCTGCTCGCCGTTCGATCGGTCGCGCTCCACCGGGCCCCAGCCGTTGCTGTCGGCGAGCCAGGTCAGGTCGCTGACCTGGTAGGTGCCGGCGGCGCGCGGGGCGGCGAGGGTGCCGGACCGCGTGACCCGGTACATCACCACGCCGTGGCTCGGCACGCTCGACGAGATCGTCCCCGACGTGGTCGAGGTGGTTCCGCTCCAGAGGTCCTTGAGACCGTACGAGCTGGACCCGCCCAGCCCGAGCTCGGCGGCGCTGGTCGTGATGGTGGCGGCCGATCCGGACCGGTTGAGGAGTACGGCGGTCACCGAGCCGTCCGACATCGGCTTCGCCCACACCTGCAGGCCGCCGCCCAGGTCGCGCATCCGGCGGCCCTGGGAGCCGCCCCAGTCCTGGTCGACCGCGACGACGTCGGGGTTGGTGATGATGGCCTTGGTGGCGGCGCTCATCGAGCGCAGGTCGTTGCCGAGGATCAGCGGGGCGTTGAGCAGCGCCCACAGTGAGAAGTGCGCGCGGTACTCGGTGTCGGTCATCCCGCCGTTGCCGACCTCGAGCATGTCCGGGTCGTTCCAGGCATCCGGGTGCGAGAAGAGCTCCAGCCCCGCCTGCTGGTCCAGCAGGGAGGTCATGCTGGACCACGAGTCGCTGATGTCGCCGGTCGTCCGCCACAGGCTGCCGCCCGTGCCCGGGCCGAACACCCAGGGCGATTCCTCCCCCAGTCGCAAGGCTCACTTCTTCTTTTAGTCACTCTTGGTGATCTCGTGGTATCGTTCTGACATCAGCACGCCCCGTGCCCAGGCGACGCGGGGCACCCTCCTCGGTCCGATAGCTGTGCAGGCTGGACCGACAGCGTCCGGAGGGGCGTGCCACGCGGGTCGGCGCTTCTGCCGACACCAGGGCACGAAGACGATTGGCATCATGCCCGGCATCCAGTCGGAACGATTCCTCGGGATCGCTTAGCCAATCAGAGACGCTGTAGACGATCGGTCGGCCGGTGGCCTTCAGCACGTCGCCCATCGCCTTGTGGCGCTGGGCGGCGAGCCGGCCTGGAGATGGCCACTGGGGCTCCAGGGGAATCTCGGTTAGCTGATCGAGAGGTTGTCGAACTGGTCGGTCTGGTAGCCCGCGACACCGAAACCGACCTGGCCGGAGGTATAGGTGCCGTCGGTGACCGTGCCCAGGGTGGCGCCGTCGAGCTTCGCGGCGATGGTGCTGCCCTGCATGCTGAGGGCCAGCGTGTGCCAGCGGCCGAGGCCCGGGGCCGTGGTCGTACCGCTCGCCAGGGTGGTGAGGGTGCCGCCGGTGTCGCGCTTGCCGAGCGTCCACGAGCCGCCGTCGTTGATGCGGAACTCGTAGCCGGCCTGCCGATCCTGGGGACGGGACTGGGCGCCGGCCCGGCCGATCAGCTTGACCGTTCCGGCCTGCTGCAGGTCGACGTCGACCGATGCCGTGTAGTTCGCCCAGGCGGTGTCACCGACGAGGGCGTACGCGTCACTGTCCCCCTGCCATTCGATGGGCTTGACCGGGGCGACCTGTTGCAGGCAGTTGCCGCTGCGGCCGTTCAGGCAGGCGCGTGCCTCGAAGGCGCCCTGCATGTCGGATACGTACTTGGCTTCGGAACCGGTCCCGTACGTGTCGAAGCCGTCGCGGTAGGGGAGGGCGAGGCCGTGCTGGGCGGGGCCGGCGGCGGTGCCCTTGGCCTGTCCGGTCGTGGTGGTGAGCGAGTAGATGTAACCGGGCTGGAGGGTGAGCTGGTAGCCGCCGCCGGACGGCGCGAGGTCGGGCTGCCTGATGAAGTAGTCGCCCGAGTTCAGGTTCGTCGCCCACACGTGGACGGTGCCGGTGGACAGGCCGCCCGTGACCGTGACGTTGAGGGTGTGGGCGGTGCTCGCGCCGGCCGTCTCGATGATCGTGCTGTAGTCGGTGCCGTTCTTCAGCGTGATGTAGCTGCCGTTGGTGCGGGCGCCGCCGAGGTATCCGCTCGCGGAGTCGATGAACCGCCAGCCGGGTTTGACGAACTGCGTGACCTGTGCCATCGCCCAGGTCTCCTTGCCGAGCCGGTAGGAGCCGGACCAGGGTGACGGCGCGACCGCGAGTCCGACGGTCGCGTAAGGCAGGTTGGGCGTGAGGGCGGCGACCACCGGCCAGTTGAGGTAGGCGGTCATCCTGCCGTCGATGTAGCCCCTGGTGATGGAGCGGATCAGCGCGGCGGCACCGCCGTCGATGTCGAGGGAGCCGTTCTCGCTCGCCCACAGCTGTTTGCCGGTGGCGAGCGCGTTCGCGGTCGAGTCGCAGGTCGTCGAGTCGGAGAGGTAGCCGCACGGATAGTGGACGCCCACGATGTCGACGGCGGCGTTGAAGGCCGGGTCGGCCGCCATGTCGTCGGCGACGCTCCAGCCGGTGTCGTCGCCGACGACCTTGACGTTGCCGTATCCGCGGTCGGCGAGGGCCCGGTGGAGGTTCTCGTACCAGGTCTTGTCGTGGCCCTTCTCATTGCGGCCGCCGAGGTAGTCGACGGTGAGACCGTGGCTCTTCGCGCAGTCCAGCCAGGAGGTCAGGTAGTCGATCGCGTCCTGCGACCACCAGTTGCCGCCGCCGATCCAGCCCGGGCCGGCCCACGCCAGCCCGTACAGCTTGATATCGGGATTACGGGCCTTGGCCTGCTCGCCCAGCCAGAATTCGTACCCGACGTTGCAGTTCACGGTCCCGCGGGTGTGCTCGATGCTGGGCTCCGCGCCGTCGGTGGAGTTGGCGTCGCCGCCTATCTCCAGCTTGAGCAGCTGGACGTTCGCGCCGTAATCGGGCTTGAACAGGTAGTCCAGGATCTGGGAGCGCTGCGGCTCCGGATAGTCGATCAGCAGCCGGCTGTTGCCGCCTCCGCCGCTGATCGCACCGACGCCGTCGAAGACCCTTCCGTCGCCGGTGCCGTTGATCGTGAGGCTGGTCGACGTGCTCGGCGGAATCCATCGCTGGTTGTTGTCACCGGGCGTCTTGCACGTCCAGAGCTGGACGATTGTGCCGTCCGCCGTGCCGCCCGCGTCGGCGTCCAGGCACCTGCCCGACTGGGCGCCGGCGATGGTCTGGTCGGCGCCGAGGTTCCACTTCTGGTTCGCGCCGCCGTTGCACGTCCAGATGACGACCTTCGTGCCGTCGGACGTGCCCTGCCCGGACGCGTCGAGGCACTTGGTCACGCCGCCGATCGTCACGCGCAGTTCGTTCGCGGACGTCGACGTCCACTGCTGGTTGGCGCCTCCGTTGCAGGTCCAGATCTCCACCTGGGTTCCGTCGGTGCTGGTGTTACCGGTAACATCCAGGCACTTTCCCGAGACCGGATTCAGCAGCTGGCTGTTCGCGATCGCCGCCTCGGCGCGCTCCGCGCCGAAGAGCAGCACGCCGATCAGCACGAGAACGGTCGACAGGGCGAGGGAGGGACGGCGGCGGTTCCGGCTCCCTTGTCCTAACGAGGTGCGCGGTGGGATCGGGCTGGCGCTGGCGGCCGGCAGGGTGGGGGTGCGAAGAATTCGACGCATGGCGGGCTCCTGGCGGTGAGCGAACGCGTGCGAAATTCGTTGGTGTCCTGGTTGTACCTGTTTGGCTGTGTTCGGACAAGATGGAATTTGTGGCCACCTTCGGCGAGTGGGACGGCGATCCCGTCCCGGCGCCGCGGACGTGCCGCGTCTCCGCCCGCGTTCACCCCGGCACACGAGTCTCGCGCCCTCATGACCAAGGCGATCATCGCCGACGGCGTCACCGTCCGTGGCACCCGCCCCGTCGGCGGCCAGCAGGCCATCTACCGCGAGTACCGCTTCGAGTGCCGGAACGGTTGGCGCTCGACGCCGCGCCTATGGTGGCTGCCGCAGTCCGGCGTCCTGCTGGAGACCATCGAGCTACCCGACCGCTACCGGACGACCGTCGACGCGATCGCCCGGAGCATCGACCTCAGCGCCTACCAACGCCCGGCCCAGCAGACGGGCTGACGGCCGCGCGCCGCCGCACGGTGGGCGGTGCCCTGCCCGCGCCTGGCGAGGAGCGGGCAGGGCGGTGCGACGGCCGATCTCGCGATCAGCGCCACGGGCCTCGGCGCCGGTCTCATCCGGTGGGGCAGGGGCGGGCCTCTCCGCTCGCCGGGGACGGCACCCGCGTCCCGGTGAGCGCTTCGTGGAGGCGGAGCCAGGCGGAGTTCGGGGCGTGGGACTCCGTCAGCGCCTCGCGGACCGCGCCGGCCACCGGCGGCACGTCGAGCACGTGCGGCCGGGACTGCGGGGCGTCCTCGTGGAGCCGCCGGCGAATGTGGTCGTGCAGGAGGACCTGGCCGTTCTGCAGCGTTCCGCCGCCGAGCACGACCGGCGTCGGGGTGTCCAGCAGGTTGAGCCGGCGCAACAGCGCGGTCACCATCGTGACGATCTCGTCGCCGAGACGCGTCACGATCCCCCGCGCCACCGCGTCGCCGTCCTCGGCGGCGGCGAACACCAGCGGCGCGAGGGTGAGCAGCTGCATGGCGGAGATCTTTCCGGCGGGGACGGCCAGGGCGACGGCCTCCACGGTCGGCAGCCCGAAACGGCCCGGAAGGACCTCCCGGAGTGCGGTCGCGGGCCCGCGTCCGTCACCGGCGCGTACCGCCGCGCCCAGGGCCGCCCGCGCGACGCCCATGCCGCCGCCCCAGTCGCCGGTGATGTCGCCGAGCGACAGAAAGCGGGCCGACCGTCCGTCCGGGTGGACTCCGACGGCGTTGATGCCGGCGCCGGACACCACGGCCACGCCCCAGCCCTCCGGCGCACCGGCCCGCAGGATGGCGAGCGTGTCGTTCCGGACGAGGATCCGCTCGGCCACGCCCAGCTGGGACAGCTGGGACAGCGCCTCCTGTTCGTCGTCCGGAACGTCCACATTGGCCAGGAAGTACGCGCCGACCGTGACGGGCGAGGTCTCCGGCAGACCGGCCTCGGACAGCCCCCGGCGCGTCAGGTCGGCGAGCTGTCCGCCCGTGACCGCCATGCCGTCGGTGTGCGGGCGCGTACCGGTGCCGCGCACCCAGGCCAGCAGCCGCCCATCGGTGTCCGCGACCACGAGGTCGGTCTTGGAGTTCCCGCCGTCGACGCCGACCACGAGGTCAGCCATCGGCAGGCTCCTCGCCGAAGAACCGCGGCAGGTACGAACGGTTGGCCTCCAGGATCGCGTCCGACATCGGCGCCGCGAGGTCCCACTGGCGGACCAGCGGGTTGGCGAGCAGCGCCCGCCGGGCCACCGACCGGTCGCCGGTCAGCGCGGCCTCGATCGTGAGGGTCTCGTACGCCGTGACGGCCTGGACCAGTCCGAGCATCTCGGGCGGCAGCGGCGGCACCGCGACAGGGTGGGGGCCTGCGGTGTCGACGTGCGCAGGCACCTCGACGACGGCCTCATCGGGCAGGCCCGCCAGCACCCCGTCGTTGCGCACGTCCACGTAGTGGTGCGCTCCGTCGCCGGTGAGCAGGCTGGTCACCAGGGCCGCCGCGGCCTCGCTGTAGTACGCGCCGCCCCGGCGTTCGAGGATCTCGGGCTTGTGGTCCAGCTCCGGGTCCTCGTAGAGGGCGAGCAGCTCCCGCTCGATGGCCTGGACCTGCTCGGCCCGGTGCGACCCCGTCCGCTGTCGGCCCAGCTCGTGGTCGGTGCAGTAGAAGTAGTGCAGGTAGTAGGACGGGATCGCTTTCAGGTCGCGCAGCAGCCCGGCGGGCAGGCGCACCTCCTCGGCGATCTCGGCGAGGAGATCGCCGGACAGCAGCCCGGGCAGCCGCTCCTCGCCGTCCACGGTGACCGAGCGGACCCACGACAGATGGTTGAGACCGGCGTGGTCGAGCCGGACCCGGTCGGCGTCGACGCCGAACCGGTCCGCCATGCTCCGCTGGAACTTGATCGCCACGTTGCACAGGCCGACCGCCCGGTGCCCGGCGTCCAGCAGCGCCCTGGTGACGATGCCGACCGGGTTGGTGAAGTCGACGATCCACGCGTCGGGCCTGGCCCGGCGGCGTACCTCCGCCGCGATGTCGAGCACGAGCGGCACCGTGCGCAGCGCCTTGGCGAAGCCTCCCGGGCCGGTGGTCTCCTGGCCGATCAGATCGAACTTGTTCGGCAGCGTCTCGTCCCTCAGCCTGGCCGCCTGGCCGCCGACGCGCAGCTGGATGAGCACTGCGGCCGCCCCGTCCAGGGCCTGGGCGAGGTCGGTCGTGGTGGTCAGCCGGCCGGGGAACGCCTGCCGGGCGAGGATCCGCCCCGCCAGGCCGCCGACGACGCGGAGCCGCTCGGGGTCGACGTCGTACAGGACCAGTTCGTCGACCGGAAGCACGCCCGCGCGCCGGGCGAAGCCCTCCACGAGCTCGGGCGTGTACGTGCTGCCACCGCCGACAACGGTGATCTTCACTCTTACTCCAAAGAAGTTCGCTTGGGACGGTCCGCCGTCGCGGCGGGGCCGTCAACCCTTAATGCCGGTCAGCCCTCGATGCCGGGTCAGCCCTTGATGCCGGTCAGCGCGATGCCCTCGACGAACACCTTCTGCGCCAGGAAGAACAGCACCAGGACGGGCAGCAGGAACATCAGCGACGCCGCCATCTGCAGCTGGTACGCGTTCTGGTGCCCGCTCTTGGCGAGCTGGGTGAGGGCCACCGCGAGGGTCTGGCCGCCCTGGCTGTTACCGGTGTAGAGCAGCGGGTTGTAGAAGTCGTTCCAGGCGTACAGGAACGAGAACAGCCCCACGGCGGCGATCGCCGGCTTGGTCATGGGGATCATCACCCGCAGGAGGATGCGCAGCTCGCCCGCGCCGTCGACCCGCGCCGCCTCGGTCAGCTCGCCGGGGATCGTGCGGAAGAACTGGCGCAGCAGGAAGATGCTGAACGCGTCGCCGAAGAACGACGGGACGATCAGCGGCTTGAGCGTGCCCACCCATCCGATGTGCGAGTAGAAGACGTACAGCGGAAGGCTGGTCACCTGCGCGGGAAGCATCATCGCGGCCAGCACCACCAGGAAGAACGCCTCCCGGCCCCGCCAGCGCAGCCGGGCCAGCGCGTACGCCACGGGCACCGATGACACGACCGTGCCGATCGTGGACAGTCCGGCGTACAGCACCGTGTTGAGCAGGTCGCGACCGAAGGGCATGGCGCTGAAGACCTGCCGGAAGTTGCCGAAGTCCCAGGGCGACGGCCACAGCGACCCGGTGCCCGCCTGGTCCTGTGTCATGAACGCGGTGAGCACACTGATCATCAACGGCAGCAGGAAACAGAGCGCGACCGCGACGGCCGGCGCGTGTTCGGCCAGCCGGTACAGCAGGCGACGCCCGATCGGCGGCCGGGGACGGCCGAGTGCGGGCCGGCGCCCGGTCATGCCCGCGGCGGTCACCGGTCACCGCCCGAGTAGTGCACGAAGCGGCGGGAGGCGCGGATGAACACCACGGTCGCGGCGAAGATGGCCAGGAAGAGCAGCCATGCCATCGCCGACGCGTACCCGGTCTTGAAGTACGAGAAGCCCTGCTGGTAGAGCTCCGTGGAGTAGAACAGCAGCGACCTGGCCGGGTAGCCGATCAGCTCGTTGCTGGACGCCTCGACGTTCGCCGAGCCGGAGACGACGAACGCCTCGGTGAAGTATTGGAACGCGTAGATCATCCCGGTGAGCAGCGAGAAGTAGATCACGGGGGAGAGCGCCGGCAGCGTGATGCTGCGGAACTTCCGCAACGGGCCCGCGCCGTCCAGGTCGGCCGCCTCGTACAGCTCGCGCGGTACGTCCAGCATGGCGGCCGAGAAGATCACCATCGTGTTGCCGGCCGCCCAGAGCGCCATCAGCACCAGGCTCGGCTTGGACCAGGCGGGATCGGAGAACCACCCGGGCTCGCCGATGCCGAACAGGCCCAGCAGCTTGTTGAGCGGCCCGACCGGGTTGAGCAGCACGATGAACGACAGCGCGGCGGCCACCGGCGGCACCATGTGGGGCAGGAAGAAGATCGTGCGGTAGACGTTCCGGCCGCGCTTCACCCGGGTGATCAGCCAGGCGGTGAGCATGGCCCAGGCGGTGCGCAGCGGCACCATGATCACGACCATCCACACGGTGTTGCGCACCGCGATCCAGAAGTTGTCGGACTGGGTGAACAGGGTCCGGTAGTTGTTCAGCCCGACGAACCGTACGGGCCGGTACGAGCCGGCCTGGAAGTTGGTCAGTGAGTAGTACAGCGTCGCGGCCACCGGATACAGCACGAAGGTCACGAGCCCGATCACGAACGGCGACAGGAAGGCCAGCACGACCCACCAGCGGGTCTTGCTCGGATGGCGGCGGCGCGCCCCCTGAGCGGGGCGCCGCGGCGCCCCGCTCACGGTGCCGCCGGCACGGGCGACGGTGGTCGTCATCCTCAGTTCCCCGCCTGCGCGTTGGCGTTGTCGATCTTCTTGGCGATCCCGGCGAGACCAGAGGGCAGGTTCGCCACCTTGCCCTGCTCGTACTGGAGCAGGAACTCCCTCCAGGTGTCCATGTCCTCCTCGCCGGCGGGTGCGAGCGTCTTGTAGTACGAGCCGGGGTTCTTGAACATGTCGACCAGCGGCTTCCAGTGGGGGTCGCTCGCCTTGTCCCAGCTCTGCAGCGCGGCGAAGGTGCTGGGGATGTTCGAGACCGTGTCCGCCAGGGTGTTCAGGAACGTCGTGTCGGTGGTGAGCTGCTGTAGGGCGAAGAAGCCCTCCTGCTTGTGCTTGGAACCCGCGGGCAGGTAGGCGACGGTGCCCAGAGTGTTACCCGCGCCGTACGTGCCCGACGTGGAGTCGAGCATCGGCATCGGCGCGACCCCGTAGTCGAGGCCCTTCTTGGCCGCGTCGATCTCGCCGATGTGCCACTCGCCGTCGAACTCCATCGCCGCCGTGCCGGTCAGGAAGGGGTTGCTCGTGTCGTCCGCGTGCGCCTGGTACTGGCCGACGAACTTCTGCACGTTCCCCGGGCCGTAGGAGTCGCCGAGACTCTTGTCCCACTGCAGGAGTTGCTGCCACTTGGGGTCGGCGGCGAACGTCGCCTTCCCGTCACCGCCGTAGAACTTGGTGCCGCTCTGCACCCCGGTGTAGATGTACCGGTTGGCGTTGTAGTCGGACCGGGACACGAATCCGTACGTCTTGATCGAGCCGTTCGCGTTCTTCACCGTGAGCTTCTTCGCGTCGGCGGCCAGCTCCGACAGCGTCTTCGGCGGCGTGGTGATGCCGGCCGCCGCGAACATCTTCTTGTTGTAGTACAGCCCGAACGCGTCGGTGAGCAGCGGCAGCGCGCACTGCTTGCCCTGGTACTTCGTGTACACCAGGGTCGCGGCCGGGAACGTCGCGGTGGTGTTCACCTTCGCCGACGACAGGTACGGGCCGAGGTCGGCGACCGTGCCGTTGGCGCAGAACTTGCCGACGTTGTCCGGCGCGGACGCGACGAAGACGTCCGGCGGATCACCGGCGGCGACCGCCTTGGCGAACGCCGCGTCGTCCTTGTTGGGCACGAACTTCACGGTCAGCCACGGGTACTTCGCGTGCAGGCGGTTCAGCGCCGCGGTGAACGCCGCCACCTCGTTGGGCAGGTGGTTGAACGTCCACACGCTGATCGTGGTCGGTGCGTGCGAGGCACCCGCCGAGATCGCGGTGGTCGGCTCCGACGACGCGGGCCCGGCGGATGTGCAGCCGGCCAGCAGCAGCGCGGCAGCCGTGCCCGCCACGGCCCCGGTGGTAAATTTGAACACTGATCGTCCTTCCTAGGTAATGGCATTCGCTGGGTGACGGGTCGGTCATCGCTCCGGGCGCGGCAACGCCCAGGCGTCTCTGGTGGCGGCGCCGTCCGGCAAGACGGCGCCGCCGCGGTACGTCAGGACAAGGACAGGGGCGCCTCCATCAGGCCACTCGGCGCGGTGGCGGCCGCGTACGTCGACTCGCGTGCCAGATCCGACGCCATGGTCGTGGCGCCGATGAGCTCCGCGCCCGGTCCGAGGTCGGACGCGACGATCCGCGGCTGGAAGATGCTGAAGTCCTCGAGGTGCCGGGCGACCGGCGCGAGCAGCAGATCGCCGTTGCCGCCGATGGCGCCGCCCAGCACGACCAGGGCCGGATCGATCAGCGGCACCACGCAGGCGATCACGTGCGCGATGCTGCGGGCGGTGTCGTCCACGATCCCCGCCGCGGTCGGGTCGCCTCCGCGGGCCAGCTCGAAGACGGTGCGCGGGGTGCCGTCACCGGGCAGTCCCAGGCGACGCGCCTCGGCGCTGATGTATCGCGCGCCGATGTAGTCCTGCACGAGGTCCCGGCGCTGCCCGGGCGGCGCGATCACCCGATAGCCGGGCAGGTAGCCCGCCTCGCCCGCCACACCGGTCGCCCCACGCCGTACGCGGCCGTCGACCACCATGCCCAGCCCGAGACCGACGCCCAGGCTGACCAGGACGAAGTCGTCGACCTCGGTCCCGTGGCCCTGCCTGCGCTCGGCGAGCGCCGCGAGGTTCACGTCGTTCTCCAGGATCAGCGGCGCCGGGACGATACGACCGAGCGCCGTGCCGAGCCCACGTCCCGAGTCGGGCAGGCC
This sequence comes from Actinoallomurus sp. NPDC050550, assembly GCF_040655075.1. NCBI lineage: Bacteria > Bacillati > Actinomycetota > Actinomycetes > Streptosporangiales > Thermomonosporaceae > Actinoallomurus > Actinoallomurus sp. NPDC050550. The sequence goes on along the minus strand of NZ_JBFAJC010000059.1, from coordinate 30,582 downwards.
CTCGGCGTACGACAGGGCGCGACCGTCGGGCCCGACGACGGCCGGCACGCCCATCACGACCTGGCCGACGGCCTCCAGCGCGATGCCCATCTGGCCGGCGAGGTCCTCGCACATCGCCAGGACCCGCTCGATGAGCGCGTCGCGGTCGGAAGGGCTCTCCTGTTCGGCCCGCGCCCGTACGCTCCCGGTGACGTCGGCGATCGCGGCACGGATCTTCTTGTGCCCGATGTCCACGCCGATCGCGAACGCGCAGTCGGCGTTGACCTCGTACAACGTGGGCGCGGGCCCCTTACGGCCCGTCTCCGGGCCCACTTCGCTGATCACGCCGCGCTCGAGCAGCAGGCTCACCGCGGCGGCGACCGTCGGCCGGGACAGGTCGATCCGGCCCGCCAGGTCGGTGGTGGTGATCGGGTGACCGGCCCGGTGGATCGCTTCCAGGACCGCACGCCCGTTGAGCAGACGCAGCAGGCGTTGCGGTCCTGCTGGATACCGTTGGGCCACCTGGACACCCCTCTCTCAACTGGGCGAACTTGTTAGAAAGAAAGTTGTTTACTTATACGCTCCCAGGCATCCGCGAATCAACCCCCAATCCTCGAACCGGGCGAACCATGCTCTTGCCACAAAACGGCCGGCCCGAGACTAGGAGGTCCCGGGCCGGCCGCGTGTGGAACGGTCGGTGGGTCGGCAGGATGTCGGCGAGAGAGGCCTTGGCGTCAGCCCTTCACGGCGCCGGCGGTCAGCCCCTGAATGAGGAAGCGCTGCACGTACGCGAAGAGCACGATGACCGGGACGACGGCGATCAGACCTCCGGCGGCGAGCGCGCCGAAGTCGGTCCCGAAGTCGCCCAGGAGGTAGCTCAGGCCCACGGGCACGGTGAACTTGTCCTGCGAACTGATGAACATGATGGCGAACAGGAAGTTGTTCCACGCGCTGATGAACGCGAACGACCCGACGGCGACGATCCCCGGCTTGAGCAGGGGCAGCACGACCGCGCAGAACGCCCGGATCCGGCCGCACCCGTCGACCTGCGCCGCCGCCTCCAGTTCGACCGGCACGTTGCGGATGAAGCCGGACATGAGGATGAGGGACAGCGGCAGGTGGAAGACCGTGTCGGCGATGACCAGGCTCCACAGGCTGTTGGTGAGCCGCAACGTGTTGAAGATCTGAAAGAGCGGGATGAGCATCATCGCGCCGGGGATGAACTGCGTGCACAGCATCGTGACCAGGAAGAGCTTCTTGCCCCGGAAGTCGAGGCGGGCGAGCGCGTACCCGCCGAGCAGGCCGACCCCGGTGGACACGACGAGGCTGGTGACCGCGACGATGATGCTGTTGCGGAAGTAGACGCCGAACCCCGAGCCCTCCCAGACGGTCCGGAAGTGCTCCAGCGTGATCGGCCACGGCAGGAGGGACGTCGAGCCCGCCGGCCGGAAGGCGAACAGCACCATCCAGTACAGCGGCACGATCGTGAAGAGCAGGAACAGGGCCAGCGGCACCCACAGCGCGAGACGGTCTCCCACGGAACGCCGCCGCCTCCCGCCCGTGGCGGCGGCGGTCGTCCGCCCGCGCGGGGGAGATGTCACCGGGCCCTGCCGGACGTCGCCGCGGGTGGCGAGGCTCACTTGCCCTCCTCGAAGTTCGTCCTGCTGATGCGCAGGTAGACCAGGGACGCGAAGGTCAGGATCAGGAACGCCGCGACGGTGAGCGCGGACCCGTACCCGAAGTTCTGGCCGTGGATCGCGGTCTGGGCCACGTAGAGCGGCAGCGTGGTGGTCGAGTTGGCCGGGCCGCCGGCGGTCATGGTGTACAGCAGGTCGACGTTGTTGAACTCCCAGACCGCCCGCAGCAGCGTGGCGATGACGACGGCCTTGCGGATGTGCGACCAGGTGACCGCCCTGAACTTCTGGAACACTCCGGCCCCGTCGACGTCCGCGGCCTCGTACAGCTCGGTCGGCACCGACTGGAGGTCGGCGAGGATGAGGATGGCGTAGAAGGGGATGCCCTTCCACAACTCGGCGATGACCAGGGCCCAGAAACTGGTGCCCGGGTCGGAGAGCAGCGACGTCCCGTACTCGCCGACGCCCATGGACGCCAGGTAGTGACCGACGCCGGTGGTCGGGTTGTAGAGCAGGAGCCAGATCGTCGTGGTCAGGATGCCGGACACCGCCCACGGGCTGAAGGCGAGGGCCCGGGCCATTCCGCGGGCGACGAAGGTGCGGTTCAGCACCAGCGCCAGCGCCAGGCCGAGGGCGAACTGCAGCCCCACCTCGACCAGCACCCACTGACCGGTGAAGCGCAGGCTCCGCCAGAACAGGCCGTCGGAGAGCATCTTCCGGAAGTTGTCGAGACCGGCGAAGCCGTCGTCGAGGGGGCGGGTGAGGTTGTGGTTCTGCAGGCTCTGCCAGAAGACGCTGAGGACCGGATAGAGGAGGAAGACCGCGACCAGCACGACCGCCGGTGCGATCAGCAGATAGGGATGGGCGGCGCGTGGCCCGAACAACCGGGCGGCCGCGGGCCTCTTACGGCGGATCGGTCCGGCCGTCGCGCTCATCCGTGCTCCTTGCCGTACTTGCTCTTGGCCTTGGTGAGGGAGGCCGCGGCGGCGGTGAGGAAGTCACGGGACGACAGGCCGCCCTGCAGGACCTTCTGCCACTGCGGGAGCAGGTCGTTGGTGGTGATGGTGGTGAACTCCGGCAGGTAGTACGGCTGCTCGAGCGTCACGGCGCCCGGCGCGGCGGCGGCGTCCATGGCGGCCTTGAGGGCCTTGTTCTCGGTCACCCACTTCTCCTGGGCGACCGCGTTGTTGCCGGGGAGGTATCCGGACTTCTGGGCCCAGAAGCTGTTGCCCTCCTGCTCCATCGTGTAAGCGAGGAACTTCCAGGCCGCGTCCTCGTGCTTGCTCGCCTTGAACATCGCGAATCCGGTGGTCATCCAGCCGGTCAGCACCCGGTGGCCCGTGGCGGGGAAGGGCGCGACGACGCCGACCTTGTCGGTGCCCAAGGCGGCGACGTGGTTGGGATAGGAGCCGATGCTGTGGCTGAGCATGCCGGCGCCGCCCTTGCCGAACTGGGCCACCATGGCCTTGAAGTCGGCGGTGAGGTCGCTGCGTGCCGTCTGTTTGCCGAACAGTGCCACATAGGCCTCGCAGGCGCTGATGACCGCGGGGTCGTCGAGCGTGCAGGTGCCGTCCGCGCGGTAGAAGGTCGACACGCCCGCGCGTGGATAGACCATCTCCACCATCTGGGCGAAGAAGCCGTTGCCGCCGCGCAGCGTGTAGCCGAAGCGGCCCGTGGACGCGTTCGTGAGGCGCCGGGCGGCCGCGTCGAAGTCCGCCCACGTCGCCGGCGGCTTCAGGTTCGCCTGCTTGAACCAGTCGGCCCGGTAGTAGATCACGTCCGCGAGGCTGGTGGCCGGCGTCAGGTAGAGCTTGCCGTCGGGGGCGGCGGCCCGGGAGGACTTGAGCATCTGCGGGGAGATCTGTTGTTCCAGGCCGGCCGCCCGCAGGCGATCGTCCAGCGGGGCGAGGGCCTTCTGCGCCACAAGGGCGGCGATGTCGGAAGCCTTCGGCGTGAGCAGGTCCGGGGTCGAGCGGGTGGCGATCGCGGTATTGATCTTCTGCATGTACTGGTCGGTCGGCAGCCCCAGGTAGCTGATGCGGATGCCCGGGTTCTTGGCCTCGAACATCGAGATCAGCTTCTTGAGGTTGGCGGTGCGCTCGGGGCGCGTGTCGGTGTCCCACAGCTGCAGCGTGACGGTGCCGCTGGAGCCCCCCGAGCCGCCACAGGCGCTCAGCGTCGATCCCAGGCCCGCGGCGACGCCGACGCCTGCCGCCGCTCGGAGGAAGCCGCGCCGGGGCAGGCCGTCGGAACTGCGGGCCGCGACCGGGTGGTGCTGACGCTTCATCGCTGCTCTCCCTCTCGTTGACCGCGGACTGCGCGTCTCGCGATGACGTTCCGCAACCGTAAGGCATACGATATGACGGCACAACATATACGAAATATGAGATGCCTGGTAGGGTCGATCTCGGCGCATCAGGGATCAGCGCGTCAGGGGTGTGGCAGTCCCTCGCCTTACGCGATGACCGGCACCGCGTGCCCGGCCGGTGCGATGATCCTTTGGCCGCCATCAAGACGCCGTCAGGGGCGTCGTCGAGCGAAGGAGTGTGGGTGAGCGAGACAGCATTGGGTGCGATCAAGCCGTCTTCGAGGACCGGCCTGGTTCTCGAAGCGCTGCGTCGCGGCATCCTGAGCGGCGAGCTGCCGGCTGGCCGTCCGCTGGTCGAGGCGGAGCTCGCGGGCCGCTTCGGCGTCTCCAAGACCCCGGTGCGCGAGGCGCTCAAGATCCTCAGTGGTGCTGGTCTGGTCACCATGAGCGACTACAGCGGGGCCGCGGTCCGGACCGTCGATGAGCGCCTCACCCGTAACGTGTTCGACGCCCGGTGCCTGATCGAGCCGGTCGCCGTGCAGCGGAGCGTCGAGGCGGGCCTGCGGACCGGCGGCCGACTGGCCCGGGAGGCCCTGGAGGCCGCCGACAACGCCGCCGACGAGGTGGCGCGCAGCCTCGCGAACCGCGACTTCCACCGCGCCCTGTACGCGGACTGCGACAACGACGTCCTGGTCGGGATGCTGGACCAGTTGCGCGAACAGACCGCCCTGATCTCGGTGAACGCCTGGTCGCAGCGCCCCTCCTGGGAGGACGAGGCGAGAGAGCACCGGGAGATCCTCGACGCGGCCCTGAGCGGCCAGGCGGAGGAAGCGGCGCGGCTCGTGCTACAGCACGTCAGCGCGTTCCGGGAGCGGGCGATCCGCCAGATCAAGGAGGTCGGCCGTGAAGTTCGATGAGCTCTCGCAGGCGCTGCGCGACGTGGTCGCCATCCCGGTGACGCCATATGCCGACGGAGCGCCCGATGTCGAGCTGTTCAAGGTGTTGCTGGGACGTCTGGTCGACGCCGGCGTCGGCGTGCTCACCCCGAACGGCAACACCGGCGAGTTCTACGCGCTGAACGCCGACGAACGCCATCGGCTCCTCACCGCCTCCGCGGAGGCCGTCGACGGGCGGGCGCACCTGCTCGCCGGGATCGGCCACGACGTGGCCACCGCCGTCGATGAGGCGCGTCACGCGGCCGCCTGCGGCATCCGGATGGTCATGGTGCATCAGCCCGTCCACCCGTACGTCTCGGCCGACGGCTGGCTCGACTACCACCGGGCGATCGCCGACGCCCTGCCCGACATGGCCCTGGTGCTCTACGTACGGAACGCCTGGGTGGACGCCGGCCTGCTGACGCGACTGGGCGACCTGTGCCCCAACGTGATCGCCCTGAAGTACGCGGTGACGGACGTGAACCGCTTCGCGCAGCTGCGCATGGAGGTGGGCGCCGACCGGTTCGTCTGGATCGCCGGGCTGGCCGAGCCGTACGCCCTGTCCTACGCCGTTCACGGCGCCGAGGGCTTCACTTCCGGGCTGGTGAACGTCAACCCCGCCTTCTCGCTCCGGCTCAGGGACGCGCTCCGCGAGGGGAACTACGCCCAGGCGGAGCGGATGCTTCAGGAGATCGCGCAGTTCGAGCATCTGCGGGCGGTCGACCGGGGCGCCAACAACGTCAGCGTCGTGAAGGAGGCCATGCACCAGCTCGGCCTGTGCGACCGCTCGGTACGGCCCCCCAGCACGGTCCTTCCCGAGCGGGAACGCCAGGTGGTGGCCCGGATCATCGCGGACTGGACCAGGACCGACGACCTGCTGCCCCTGCCATCGGCGGGCCGCGCGGTGGCCTCATGAGGATCAGCGGTCTGCGCTCGTTCGTCCAGCGCGTGGGGGAGCGGCCCCGTGTCCTGGTGCGCGTCGACACCGACGAGGGCGTCAGCGGGTGGGGCGAGGCCTACAACCACGGTCCCGACCTGGCGCTCGTCCCGTTGCTGGACTACCTCGGCGGACAGATCCGGGGCGAGGACCCCCGGCGCGTCGAGTACCTGTCGCAGCTCCTGATCCGCACCGCGCGCTTCCCCCAGGGGGCGCTCGGGCTCGCGGCGATCGCCGCCATCGACCACGCGCTGTGGGACATCACCGCGAAGGCGCTCGGCGTCCCGGTCTACCAGGTGCTCGGCGGCGCCGTACGGGACCGGGTCCGCGTCTACTGCGGCCTGTACTCCGCGCCCGACCCCGACGACTGCCGGCGGCGGACCGTCGAGCTGCACGAGCGGTACGGCTTCACCGCTTTCAAGCTGAGCCCGTTCCGGAACGACCTCCACGCGACGCGGTGGGGTCTCGTCGTCGCCGAGGCGGCGGAGTGGGCTCAGGAGGTCAGGCGGAGCTGCCCGCAGGAGTTCGACTTCGCCTTCGACGCCCACGCCAAGATCTTCGAGCCCTATCAGGCGGTCCAGCTGGGCAACGCGCTCGCGCCGATGGACCCCCTGTTCCTCGAAGAGCCGATCCGCCCCGAGCACTTCGCCTCGTGGGGGCGCCTGCGCGGTGAGCTCCAGGTCCCCCTCGCGACCGGCGAGAGCCTGTACTCCCCGCACGAGTTCCTCCAGCTGCTCACCCACGGGGGCGCCGACATCGTCCAGCCCGACATCTGCGTGGTCGGCGGCATCTCCCAGCTGCGGCGCATCGCGACCATCGCCGAGACCTTCAACACCATGCTGGCGCCGCACAACCCGATGGGCCCGCTGGCCACCGCCCACAACGTCCACTTCGCCGCGGCGTGCAGCAACTTCTCGATCCTCGAGTACAAACCCGAGACGACGAGCTGGTGCCCCGACCCGTACGTCCCGGTCGACGGGCACCTCGAGCTGCGGCCGGACCGTCCCGGCTGGGGGGTCACCATCGACGAGGCGGCCCTGGCGGAGGACGACTACGTGCACTGGGAACGCCGCGTGCCGACCCGCCCGGACGGCTCACTGGCGTACTGCTGACGTCCCGAGCGTTCGGGTCGGCGATCAGGCGAGCTGCTCGGCGGCGGCGCGGCCGGCGCGGCGTCCGGACAGCAGGCAGCCGCCGAGGAAGGTCCCTTCGAGGGCGTTGTAGCCGTGCATCCCGCCGCCGCCGAACCCGGCGACCTCGCCCGCGGCGTACAGCCCCTCGATCGGCCGTCCGTCGGCGCCCAGGACCCGGGAGTCCAGGTCGGTCTGGATGCCGCCGAGCGTCTTGCGGGTGAGGATGTGCAGCTTGACGCCGATCAGCGGCCCGGCCGCGGGGTCGAGGATCCGGTGCGGCGCGGCGGTGCGGCCGAGCCGGTCGCCGAGGTAGCGCCGCGAGTTGCGGATGCCCTGGACCTGGGCGTCCTTGCTGTAGGAGTTGACGATCTGGGAGTCCCGCGCCTGGATCTGGCGGCGCAGGACGGCCGCGTCCAGGAGCGGCTCCTCGGTGAGCGCGTTCATCTTGGCGACGAGCTCGTCCAGGGTGTCGGCGACGACGAAGTCCGCGCCGTTCCGCTTGAACGCGTCCACCGGGCCGGGCGCGCCCTTGCTCAGCAGCCGCTCCCGCATGAACCTCTTACGGTCTCCGCTGGTGATGTCGGGATTCTGCTCCGACCCCGACAGGGCGAACTCCTTCTCCAGGATCTTCTGGGTGAGGATGAACCAGGAATGGTCGTAGCCGGCGATGTCCTCGGTGGTGCGCAGGTGCCGCAGCGTGCTGAGCGTGTCGTAGCCCGGCAGGCAGGGGGCCGGCAGGCGCCGGCCGAGGGCGTCGAACCACAGCGACGACGGGCCGGGCAGGATGCGGATGCCGTGGCCGGGCCAGATCGGATCCCAGTTCTGGATGCCCTCGGTGTAGTGCCACATGCGGTCGCGGTTGACCAGGCGCGCGCCGGCGGCCTCGGTGATGTCGAGCATTCGCCCGTCGACGTGGGCCGGCACCCCCGTGACCATCTGACCGGGCGGCCTGCCCAGCCGTTCCGGCCAGTAGCGGCGCACCAGGTCGTGGTCGGCGCCGATCCCGCCCGCGGTGACGATGACGGCCTGGGCGGTGAGCTCGAAGTCCCCGACCACCTCACGGTTGGAGGCCACGCCGCGCGGTGCGGAGTCGTCGGCCAGCAGGACGCCGCGCACCCCCGTCACGGCGCCCGCCTCGACGATGAGTTCGTCGACGCGGTGCCGGTGGCGGAAGGTCAGCGTTCCGGCGTCGGCCGCCCGGTGGGCGCTCTGCGCGAACGGCGCCACCACGCCCGTGCCGGTGCCCCAGGCGATGTGGAAGCGCGGCACCGAGTTGCCGTGCCCGTCCGCCCGCAGATCACCGCGCTCGGCCCAGCCGACCGTCGGCAGCAGCCGGATGCCGTGGCTCTCCAGCCACGAACGCTTCTCCCCGGCGGCGAACTCGACGTAGGAACGCGCCCAGCGAACCGCCCACGAGTCCTCGTCCTCGACCCGGTCGAACTGGGCGCTGCCCTGCCAGTCGTTCCAGGCCAGCTCCAGGGAGTCCTTCACCCTCATGCGCCGCTGCTCCGGCGAGTCGACCAGGAACAGCCCGCCGAACGACCAGAACGCCTGCCCGCCGAGGTTCGCGGCGTTCTCCTGATCGAGCAGAGCGACCTTCCTCCCGCGGGAGGTGAGCTCATGGGCGGCCACGAGGCCGGCCAGGCCGGCTCCGACGACGATGACGTCGAAATCCATGGGTCTCCTCGCTGGCCGCCGTCCTGCGGCGGCGGCGACTCGGTGCGGCGGTATCAGTGCATCATCTACCACAGCCGCACCGGTCGACGATCAGCCCCGCCTCATCGCGACTCCCGAACGGTGACGGTCGCGTGCAGGGGCAGGTCGCGCGAAGAGTCGCCCGCGTAGAGGGCGTACCGGCCCGGGACCGTGCTCCAGCGACCCGCCGCGGTGCCCCAGACGGAGAAGGAGCGGGCGTCGAGCCCAATCGTCACGTGCCGGGTCTGGCCGGGCCGCAGCGTGACCTTCGCGAAGCCGGCGAGCCGGCGTGGTGGCTCACCGGCGGACGGGGGCGACGCGAGGTACAGCTGAACGACGTCGGCGCCGGTACGCGTGCCGGTGTTCGTGACGTCGACGGACGCGACCCGGCCCTGCCCGGACACGCTCAGGTGGCGGATCGCGAAGGTCGTGTACGACAGGCCGTAGCCGAACGGGAACTGCGGAGTCACGCCGTGCGCGTCGTACCAGCGGTAGCCGACGTCGAGTCCCTCGGAGTAGGTCGCGGTGCCGTTCACACCGGGGTACTGCTGCGGCGTGTTCGCCGCCGTCTCGTTATCGGCCTTCGGGAAGGTCATCGGCAGTTTGCCCGACGGGTCGGCGTCGCCGAACAGGAGGTCGGCGACGGCGTTGCCGTCCTCCTCGCCCGGGTACCACGCCTCGAGGACGGCGGGGACCTGGGCGAGCCACGGCATCAGCACCGGACCGCCGGTCTTCAGGACCACGACCGTCCGCGGGTTGGCCGCGGCGACGGCCGACACGAGCCGGTCCTGGCCGTCGGGCAGCGACAGGTTCGGCCGGTCGCCGCCCTCCTTGTCCTTGTTGCCGACCATGACGACGGCGACGTCGGCGGACTTGGCGAGTGTCGCGGCGGCCGCCGGGTCGGCGCCGTCGGCGTAGGTCACGGTCACGCCCTTGCTCTTGATCCCGTCGACGGGGGAGACCGTGTAGAGCGGCGTCACGGCGGAGCTGCCGCCCCCACCGGTGTGCGCCGCGCCCGCGTACGGTCCGATCACCGCGACGGAGCGCACCCCGCGCAGCGGCAGCTGCCCGCCGCTGTTCTTGAGCAGGACCGCGCTCTGCTCGGCGATCGACCGGGCGATCGCGCCGTCCCGCTGCGCCGGGATCGGCGTCGGTGTGCGCGGATGGTCGAAGAGCCCGAAGCGGAACATCTGCGCGAACCGGCGTACGAGCATCCGGTCGACGACCGCCTCGTCGAGCTGCCGGCCGAGGACGGCGGCCTTGGTCGCGTCGCCGTAGTAGACGTGCTTCATGTCCAGGTCCAGACCGGCCAGTGCCGACGCGACCGTGCTGTGGTTCGCGGTGTAGTCGGACTGGACGAAGCCGTCGAAGCCCCAGTCGCCGCGGAGCACGTCCTGTAGCTGGTGGGTGTTCTCGCAGCCGAACCGCCCGTTGACGCTCGGGTAGGCGCACATGACCGCGCCGGCCCGGCCCCGCGTCACCGCGGCCTCGAACGCGGGCAGGTAGATCTCCCGCAGCGTGCGCTCGTCGATGACCTCGTTGATCGTCTTGCGGTCCGTCTCCTGGTTGTTGGCCGCGTAGTGCTTGACCTCGGCGATGACGCCCTGGGCCTGGATGCCACGGACCTCCGGGACCGCCATCTGCGCGGCGAGGTAGGGATCCTCGCCGAGGTACTCGAAGTTGCGGCCGTTCCGCGGCACGCGCGTGATGTTCATTCCCGGGGCCTCGATGAGGCCCTCCCCGCGGTCCGCGACCTCCTGGCCGGCCACCCGGCCGAAGGCCGCGGCCACCCGCGGATCCCACGACGCGGACATGCCGAGCGCCGCGGGCAGGGCCGTCGCCGGCTGGGGCGTGTTGCTGTCGCCCGGCCCCGCGCCCGCCGGGCCGTTGGTGATCTTCAGGGCCGGGATGCCGAGCCGCTCGATGCCCGGCACCTCGCGTGGATGGTCCGGCACGTCCATCATGTGGATCTCGAGGACCTTCTCGTCGAGCGTCATCCGCGCCACGAGCAGTTCGGCCCGCTTCTGCGGCGACAGGGAGCGGTCCATCCACGGCCGGGCGGGCACCGCCGCGGACGGTACGGCCATGGCGCCGAGCAGGAGGGCGGACGTCGCCAGGGCGAAAAGGGTCTTGCGCACGAGGCCTCCTACGGCCGGTCTCGGTCAAGAGAGGTGTACCGCGCGTACGGATCAAGGTCAATAGATACATCCGATGTATATGCTCTTATTGGGGCGAGAAATGCTCAGAAGGGCCGGACATCGGCACTAAAGGAGGGATGTGTGGCTGACCTGCCTCTGCCCACTGCGAGGGGCGCGCCGCCGACGGCACGGGGTACGTAGGGAGGGAGACCGTTGAAAGGGGGGACCCATGCGATTTCCGCTACGGCTGCGGCACGTCCCGGGTCGGCTGGCGACGGGCGTGTTCTTCCTCGACTCGGGCCTGGGCAAGCGGGGAGCGGACCAGCAGACCGCCGAGATGCTGCACGGCATGGCCGCGAACGCCTATCCGTTCCTGGGCGCCGTCGATCCCAAGACCTTCGTCCGGCTGCTCTCCGCCGGCGAGATGGCGGTGGCCGCCGCCTTGCTGCTCCCGGTCGTGCCCACGGCCGTGGCCGGGGGAGCCCTGGCCGCCTTCTCGGCCGGCCTGGTCGGCCTTTACGCCAGGACGCCGGGGATGCGCCGGGAGGGCAGTGTCTTCCCGACCGAACAGGGGCTCATCCTGGCCAAGGACGTCTGGCTGTTCGGCCTCGGTCTCGGCTTGCTCATCGACGGCCTCACGGAGCGCGAGTGATGCCCGCGGCCGCTTATGATTCGTCGTAACGGGCGGAGTACCGCCCGGGATGCGGTGAAATCGCGCGCGGTGGTCATGGTCAAGGGGTTCACGTGGTGGTCAAAGGACGTGTCGTAAGGTTCGACGAGGTACGGGGATACGGGTTCGTCGCCCCCGAGGACGGCGGAGAGGACGTCTTCGTTCACGCGAACGACCTGCTGGACGACAAGTACGCCTTCTCCCCGGGGACGAGCGTCGAGTTCGAGGTCACGGAGGGCGAGCGGGGCCCGAAGGGATACGACGTCCGCGTCGTTCCGGGCGCCTCCGACGGCTCCCGCCGGGGCCCCGTGAAGGCCGCGCGTGCCCCTCGTCCGCGTGACGACGACGGAACGTGCGAGATCCTCACGACGGAGGATTTCCGGACCGAGCTCACCGAGACGTTCCTCGCGGCAGTGCCGGAGCTGACCGCGGCGCAGATCCTGCTCCTCCGCGAGCGGGTCATCCGGCTCGCCGCCTCGCACGACTGGATCGAGGACTGACGCTCCGCGCGGCTGCCGTTAGGGTCGGAGGAGTCGGTGACGCCGATCGTCCAGGAGCCGTGAGCGTATGCCGACCGAGCTTGACGATCTTCTTCGGGTACAGGCGCCGATCGTGCTCGCCGCGCTGTTGCGCGCCCGGGGCGGGTTCGACATGTGCGAGGACGCCGTCCAGAAGGCCCTGATGGCGGCGGCCGTGCAGTGGCCCGTCGAAGGCGTGCCCGGCAATCCGACGGGATGGCTGACCCGGGTCGCCTCGCGGCGGTGGACCGAGATGTGGCGCAACGAGACGGCCCGGCGGCGACGCGAGGGTGTCGCGGCGGCGTTGACCCCGGTCGATCCCGAGCCCGCGTCCACGGCGGACGACTCCCTGACCTTGATGTTCCTGTGCTGTCACCCGGCGCTGACCCGGCCGTCGCAGGTCGCCTTGACGCTGCGCGCCTGCGGTGGGCTGACCACCGCGGAGATCGCTCGCGGGCTGCTGGTCCCCGAGGCGACCGTGGGGCAGCGGATCAGCCGCGCAAAGCAGCGGATCAAGGTCGCCGGCGCGGAGTTCCGCATGCCGTCGCCGCAGGAGCGGCCGCAGCGGGTGGCGGCGGTCCGGGACGTGCTCTACCTGATCTTCAACGAGGGGTACACCGCCAGTTCGGGCGCTTCGCTGAACCGCGTGGAGCTGACGACGGAGGCGATCCGGCTGACCAGGCAGCTGCGGGCGCGGCTGCCCGAGGACGGCGAGGTCGCCGGGCTGCTGGCGCTGATGCTGCTCACCGACGCCCGCCGCCCCGCCCGGACGGGACCGGGCGGCGAGCTGCCCGGTCCTCCCAGTCCGGGCCGCGGTGACCGACTGGATCGTGGAGGAGCAGATGGCGCTGGCCGGTGCCCACCGCCTGGAGGAGGCGTATCTACGGCGACTCCTCGCCAGGGTCCTCGACCGTACCGGCGACATCTCCGCCTGCCTGACCAACCGCCGTCACCTCGAGCCCGGTGCCGCGTACGGGTCGCGGGTCGGTGACATCGCCCTGCCCACGCTGGTCGTCCACGGGACCGACGATCCGCTGCTGCCCTTCGAACACGCCGTCGCGCTGGCAGATGAGATCCCCACCGCGCAGTTGCTTCCGCTGCGGGCCGTCGGGCACCAGATGCCGCCGCCCGGCACCTGGGACACCCTGGTCCCCGCCCTGCTGTCGCACACCGAGGCTCACGAGTCATAAATCGGGCCCGGTGAACGTGAGGGCCGGCCGCAACCTCCGCCGCTCCTTCGGGGGCCGCCGCCTCGGGCGTCTTCGCCATGATCGTCGTCGCGGTGGCCCTCACAGCGGGTGACCACGACTCCTCTTGACAGCTAATCGTCAAGGAGTGAAAATTCCTGCAAATAGTAAACTTTACTATTTGATAACCCGGTCGTGTCACGGAGACCGTCATGGCGGCTCGCGCCCCGCCCCGCGCGCTCAGAGCAACGAACGTTCCCCGCAACGGCCGCTCGAGCGGCCGGCCCCCACGAGATTCGGAGCTCACATGAAGACCAGACTCGTCGCCGCTGCCGGCGGCGTCGCCCTCGCCCCCGCCCTCGTCGTGGCCCTGGCCGGCGCGGCCAGCGCGCACGGCTACATCAACTCCCCGCCCAGTCGCCAGGCCCAGTGCGCGCAGGGCATCGTCCAGTGCGGCGACATCAAGTACGAGCCGCAGAGCGTCGAGGGCCCCAAGGGCCTGCACAGCTGCAGCGGCGGTGTCGCCCGGTTCGCCGAGCTCGACGACGACAGCCATGGCTGGCGCGCCACGAAGGTGGGCCGGACGGTCACCTTCACCTGGACCTTCACCGCGCGCCACCGCACCACCGACTGGCAGTACTACATCGGCGGCACGCGCGTCGGCGTGTTCAGCGGCAACGACAGCCAGCCGCCGGCCACGGTGTCGCACACCGTCAACCTCGGCAACGTCTCCGGCCGCGTGAAGCTGCTGGCGATCTGGAACATCGCCGACACCGCGAACGCCTTCTACTCCTGCGTCGACCTGCAGGTCGGCTGAGTCGTACGGCGCGGCTCGGGAGCGGGATCCGACACGACCCCGCGTGCCGGCCACCCTGCTCCCGTGCCGGCCTGAATATCTGGGAGGACCAGGCTGTCCGCCTGCCGGTCCGTCCCTGGCCATAGGACGACGGTGGTCGGCATCGCCGCGGTCGGCCTTCCGGGCGGCCGTCCTACTGCGGGCGCAGTACGCCCCGGCTACTCCCTGGGGCCAACGGAGGGGCGTCGGGGTGCGGCTACCGTGGGGCGGGTGAGTCCGCTGACCGAGGTCAGGCGCATCACCGGTTGCCATCCGTTCCTCTCGGACGGGCTGTTGGCGGCGGCGGTGTACGCGCTGGCCCTGTGGGTGCCGTCGGGGCCGCATGAGGTCGGGCCCGACCCATCGACCTGGCAGATGGCGGTGTTCGGCGTGCTGGCCGTCGGCCCGCTGGCGGTACGGCGGCGGTGGCCCGTCGCCGCGCTGGCGTTCACGCTGGCCGGGACGGCGTGCTACCTGGCCGTGGACGGCAAGGAGGGCCCGCTCCTGCTCGCGCCGATGATCGCCATGTACACCGTCGCGCTGCGCGGTGCACGCCGGACGACGGTCATGACCGCCGCGGTGTCGGGGTTCGTCCTGATCATCGCCAAGCTGGTGGGGGTGGCCCGCGATCCCGCGGTGCACGGGATGGTGGTCTTCGACCCCCGGCTCGTGAGCGTCGTCGCCCAGATCGCGTTCGCCGCCGCGGTGGGCGACGCGGTGCGCAATCGCCGCGCCTACGTCGCGGCCGTCGAGGAACGCGCGCGCCGCGCGGAGCGGACCCGGGAGGAGGAAGCCGAGCGGCGGGTCATCGAGGAGCGGCTGCGGATCGCCCGCGAGCTCCATGATGTGCTCGCCCATCACGTCGCGCTGATTAACGTACAGGCCGAGGTCGCGGCGTACGTCATGGAGACCGATCCGGACCAGGCGCGCGAGGCGCTGTCCCATGTCCGCCGCGCGGGTCAGGAGGTGCTGGAGGATCTCGGTGCCACCGTGAGCCTGCTGCGCCGGCCGAACGCGCAGCTCGAGTCGGCCCCGGAGCCCGCCCCTGGGCTCGACCGGCTGCCCGGCCTGCTCGAGGCGTTCGCGGCCGGCGGGCTGACGGTCGACCTGCGCGTGGTGGGTGAGCGGCGCGAGCTGCCCGCCACCGTCGACCTCGCCGCCTACCGCATCGTCCAGGAGGCGCTGACCAACGTGCACAAGCACGCCGGCGACGCCCCGGCGACGCTGCGCATCGCTTACAAGCCCAGGGAGCTCCGACTGGAGATCACCGACTCGGGGCCCGGCGGATCGACGCCGGGGGAGGGGACCGGGCACGGCCTGCTCGGCATGCGGGAACGCGCGTACTCGGTCGGCGGCGCCTTCGAGGCGGGTCCCCGGTCGGAGGGCGGCTTCCGCGTCCGCGCGGTGCTGCCCTCGGCCGACCATTCGCCCGCGCCGGCCGCCCGCGCGGCCGGGACGGGGTGCGCATGACGATCCGCGTGGTGCTGGCCGACGACCAGTCCCTGGTGCGGGCGGGGTTCAAGGTGCTCGTGCAGGCCGCGCCCGACCTCGAGGTGGTGGGCGAGGCCGCGAACGGCGACGAGGCCGTCGTGCTCGCCCGCGAGACGCATCCGGACGTCGTGCTCATGGACATCCGGATGCCCGAGTCCGACGGGCTGGTCGCGACCCGGAAGATCACCGCCGACGAGGCTCTGGCCGCCGTGCGCGTGCTGGTGCTGACGACCTTCGAGATCGACGAGTACGTGTTCGCGGCGCTGCGCGCCGGCGCCAGCGGGTTCGTCGGCAAAGGGGTGCAGGCCGGGGACCTGCACGAGGCGATCCGCACCGTCGCCCGGGGGGACGCGCTGCTGTCCCCGGCGGCGACGCAGGCGCTCATCGCCCGTTTCCTCAGCGGCCCCGGGGACATCGCCGACGCTGCGGCCGAACGCCTTTCGGACCTGACCGAACGCGAACGTGAGGTCGTCGTCATGGTGGCGCGTGGGCTGTCGAACGACCAGATCGCCCAGCGACTGTGCATCCGGCCGCTGACGGTCAAGACCCACGCGAACCGGGCGATGATGAAGCTCGGGGCGCACGACCGCGCGCAACTGGTGATGATCGCCTACGAGACGGGGCTCGTCCGGCCGGCCGCTCCGCCGCGGTAGTCGCCCGGTCATCCAAGGGATCCCCGCCCGGCCGCGTGACCATCCGGCCGCTCCGGTCACCCGAGTGGTCCTCGCCCGGCTCACGCGTGACCGTCCGGGTGCTCGTAGTCGCTCCGGTCACCCGGCTGGTCCTCGCCCGACCGGCCGCGTAACCGTACGGCCATCTCGCCGCAGTAGTCGCACGCACCGGCTACTGCGGGCGCGGTATGCCGAAGACCCTTCCCCAGGCGGACGGGAACGCATACCCCCCGGCACCAGGATGGCACTGGCATTCGATGACAACTGGGGGTTTCTCTCATGTCCGCTCTCGCGCGATGGTGCTACCGCCATCGCCTCGTCGTGGTCCTGTTGTGGCTGGCCGCGCTCGTCGGCCTTGGCGTGCTGTCGCAGACGGCGGGCTCCGCCTACAAAGACGCCTTCTCCCTGCCGGGCACCGAGTCCACGAAGGCCCTGCAACTGCTGCAGAAGTCCCTGCCGGCGCAGTCGGGCGACACGGCGACCGTCGTGTGGCGTGCGGCCGCGGGCGGCACCGTCCGTGACGACGCCGTACGGCGGAAGATGACCGCCACCCTTGCGACGATCTCCAAGCTGCCCTCCGTGACCTCGGTGACCGGCCCGTACGACGGCCGGCGGGGCGCCCGCCAGATCAGCGGGGACGGCCGGACCGCCTACGCCCAGGTCGGCTTCGACAAGACGGGCGACAAGCTGGCCAAGACGGACGTGCAGCGTGTGATCGACACCGCCGAGGCCGCCCGGGGCGACGGCCTCCGCGTCGAGCTCGGCGGCAACCCGATCAGCCAGGTCGAGCGGACCCCGCCCGGCAACTCCGAGCTGATCGGAGTGGCGGTCGCCGCGATCGTCCTGCTGCTCGCCTTCGGGTCGCTGTTCGCGATGCTGCTTCCGATCATCACCGCCATCGCCGGTGTCGGGAGCGGCCTGATGCTCGTCGGCCTGCTCACCCACGTCGTCACCATCGGCCAGATCGGGCCCACACTGGGCGCGCTGATCGGGCTCGGCGTCGGGATCGACTACGCGCTGTTCATCGTCACCCGGCACCGTACCGGCCTGAAGGACGGATTGAGCGTCGAGGAGTCGGTGGTCAAGGCCATCGACACGTCCGGCCGTGCGGTGCTGTTCGCCGGGGGCACCGTGGTGATCGCCCTGCTCGGCCTGTTCGTCCTGGGCATGAGCTTCCTCAACGGCATGGCCATCGCCTCGGCGGTCACCGTGGTGTGCACCGTGCTCGCCGCGATCACACTGCTGCCGGCGATGCTCGGCCTGCTCAAGACGCGGGTGCTCAGTCGCCGCGAACGCCGCCGCCTCGGGGCCCACGCGGGCGGCGCGGCCCGGCCGGACGTCTGGACCCGCTGGGCGGGCGTGGTCGAGCGCCGGCCCCGTACGCTGTCCGCGGTGGCGCTCGTGGTCATCGCGGTGCTGTGCGTGCCGGTGTTCTCCCTGCGTCTCGGCTCCTCCGACGCGGGCAACAACCCGACGTCCACGACGACGCGCCAGGCGTACGATCTGCTGGCCGAGGGCTTCGGCCCGGGTTTCAACGGCCCGCTGCAGCTGATCGCCGAGACGCACGGCGCGGCCGACCAGCAGGCCTTCACCCGCCTGGTCGGCGAGGTGTCCCGTACGCCGGGAGTGGCCGCTGCGGCCCCGATGCCCGCTCAGCCGGGTGCGACGGTCGCCATGGCGCAGGTGATCCCGACGACCTCTCCCCAGTCCGCAAAGACCTCCGACCTGATCGATCGGCTTCGCCACGACGTCGTCCCGGCCGCTGAACGCGGCACGTCGATGCGGGTCTACGTCGGCGGCCCGACGGCGATCTTCGACGACTTCGCGGACGTGCTGACCGGCAAGCTCCCGCTGTTCCTCGGTGTGATCATCACACTCGGGTTCCTGCTGCTCATGCTCGCCTTCCGCAGCCTGCTCGTGCCGGCCATCGCCGCCGTGATGAACGTGCTGGCCGCCGGCGCCTCCTTCGGCGTGGTCGTCGCCTTCTTCCAGTGGGGATGGGGCTCTGAACCGCTCGGCGTGGGCGCCGCCGGTCCGGTCGAGGCGTTCCTCCCGGTGATCATGCTGTCGATCCTGTTCGGCCTGTCAATGGACTACCAGGTGTTCCTCGTCAGCCGGATGCACGAGGAATGGGTGCACAGCGGCGACAACCGCCGGGCCGTCACCGTTGGCCAGGCCCACACCGGCCGGGTCATCACCGCCGCCGCGACCATCATGATCGCGGTGTTCGTCGCCTTCGTCTTCGGGGGCCAGCGCGTCATCGCCGAGTTCGGCATCGGCCTGAGCGCCGCCGTCGCGCTGGACGCGTTCATCCTGCGGACGATCCTCGTCCCGGCCGCGATGCACCTGTTCGGCCGCGCCAACTGGTGGCTGCCCTCCTGGCTGGATCGCCGTCTCCCGCACCTGTCGGTCGACCCGCCGGAGGAACGGCCGATCGACGCCGGCACCCCGTTGGAGCCGGTCTCCCACTGAGGCCCATGGCGGGGCGGTCGGAGACGACCGCCCCGCTTTTCCCATTGCAGGGTTAAAAGACGGTCATTTGACCGAAACAAGGGGTTTTACGGGGAATGGCCGTGAATTGAAGGCGTCCGCGGGAGGTGGTCATGGCGACTTACGAGTACCTCTGCCGTGGCTGCGGCGCCTTCGAGGTACGGCTGGCGCTGGGCACCGCGCCCGCGACTCACGCCTGCCCGAGGTGCGGGCGCGGCGGACGGCGCGTGTTCTCACCACCGGCGCTGGCGCGCACGTCCCCGACCGCACGGGCGAGCCGGGAACGTGAAGAGCAGAGCCGGGAGGCGCCGGAGGTCGTGTCGGAGGTGCCGCCGAACAGGCGCGCGCCCCGGCGGCCGCACCCGGCGCTCGCCCGCCTGCCGCGACCGTGAGCGCGGCCGCCGCCACGCGAGCCACGCGAACGACGGCGGCCGAGGGGTGGACCAGATGGCGAACGTGGGACTTCTTTACGTCGGAGCGGTGCTCTTCATCAACGGGATGATGCTGCTCAAGAAGGTCGACGCCAAGGCCGCGGCGGTGTTCAACCTGTTCGTCGGCACGATGCAGGTGGTCTTTCCGACCGTTCTGATCGCCACGGCGGGACGGGACACCCAGACGATCCTGGCGGCGTCCGGGCTGTACCTGTTCGGGTTCACGTACCTGTACGTCGGGATCGGGCTGCTGGCCGGGCTCGACACCACCGGCGTCGGATACTTCTCGCTGTTCGTGGCCGTGATGGCGCTCGGCTACGCCTACGTGAACTTCCGCGTCCTGCGGAACACGCCGTTCGGGGTCATCTGGCTGTACTGGTCGTTCCTCTGGTTCCTGTTCTTCGTCCTGCTGGGGCTGAAGGTCGAGGGGATCACCACCTACACGGGCTGGGTGACGGCGATCGAAGGCTGGGTCACCGGGGCCATTCCGGCGTTCCTGCTGCTGTCCGGCTACTGGGGCGGGCCCGGGGCGACGGCGATCGCGTTGGCGGTGTTCGCCGTCGTGGTCTTCGGCGCCCTCTGGGTCCTGGTGGGCCCGGGGCACCGTCCCCGCCCGCGGCCCGGCGGCGTGGCGGCACCGGGACGTACCTGACACACCGCCTCCCGATTCGAGATCGTGAATTCGGCAGGGAGTGAGTGACCATGCCAGACGTCGTATTCCACGTGGACCAGTCACGGTCAATGCGTGATCAGAAGATACCCGGCCACAACAGGTGGCATCCGGCCGTCCCGCCCGCCGACTCCGTACGGCCGGGCGATGAGTTCCGGATGGAATGCCGGGAGTGGACCGACTGCCAGATCGGCAACAACAACTCCGCCAACGACGTGCGGGACGTCAACCTGAAGCTGGCTCACATGCTGAGCGGCCCGATCCGGATCGAAGGGGCCGAGCCCGGCGATCTGCTGATCGTCGACATTCTCGACCTCGGGCCCGTTCCGCAGCACGTCGGGGACGCGGCCGGCGAGGGCTGGGGCTACACCGGCGTGTTCGCCAAGGTCAACGGCGGGTCGTTCCTGACCGACTACTACCCGGAGGCCGTCAAGGCGATCTGGGACTTCCACGGTCAGCAGGCCACCTCGCGGCACCTGCCCGGCGTACGGTACACCGGCATCACCCACCCGGGGCTGTTCGGCACCGCGCCGTCGCAGGAACTGCTGGAGCGGTGGAACCGCCGGGAGCAGGCCCTGATCGACACCAATCCCGACCGGGTGCCGCCCCTGGCGCTGCCGCCGGAGCCGGAAGGCGCGCTGGCGGGCCACGCCCACGGCGGCGACGCCGACCGGGTCGCCCGGGAGGGCGCCCGTACGGTGCCGGCCCGCGAGCACGGCGGTAACCAGGACATCAAGAACTTCAGCCGCGGATCCCGCGTGTTCGTGCCCGTCTTCGTCGACGGCGCGAACCTCTCCGCCGGTGACCTGCACTTCAGCCAGGGCGACGGAGAGATCACCTTCTGCGGCGCGATCGAGATGGGAGGCTTCGTCGACTTCCACGTCGACCTGATCAAGGGCGGCATGGAGAAGTACGGAATCAAGAACAACCCGGTCTTCATGCCGGGCAACGTCGAGCCCAGGTACTCGGAGTTCATGAGCTTCGTCGGCATCTCCGTCGATCCCGACGACGACACGAACCTCTACATGGACGCGACGCAGGCCTACAAGTGCGCCTGCCTCAACGCCATCGAGTACCTCAAGAGGTGGGGTTACAGCGGCGAGCAGGCGTACCTGATCCTCGGATCCGCGCCGGTCGAAGGGCGGATCAGCGGGATCGTCGACATCCCGAACGCGTGCTGCACGCTGTACCTGCCTACGGCGATCTTCGACTTCGACATCCGTCCCACCGGGGACGGTCCGCGAAGCGCCAACCGTGGGGCGTGCGCCGTCACCTCCTGACCGGCCGTGGACGGTGCGCCGTCCTGAACGCGATCGTGGCGCCGGAGCCCGGGGGGTCCGGCGCCACGCCATGCCCGGCCAACCCGACGTGGGCGGCCGAACCGTCTCCTTCTGCGGACCTCCGCGCGGCAAAGGCCGCCGGCGGAGCGAGCGTCAGCGGCGGGCGCCCAGCGCGGCGGGGGAGAGGTAGCGCCGCTCGACGTCGTCCAGGGCGCTTCGGATCCCGCCGACGGCGACGGCGGTGTCGCCGAGTGCGGACAGCGCGAGCCGGGGTCGTACGAGGGCGCGGCGGCGGAGATGCCGCTCGACGACCGTCAGCAGCCGCTCGCCGGCGCGGGACACGCCTCCGCCGATCACGATGAGTTCCGGGTCGATGAGCAGGCAGGCGGCGGCGAGGCCGCGGGCGAAGCGGGCGGCGATCTGGTCGATGATCGATTCGGCGAGCGCGCTGCCGGCCGACGCGGCGTCGAACAGCGCGGCCGCGTCGTCGTGCGGCCTGGCCCGCAGCATGACCTCCGTCAGCCGGGCGTCGCCCCGACCTTCCGCCTCCGCGAGCGCGAGTTCGATGATGGCGGCGGCGCCGACCTGGCGTTCGAACGGTCCCATCGTGTCCCGGGTGATGGCGCCGTCGGCTCCGGGGTGCTCGGCGAGGTCGAGGAAGCCGATCTCGCCGGCCGCCGCGTTCGCCCCCTGGAGCAGCCGGCCGTCGATCATGATGCCCGCGCCCACGCGGGCGCCCCACTGCACGAACACGAGGTTCTCCGTCGCCGTCGCGGTCCCGCGCCAGCGCTCGGCGAGGACGGCGAGGTTGACGTCGTTGTGGACGGCGATCGGGCAGGCGAGGAGCGAGCGGAGCTCGGCGGCGACGGGGAGGGAGGCCCAGCCGGGGATGCTCGGAGCCAGCGTGACCGTTCCCGTCCCGGGGTCGACGAGTCCCGGGCTGCCGATCGCCGCGGACAGCACCTCGTCGGCCGGAACGCCGGCCTCGGCCAGGACGTCGGTGGCGATGCCGAGGAGAGCCCGGAGGACGTCCTCCCCGCGGCGGAGCCGGTGGGTGTCGTGGCGCCGCTCGGCGATCACGTTGCCGTCCAGGTCGGCGACCATGGCGAGGATCTTGTGCGGTCCGACGTCGGCGCCGAGGACGTGGCCCGCGCCGGACCGGAACCGGATGACGGCGGCGGGGCGGCCGATCCTGCCCTCGCGGCCGGCCCCGGATTCCTCGCCCTGATCGGCGTCCTCCGCCCAGCCTTCGGCGCGCAGCGCCTCGATGGCCCGGGTCACGGCGGGCCGGGACAGGCCGGTGGCCGTGACCAGGTCCGCGACGCGCTGGGGTCCGCCCGCGCGCAGCGCGTCGAGCACCGTCACGACGTTGATCCGCCGCAGCACGTGTGGCCCTGTACCGACCGGCACCGACTCACTCGTCAAAAGATCACCTCTTGACCGATGGTCTCGTGGGCGTTTTAGTTACGAACGATACGTTACTAAATCCCCGCCGAGCCGTCCGGTACCTGGAGAAGACCGGCGTTTCCCCCTCCGCCGTTCCGCGTCTTCCGCCCCAGAAGGCAGGTTCGCCATGCGATCGTTCCTCCGCCGTGCCCTAGCGCTCGCCGTGCCCCCGGTGCTGGCGCTGGGCCTCGTCACCCCCGGATGGGCCGCGGCCCCCGGGCCCGCACGCTCCCGGCCGGGGTCGCCCGCGCTCGTCCAGGCGACGACCGGCGCCTCCGGTTACGGAAATCCCTACAACGACTACCGGCGCTCCCCGTATGGGGTGATGCAGACCCCGCAGGAGCAGCAGTCCCTGCCGCCGGTCAAGGACGACCCGAACGAACCGTTCGACTGGTACCGCTATCCCCGCGCCGCCATCGGGGTGTACGGCGGACCGGAACGGTCCATCATCACCCCCGAGGGCTACCTGCAGAACGAGTACGGCGCCCTCACGTTCGCCACCGGAGACTCCCGGACCCCCGTGAACCAGCGGGTCAAGACCTGGGTGGACGGCTACCTGCCGATCATGTCGGAGCAGTTCGACTCCGGCGGAGTCCAGCACGCGATCCGGTTCTTCGCCGCCAAGGTGCCGGGCGTCGCCAAGCTTCCCTTCACCCAGCCGTACGGCCTGCCGGCGAAGAAGGTGACGGCCGACGTCGACAACATGGTGAACTTCGTCAAGGTCAGTCTCACCAACCCGGGCTCGTCGCCGGTCACACACCGGTTCTCGGCGACCCTCGACGTCACCAAGGGCATCGGTGCCCTGAACGGCAACTCCGGTCCGAGCAAGCCCGCCTCGCCGGGCTGGGACGACGACCACCGCGTCTACGGAGGCGACGGGAAGCTCCTCCTGCTCTCCGGGCAGGCGCCCAGCGGCACCGACGGCGCCACTCAGGACTATGACGTCGCGCTCCAGCCCCACCAGACCCGCACGCTCACGTTCGCGATGCCGTACTTCGTCGGGCAGGACTCCGACACGGCGCCGATCAAGGGCGCGGACTACGACGGGTACGAGCAACAGACCGCGCAGTTCTGGCACAAGACCCTCGACCAGGCCGGGACGGTCCTGCAGGTCCCCGGCAGCGGCGCCGAGACCAAGGTGCTGGACGCCTACAAGGCAAACCTGGCGTTCTCCCTGATCCTGATGAACGTCATCGACGGCCGGTACTACTGGAACGCCAACCCGACCATCTACGCCCACTACTGGCTGCGCGACACGGCCTTCGACATCGACGGCATCCTGAACGCCGGCTTCACCGACGTCGCCAAGCAGGTCACGCTCGAGATGCTCGACTGGCAGTCCGACTCGGGCCAGTTCATCTCCCAGTCGGGACAGTACGACGGCAACGGGGAGGCCCTGTGGGCCTTCGCCAACTACTACGAACGCACCCATGACACCGAGTTCGCCCGCCAGGTCTGGCCCGCCGTCCAGCGGGCGATGGGCTGGGAGTGGCAGGTCCGCCGGCAGTACTGGCAGTCCGACGACGGCCTGTTCCCCGCCTCCACGATGAAGGACGACGAAGGTGTCCGTGGGCACGTCCTCACGTACGACCTGTGGAACATCGCCGGCGAGGAGGGGGCCGCGAAGATCGCCGAGGCGGTCGGCGACGGCGCGACCGCCGCGACGTGGAAACAGCGCCGCACGCAGTACATCGGCATCCTGCGCTCCAAGCTCGCCCCGCAGGTGAAAAAGCTGGGCGTCATCCCGCCGACGACCGAGGGCATGGCGGCGCCGGGCGTCCGCGACGGCTGGTACGGCGGCGTGTACGGGATCGACTGGGGCAACCTCGAGGCCGTCTGGCCCGCGAACGCCTTCCGTCCGAACGACCCGTGGATCACCAAGAGCCTGGCCACCTGGCGGGGCAAGACGTTCGAGGGGATCTTCGGCTACCCGTCCGGCGGCGTGGAGAGCACCCTGCACTCCTACACGCCGATGTCCTTGTCGATCACCGATATCCTCCGCGGCGACCAGGACGCGGCCCTGTCGTCGCTGTACTCCCTGCTGACGCACACGTCGGCCGCGCACATGGCCTCGGAGGGCATGGCCTCGGCCCAGCGCTGGGGATGGTCCTCCACCGATCAGACCCAGCCGCACGCCGAGTTCGCCGGCAAGTACCTGACGTTCCTGCGCGACATGCTCGCCTACGAGGCGTCGGACGGATCCCTGCACCTCGCCAACGTCTGGTCGCCCCAGTCGAGCAGGCCCGGCCAGACCGTGGGGCTTCAGCGGGGAGACCGACTTCGGGCCGATGTCCTACACCGCCGCCGTCGACGGGAAGGGCGCCACGATGCGCCTCACACCGCCGACTCGCGGCACCCCGGACCACCTCGCGATCTCGGCGCCGGCCGGGACCGTCCTCACCTCGGTGACCGTGGACGGCCGCCACACCGGCCGGATCTCCGGGAACCAGGTCACCCTGACGTCGCCCCGGAAGGCGAGCGTGATCCGGCTGAACTGGACGAGGACACGGTCCGTGCCGCAGCTCGGCGTCGCCCGCGCGGTCGCCGACTACGAGGCGAACTACCAGCGGATGACCTCGCCGGCCGATGCCACGGTCACCGCCGTCAGGTCCGACCACCGCGCCATCGAGGCGGGCGCGCCGCTGACGGTCACCGGGACGGTGGTCAACAACGGGGGAGCGGGCTACCTCGCCGACCCCCGCGTCGTGCTCTACGTGAACGGCCAGGCGACCCAGACCGACACGACGACGTTCGCCCGGGGGATCGGGTTCACCACCCCCGCGCGGATCGTCTCCTTCGGCCACCACGACGAGGGCACCGTGCCCGTGGTGTTCTCCCCGCAGCTGTGCGCTCCGGGCCACTACACGATCGGCATCGGGCTCGGATCGGCCGCGCCCACCCACACCGTCGAGGTGGACGTCCGCGCCCCGTCGAAGGCCACGCCGCCGACGGCGACGGTCGAGCTGTCGCCCGGCTCGCCGTACGTCGACGGCGGCGGCAAGGCCACCGTCACCGGCAAGGTCACCAACACCGGCTGTCTCGCCGTGACGGGAACGAAGGTGACCCTCGCCGCGCCGGACGGCTGGACGGCGACGCCGCAGGACCCGGCCGAGCTCGGCACCATCGAGCCGGGCGCCTCGGCGACCGCGTCCTGGACGCTCACCCCGCCCGCGACGCTTCCGGACCCCGACACGACCGTGAGCGTCGGCGCCTCGGCGACCTTCGCGGACGGCCCCGGCGGCACCGGGAAGGCGGACGGTTCGACGACCTTCACCGCCTTCGCGGCACCGTCGGCCGACTATCGCACCGTCGCGGGCACCGCCACCCACGTCGGGCAGCTCGGCGACCGGTTCGCCGTCTTCGCCGACGGTAAGGACCAGTGGGGGCGCACCGACCAGTTCGGCGCCCTCTACCGCAAGGGCGCGGGCAAGGAGGCCATGACGGTGACCACCAAGGTCACGCGGCAGGACCCGACGGGCGTCTGGGCCAAGGCCGGCATCGTCGTCCGCAACGACCTGTCCGCCAAGAGTCCCGGCTACGTGATCCTGGCCGCCACGCCCGCGAACGGCGTCGTCATGCAGTGGGACGCCAATGGGGACGGTTACCTGGACACCACCCTGAACACCGGGTTCTCCGGTTACCCCGTGCAGCTCAAACTCGTGCGGTCCGGGGCGACCTTCACCGGGTCGTTCAGCCTCGACGGCAAGACCTGGCAGCAGGTCGCCACCGCCCAGGTGCCGAGCGCGGCGGCCACCCAGGACGTCGGCCTCTCGGCGGCGGCCGTCACCGGGGACGCCTCAGGCAAGATCTCCGGCGCGGAGTTCACCGGCTTCGGAATCGAGTAACGCAGAGCCGGCACGGGCGCCCGCCCCTCCCGCGACCCGGGAGGCGCGGGCGCCCGTCCCGTAGGCCATGAGCGCCCCGGAGCCGGGGGACCAACGCGCCGGCGCTCGTACCGCCCTTGGCTGGCGGGTATGGCCCTGAACAGGGACTCCGGGAAGGAGGCTGTGACATGACATTGTTCTTGGCCCTCATCATCGTGGCGATCGGGCTCGGCATCGCCGGAGTCGCGGTGGAAGGCCTCTTCTACCTACTGATCATCGGCATTCTGGTCTTCCTGGCCGACCTGGTGCTCGGCGGGATCCTGATCGGCCGCTGGCACGGTGCCCGCACCGCACGCTGACCCGCAGGGCGGTCATCCGGTCGCCGAGCACGCGCCGGTCACCAGTGGACGGGTAGGTCGACCAGTCCGCGCATGAGGATGCCGGGCCGCCAGACCAGCGCGTCGGCGGGGACGGTCAGGTGCAGCTCGGGCAGCAGGGTCAGTAGCGTGTCGAAGGCGACCTGGCCTTCCACCCGGGCCAGCGGAGCGCCGACGCAGAAGTGGATGCCGTGGCCGAAGGCGACGTGCCCGCCGTCGGTGCGGTCGATGTCGAGGCGGTCCGGGTTGGCGTAGCGGTCGGGGTCGCGGTTGGCCGAGGCGAGCGAGGCGAATACCAGTTCCCCGGCCGGGATGGTGACCCCGCCGATCTCCACCGGCTCGGTGGTGACCCGGGGCGTGCTGCCCGCGAGCGGGCTCTCAAACCGCAGGAACTCCTCCACCGCCGCCGGTATCAAGCTGCGGTCGGCGCGCAGCCGGGCGTACGTGTCCGGGTGGGTGAGCAGCAGGTAGACGCCGTTGCCGATCAGGTTCACGGTCGTCTCGAAGCCGGCCAGTAGCAGCAGGAATGCCATGGACAGCAGTTCCGGCTCGCTGAGCCGGTCGTCCTCGCCCCGCACCGCGACCAGATCCGACAGCAGGTCGTCACCGGGGTGGCGTCGTTTATCCACGATCAACGCCGCGAGGTAGTCGGTCATGTGGTCCCGTGCGGCCATCAGACTGTCCGGCGTGGGCGGGGCGACCATCGCGCCGGTCCAGGCCCGGAACGCGTCGCGGTCCGCGGTCGGCACGCCGACCAGTTCGCAGAAAACCGTGATCGGCAACGGGAACGAGAAGTCGGCCACCAGGTCGGCCCGCCCCCGGCCGGCCGTCCGGCGCACCAGCTCCTCGGCGATCTCGCGGATCCGCGGGCGCAACCCCTCGACCCGTCCGCTGGTGAAGACCTTGGCCACCAGCCGGCGCAGCCGGGTGTGCGTCGGCGGGTCGGCATTCAGCATGTGGAAGGCGACCCGCCGGCGCTCCGGCGGCAGCAGGTTGTACCCCAGGTCGACCGGGACTTCGTCGAGGCTCTTGGACAGCCTCGGGTCGGCGAGCACCTGCCGGACGTCGGCGTACCGCGTCACCAGCCAGCCGCGCCCGGTGGGCAGCTCGATCGGCCGCACCGGTGCCTCCCGACGCAACTTGTCGAAGACCGGGTACGGGTCGGCTTTGAACTCGGCCGCGAACAGGTTAGGGCCGGAAATGGCGGTCACGTCACGTTCTCCTTCCAGGCGGTGATGGCGCGCTCGACCAGCACGGCGTAGCGCGCGTTGTGCAGCACGCCCATGGGGTCGAGGTCGTCGAAGTGCACGAGAGCCCGGGCGGCGTTACCCGTACGGGACCCGGGATGCCTCGGTAACGGTCCGGCTCATGTCAGCTCCGGAAGAATCGTCGGGTCGGTCGTGAGCGTTCGCAGGTGGCCCAGCAGGGCGCGGCGGGAGTGCCGGCAGGTCACCGCGGCTCCGCGGACGGGCGCCTGCATCGCGGCATAGACACCGAGGGAGTCGATTAGATAGGCGAGGTCGGCGGGGTCGGTCTCAGGGGGGAGATCGCCGACCTCGACCGATTGTTCAGCCAGCCCGGTCAAAAACCCCATCCAGTCAGTCAATTCCGCCACGAGCCGCTCGCGAACGGCTCCGGGAC
This sequence comes from Actinoallomurus sp. NPDC050550, assembly GCF_040655075.1. Taxonomy (NCBI): domain Bacteria; kingdom Bacillati; phylum Actinomycetota; class Actinomycetes; order Streptosporangiales; family Thermomonosporaceae; genus Actinoallomurus; species Actinoallomurus sp. NPDC050550. Next base: position 2,292 of record NZ_JBFAJC010000059.1, on the reverse strand, counting down.
GGGCGTTGTACTCGAAATAGGAGTTCGCGAAAAAGCAGCCACCGGGCAGCTTCTCTGACTCATACAACGCCATTCGCTGGTCGTGTGCGGCCCACAACCGGCGCACGCCGCGCGGCGCCTCCAGTGCCGGGTGGATCACCTCCGTGACCCACTGCTGCCGAGCGTGTTCGATCACCGCGAGCTGGAGCGCCTCCTTGGAGGGCCAGTGCGCGAAGAGGCCGGACTTGCTGAGGTTAAGCGTGTCGGCGAGCCGGGCCAGGGACAGCCCGTCCAGGCCCTCGACCGAGGCCAGTCGCAGAGTGCGGTCGAGCACGGCGACACGGGTGCGCTCGCCGCGGCGCAGTCGACCATCCTTGATCATGATTGGAAGATACTGACCGACCGGTCGTATAGTCAACTGCATCGGGTGTGCGGGTTCACCTGGAACGCGAGGAGTCGACGACGCGGTTCCGGTACGAACTCCTTCTCGCCCCGGAGCTTGAGGCTCACCGGCCCGTGATCGTAGAGCGCATCGCCCGCTCGCCGGTGCGATCCACGCTGAGCAAGCCGTTGGTCTTCGAACCGGCCTGACCGGGCTCGCTTCAGGCGACGTTGGCCTTGGTGACGACCCCCAGGTCCGGCTGGCGGTGTCGAGCAGGAAATGTATCCCCAGGCGGTGCCTCTGTCGTGCCGGGTATCGCGGCACTTCGTCAGTGGCATGCGGTTTACTCCTGCGATGGACACAGACCAGCTTGTCAAGGCCGTCCACCAGTTGGCCTGGGTGGACACCGGGGAACTGCGATGCGCGGAAGCGGGGCACGCGGCGGGGCACGTGTGCCTCGCGGTTTCGGCAGGTGCCAGCCTGTCCGTGCTGCTGGAGGAGTTGCGTAAGTGGTACGGGCGACCACGCACGCTCGTGATGGACGGACACCGCGACCCGGCGGTCACCGGACGGAGCGGGCTGCCGCTGCTTGAGCCGTTCGGGGAGCGGCTGGTCGAGATCCATGCGTGGGCGTGCCGCGGCCGGTGGATCGGCTGCGGCACGACCCGCACCGACGATGACCTGCGGCTCATCCTGCTCCTCGCCGAGCGGGCCGAGCCAGCCATGGACGGCCTCCCGGAAGGCGTTTCTTGGGCGGACCGGGTCGTCGCCGTTACGGGCTCGGATACGGACCTGACGAATCCGGTCGACTGGGCAGCGGTCGAGCATCGGATGGGGACCGCACTACCGGGCGATTACAAGAGGCTGGCCGAGCTCTTCGGATCGGGTGCCTTCGACGCGTACCTTCGGTTCTACGTCCCCAACGCCGGAATCTCGAGTTTCGACATCGTCCGGCATACCGAGCAACTGGCCCAGTGGGTCAAGGAGAACGACAGCCGACAATGGAAGCCGTATGAGGTGTTCCCGACGCCGGGTGGGCTGCTGGAGTGGGCGAGCTCCGAACAGGGCCATAGTTTCTACTGGCTTACCGAGGGCCCCGATCCTGACAAGTGGCCCATCCTTGCGACGGAGGACGACTACCGCGTATGGGAGCGGTTCGAGGGCTCCACCGCCGAGTTCATCTACCGCATGCTCACCGATCCAAATCATCCTTTCTCGACCGCGCGCTACTTCGATATCCACTGGTTCTTCGGCTATTAGAGTCGCGAGAGCCTTGCGTCATTGGGGAGAGTACAGCCGACCGGGCCGCTACCCGCCGGCCGAGGCCGCGAAGGCCCACGCGGACATCGAGTCGCGCACGACCACCGGGAAGCTCCTGCTGATCCCGTGACCGGTGGCTGCGCGGTGTACAACGAATGTCCTGCGTCAGGTCGGCCGTCACAGGCCAGGCGCGGTTTCGCGAAAATGATCATGGCATGTGCGGATCTGGGTGATCATGAAGGGGTGAGCGAAGGCAGCGGCATCGACGTGACCATTCCGAGCACCGCGCGTATCTATGACTTCCTGCTGGACGGCAAGGACAACAAGTGACCTATGGCTGGCCTGGGCATTCCTGGCCGTTCCGGCGCAATCCGGTGCGGGCGGGTCTGTCCAGGTCAGTCGGTGTTTTGGGGGTCGTGTCGTGCGGGTCGATTCGGGTCTGCTGGGGAGCGTTCCGGCCCGTTCGGTTGACGTGGTGATGACGGGGCGACGGGCTGGTCATCGCGTGTCATCGGGGGTGTTGACCGGTCGCGGTGGGGTGCTGCCGGATGAGGTCAAGCGGCGCGGGCGTTGGGTGGGCGGCCCGATGGGACGCGCCCGTTCCGCTCGTACTGATCACTTCGTTCTACGAGCCGGTCGGGTCACTGGCACGACCGGAGGGGCCCGCCGAC